>NZ_OZ244149.1:305454-610909 GCF_965216145.1 Candidatus Palauibacter sp.
GGCGCTGAACGCAGGGTTGTCCCGTCGGCACAGTCGCAAATCGCCGCGCCGCGGGGCCACCCGCCTGAATAGCGCGGGGGGCTGTGCGCGTCTACGCACCCCGTCGTGAGGAAGTGTCAGCTCAATCCGTCGCGGGTCACCCCGCCCGGCGCCAGCGGCGGCGGCGGACCGTCGCGCCGTTGACCGGCGACCCATGCGGTTCGATGGTGTTCCCATGAACAACCCTCCGTCCCGTCCCGCCGTTTCCCCCAGGGCGCGCATCGCGGCGCTGGCTCGCAATGACAAGTGGTTCCTGGGGGGGCTGGACGGCGTGGTGTGGGCGCCGTCGTTCCCGCAGTGGCTTCACCGGCCGGGGTTCTGGGATCCCGTGCACCTGCTGCAGCACGAGGTCGGCCCGGGGTTCTCGGTGGCTCTCGTGCGCCCCGACGGGCTCGAAAACCCCCTCCGTAGAGCGACCTGCGGCCCGGGCGGCCGCGAACTGACGCCACGCAGGTGGCGACCCGGGCGGCTGGTCGTCACGTGGTCGGATGAGCGAGGCGTCACCGTCGAGGAGCGCCGCCAGGTGCTGCCGGGCGGAATCCTCGAATCAACCTGGCACGTCCCCCGTGAACTCGAGGGCTTCCTCGTCGGCTTCACCGCGCAGCCAGCTGACGCGACCGAAGGGGCGGAACCCACGGCCGGCGGCGTGGGCTGGACGCGGACCGTCTCGGACCGGCGCGGGCAGGAATTGGCCCTGCGCCTGGAGCTTGCGGGCTCCGTTGCGCCCGCGTGGCGGCGCATCGTGCCGTCCGAGGGGCGCGGCGCGCCCGAATGGCGGCATTCGCCCTTCGCGGAAGACGGCGGTGGCGCCCCGGGGAGCGCCGCGACCGGTTGCGTGGGCGCCGACCCCGCGTCCGGCGCGGCCCCCGACCCGAACTCCGACCTGAACTCCGATCCGGGCGCACGCCGCTCCGGGTGGATCTGGATCGCCGTCGCCCTTCCGCTGGCGGGGATCGACGGCGGCGGCCCGCCAACCTTCCGGCTCACCCTCCGCCTCCGGCGCGCCGAAGCTCGGCGCCCGGCTCCAGCGTCCCCGACGCCCCCGGCCGGCGAGACCCCGACAGCCTCCGCCTGGGAGTCCTTCTTCGGCGGTTTTCCCCACTTCCAGTGCGGCGATCCATATCTCGACCGCACCTTCGACTACCGCATCTACGGGTTGGGACTAAACCGCATCGAGGGTCCGTGGGGCCCGGTGCGGCACCCCGCCATCGCCGAGGGCCCGGAGTACTTCCATGTGCCGATCGCCTACAGCGCGCAGTGCCACATGATGGAGATGCGGTGGCGGAAGGGCGGGCGCGAAGCGTGGGGCTCACTCTTGAACTTCGTCGACAACCAGAAGCCCGACGGATCGTTCCATGGGCGCCTCTATCCCGAGCGCCTCGAGGGAACCGACTTCTACCACGCCAACTGGGGCGACGCGCTGCTCGCGGTCGACGACATGCACCCCGATGCGGCCGCGCTGGCCCGCTGCTACGAAGGACTGTCGCGCTACGGCCGCTGGCTGACGGCGGCGCGCGACCCGGAGGCGTCGGGGATGTTCACCGTCACGAACCATTTCGAGACGGGACAGGAGTACATGTCGCGCTACATGGCCGTGGACGAGGAGGCCGACGTGGCGGGGTGGCGTCCCCGCCTCCGCCTCAAGGGGATCGACGTCACGGTGTACGCGCACCAGCTGTTCCGCGCCCTCGGCTCGGTGGCGCGCCGCCTGGAGCGGCCGGGCGACGAGGCCGAGTGGCGCGGGCTCGCGGCCCGCTGCTGGAGGGCGATCGACGAACGCATGTGGTCGGCGGAGGCCCGGCTGTTCACCGACGTGGACGGGCGCACCGGCGAGCGCACCGGCGTGAAGGCGGCGGTGGGGTTCTACCCGCTGCTCACCGCACGGGTGGGCGGCGCCCGCCTCGACGCCCTGCTCGACCACCTCGAAGATCCCGGGAGCTTCGGCACGCGCTTCCCTCTGCCTTCGTCCAGCGTGGACGATCCGCGATTCTCGGCGGAGGGCATCTGGCGGGGGAAGCGCCGCAACTGCCCGTGGAACGGACGGGTATGGCCGATGACGACGAGCCACGTGATCGAAGGGTTGCTGCGCTGCTGGCGCGGCGGGAGCACGCGGGCCGGCCTGCTGGCGGCCGACATGCTCAACCGCTTCGCGCGCATGATGTTCACCGACGGAGATCCCTCGCGCCCGAACTGCTTCGAGCACTACAACCCGCACACGGGCCGCGCGTGCCACTTCCGCGGCATCGACGACTACCAGCACTCCTGGATCCTCGATTTGCTGACGCGCGGATTCGCCGGGCTCCATGTGGACGCGTCGGGCATCGAGGTGCGGCCGCTGCCGAACGGTCCCGCCCGC
Source organism: Candidatus Palauibacter sp. (assembly GCF_965216145.1). GTDB lineage: Bacteria > Gemmatimonadota > Gemmatimonadetes > Palauibacterales > Palauibacteraceae > Palauibacter. The sequence goes on from NZ_OZ244149.1 coordinate 307,850, forward strand.
GTGTCGCTGGGACCGGCAATCGCCCGGGGTCGCACCGTGCGCGTCGACCTGGCGCCCGAGCGGCTAGGCGTCACCGTGGACGGCGAGCGGCTCGACGGGCCGCGCGGCGAGCCCTTGCGGGTTCCGTGGGTTCCATGAGTCGCGCTACGCAGGGCGTCGTGCTGCGCGGCGTGGAAAAGCGGTACGGCGAGGTCGTCGCCCTGCGGGCGGTGGACCTCGAGGTCCGGCCCGGGGAGCTGCTGGTGCTGGTGGGCCCCTCGGGGTGCGGCAAGAGTACCCTGTTGCGCCTCATCGCCGGGCTCGACGAACCCACCTCGGGGGAGGTGTGGATCGGGGGACGGCGCGTGGACGACGTCGAGCCGGGCGCCCGGGACGTGGCGATGGTGTTCCAGAGCTATGCGCTCTACCCGCACATGACCGTGGCCCGGAACCTGGGCTTCGGCCTGCGCGTGCGCGGCACGCCGCGCGCCGAGCTCGAGCGGCGCGTCGCGGACGCCGCCGCCGCTCTCGGGCTCTCCGAGCTGCTGTCGCGGAGGCCCGGCGAGTTGTCCGGGGGAGAGCGCCAACGGGTGGCTCTGGGACGCGCCATGGTCAGGGATCCGGGCGTGTTCCTGTTCGACGAGCCGCTCTCGAATCTGGACGCGGAGCTGCGCTTGCGGACACGCGACGAGATCGCCGCCCTGCACCGGCGCCTCGGCACGACGATGATCTTCGTGACGCACGACCAGGTGGAAGCGCTGTCGCTGGGCCAGCGGGTCGCGGTCATGGATCGCGGTCGGCTCCAGCAGGTGGGCACGCCGCAGGAGGTCTACCGCCGACCGGGCAACCTGTTCGTGGCGGGCTTCGTGGGGTCGCCGCCCATCAACCGCATCCCCCTGTCCCGCGACCAAGGGGGGCGCCTCGCGGGCGGTCCGTTCGCGCTCGCGGAGCCGTCGCACCTCGACCGCGCCACGCTGGCGGTGCGGCCGGAAGACCTCGCGGTGAGCGAGGCCGGCGACTTCCGGGCCACCGTGCTCCGCGTGGAGCCGCTGGGCAGCGAGCAGCTCATGCACCTGGACGGCCCCGGTGACGCGGCGTGGGTGGCGCGCGCATCCCCCGCCCTGCGGATCGCCCCCGGCGACCGCGTGAGCGTCTCCGTCGCATGGGACCGCAGCCACCTGTTCGATCCGCATGGCCGCCGCGAGGAGGCCGCGCCGCGACCGATGGGCCGGCCGGCCTCGCGATGACGAGCCGTCGGCCGCGCGCGCGCCGCCCCCTCCGGGCCGCCACCGGTTGCGCCACCGTCGTCCTTGCGGCGGTCGCCTGCGCCCCCGACGAATCCGGCGCCGCGTTGCGCGTGGCCCTCTGGGCCGGAGGCCACGAACTCGAGATCGAGCGGCAGGTGGCCGACCGCTACGAGGCCCTGAACCCCGGCGTGCGGGTCGTGCTCGAATCGGCTCCGAACGGATACGAGGAGCGGCTGCTGACCTCGATTGCGGCGGGGCGTCCGCCCGACGTCTACCTCATGGACTCGCCCGACATCCCCACCTTCGTGGAGCGCGGGCTGGCGCTGGACCTCGCACCCTGGCAGGAGGCGCTCGGCTTCCGACCGGACAGCGTGTTCGGGCCGGTGGCGGACGCGTTTCGCCGCGGCGAATCCATGTTCGCGCTGGCGAAGGACTTCACTCCCATGGTCCTGTATGCCAATCGGGGCGCGCTCGCCGCCGCGGGCGTCGAACACCTTCTGCCGCCCGCGCCGTCGCCCGCCGCGCCGCCGGCCGGCTGGACCTGGAGCGACTTCCGGCGCGCCGCCGAGGCGGTCGTCGCGGACACCGACGGCGACGGTCGGAAGGACGTGTTCGGGTTCGACTTCCCGCGCAACCTGTACCAGTGGATTCCGTTCGTGTGGTCGGCGGGAGGCGACATCCTGGCGCCCGGCGGCAGCGGGGCGGCGGGTTACATGGACGGGCCGGAAGCGCTGGAGGCCTACCGCTTCCTCACGGCCCTGGCGGAGGACGGCCTCACCCCGGGCGCGCAGTTTGTGCAACAGGGAGATCCCGCGCGGGAGGCGCGCTTCGCATCGGGCGGACAGGCGTTCCTGCTGTCGGGCCACTGGACGCTCCCCGTGTTCCGCGATTTGGTGGAGGCGGGCGCCCTGGACCTGGCCATCGTCCCCATTCCGCACCATCCGTCGCGGGCGGCGGCGACCAGCGTGCTGTACGCGTCGGGGTGGGCCGTGCCGCCCAACGCGCCGCACCTGCGCCGGGCCATCGACCTGGCCGGCTTCCTCGCCTCGCCCGAAGCGCAGCGCATTCGGGCGCGCTCGGGACTCGCCATTCCCGCGCGGATGGATGTGGCGGCCGAGATCGCCGCGGCGGACGGCACGGGGGTCGAGGGCGCGTTCATCGCGCTGGTGGAGGGAGCGCGGATGACGTGGGGCGCCCGGGTGCGCGACTTTTCCCGCATCGAGGCGCTGGCGGTGGAGATCATGGACCGCCGGTTGGTACGGGGGGAGCCCCTCGCATCGAGCGCCTCGGACGTGGCCCGCCGCATCGACGCGGAGTTCGGGTGGTGAGCGCCGTGCGGCAGCCGGTCCTCGCCGCCTTCGCCGCCGTCGCCCTCGCCGCCGGCTTCGGGTTGGTTCTGGCCGTCGGCGCGGGCCGGGTGGAAGGCGCACGGATGGCCGCGGCGGAAGCCGAGGCGCGCATGGCGGCCGCGCTGTGGGAGGAGCAGGAGGAGGACGAGGGGGGCGGCGCCCAGGCCGTGGCCAGGCTGATCGGCGCACGGGTGACGATCGTCGGCGCTGGCGCTGGAGGCACCGGGGCGGGGGCGTACGCCTACGAGGCCGGCGCGCTCGACCCCGCCGCCTGGATCGCGGTCGCGCCGCGCCGCGCGGGCGGCCCCTGGACCGCCTTCCCCGCCATCGCCACCGCCATCGCGCTGGCGGGCGTGGCGCTCATGGCGGGCTGGGCCGCAGCCCGGCGCCGCGGGCCGACGCGCTCGCGCTACCCGGCGGGCGTCGCGCTCCTCTCCGTCGGCTGCATCGCCCTGACGGCGATCGCCGCCGAGCGATGGGCGGACCGCGAACTCCGATCGCTGAGCACCGCCACGGTGGCCCAGGGCGCGCGAGCCGTCGAACTCGCCTTGGCGACCGGCGCGGATCCAGCCCGCGCCGCCCGGGTCGCCGGCCTCCCGTGGGCCGAGGACCGCTCGCTGGAGTCCGCGAACCAGCAGTGGACCATGCCGCCCGCAGTCGCGGCGGCCATCGCCGCCTCGCCCGAACGAGGCGTGGCGCCCCCCACGGCGCCCGCCGGCACGCCCTACGCGGTGGAAGCGGGCGGCGCTACCTACCACGCGGCCCGTGTCGCCGACATCCACCTCGCCTTCCTCGGATACGAGCGCACCGCCGCGGCCGCCCTCCCGTTGGCCGCCGCGGGCGGGCTCGCCGCCCTGCTGCTGGCGCTGGTCCTCCACCTCGCGCAGCTCGCGGCCCGCCCCCGCGCCCTGCGCCGAACCCTGGCGGCGTGGGGCCTCCTCGCGCCGGCGGCGGCCCTCATCCTCACGTTCACCCTTGGGCCGCTCCTCTTCTCCCTATGGATCTCGCTGCACGAATGGCGCCTCATCGACCCCGCGCCCCTCTTCCTCGGACTCGACAACTATGCGGCGCTGCTCCCGAACCGCGATTGGTGGTCCGCGATCGGGAACACGGCGCTGTTCACGCTGCACGTACCCGCCGCGATGGCCGTCGCCCTCGCCCTGGCGCTCCTCACCCAGGGGTCGCGCCGCGGGCTGCGCTGGGCCCGGCTCGCCCTGTTCCTGCCCGGCATCACCAGCGTGGCGGCGATCGCGGTGGTGTGGAAGTGGCTGTTGAGCGACCAGTACGGACTGCTGAACCAGGTTCTGGTGCGCACCGGGCTCGAGTCCGTCCCGTGGCTCACCTCGCCCGACACCGCCCTCATCAGCCTGATGATGATCGGCATCTGGATGGTCGTGGGCTATCAAATGGTGGTCTTTCAAGCGGGCCTCGCCGCCATCCCGCGCGACTGGTACGACGCGGCCCGGGTCGACGGCGCGGGGCCGTGGCAGCGCTTCCGCCACATCACCCTGCCCGGCCTGCGCCACACCATGTTCTTCGTGCTCGTCACGTCCGTTATCGGATCCTTCCAGGTCTTTGGACTCGTCTATGTGATGACCGAGGGCGGCCCCCTGGGCGCCACCGATGTCGCCGTCTATCACATTTACCGGGAGGCGTGGGAGTTCCTGCGCTTCGGCAACGCGGCCGCCATGAGCTGGCTGCTGTTCGCGGTCGTGTTCGCCGCCACCTGGCTGCACTTCCGCTTCCTCGACACGCGCCGCGCCCATGGCTGACCGCGCCATCGCGCCGCGGACGGCGCGCGGGCTCCTGCTCGCCGCGGCCTGCCTGGTCATGGCGGCGCCCTTTGCGTGGATGGCCCTGACGAGCCTCATGGGACAGCTCGAGGTGTTCTCTGCCGGGGGCATCCTGCCGCGGGCGCCGCGGTGGTCGAACTACCCGGAGGCGCTGACGATCCAACCCTTCGGGCGGTACTTCCTGAACTCGCTGGTGTTCGCGACCGTGGTGGCGGCGGGCCAGGTCGCGACCTCGGCCACCGCCGGGTACGCCTTCGCCCGCCTCGACTTTCCGGGGCGGGATGGGCTCTTCATGCTCTTCCTGTCGACGATGATGGTTCCGGCGGTCGTCGTGCTCATCCCCCGCTTCCTCATGATCGAGGCCGTCGGCTGGATCGACACCTACCAGGGGCTCATCTCCACGGAGCTTGTCTCGGTGTGGGGCATCTTCCTCATGCGACAGTATTTTCGGACGATGCCCCGGGAACTGGAGGACGCCGCGCGCGTGGACGGCGCCGGGCACCTGCGCATTTTCTGGAGCGTCGCCCTGCCGCTCGCGAAGCCCGCCGTGGCCACGCTCGCGCTGTTCGCGTTCGTCGATGCGTGGAAGAACCTGCTGTGGCCGCTCCTCGTCACCCGGTCCATGGAGATGCGGGTGGTCGAGGTGGGGATCGCCGCCTTCCATTCGACCTACGAAATCAACTGGCCCTACCAGATGGCGGCCGGCGTCGCCGCGGTGCTGCCCATCGCGCTCCTGTTCCTGTTCACCCAGCGGTATTTCGTGCGGGGGATCCAGCTGGAGGGGATCCGGTAGCGTGGCGCGCGCTGGCAGCCCCCGGACCCGGCCGGGCCCGGCATGATGAGCGTCGGGGCCCTCGAGGCACGCCGCTGGGCCGGCCTCGTGTTCGCGGCCGGACCCGGCGACGGCATCGGCCTCCGCCTCGTCTTCACCACTCCCGGAGGCCAGCGCCGCGAGTTGGAGGACTGGTACTGGATGGTCTCCCGCGTCGGTCCCCACGCGCCGGACGGCGGCTACGCGCGAATGGAGTTCGACCTCGCCGCCGAGCCGTCGCCCTCGTCCCGCCCCGGGGAGGGCACGCTCATTCTGGAGTGGTCGCGCCGCGAGGACGCCGTGGCGCTGCGGGCGGTGGCGCGCGCGCCGGGCCGGGTGGAACTGGTGGGCGACGATCCGTGGGGGTGGAAGGCACGGTGGGAGGAAGCCCCCGACGGCTGGCGCGCGGCGTTCGGAAGCGTGGAGATCGCCGCCGCCTTCGGGCCTCGGGCGGGGGAACGCGCGGCCACCGTGGTCGCGTGGGAGCCGAGGGGAGCGCCGTCTCGACCCGGAGCCGCCCTGGCCCGCGCCCAACGCCTTCTCCCCGGGCTGGACCGCTGGATCGACGACGCGCGCGCCGACTGGGACCGCCGCCGTCCGCGTTCATCGGGGGCCGGGGAAGGACTGGTCGAAGCCGTCGCGGACAACCTGATGTGGACCGTCCTCCTCCAACCGGAAACCGGACGCCTGTACGCGCCGGCCGGCCGCCGATGGATCTTCCCGAAGCCGGGGGACGGCGAACCGCAGGACGGCGCGCAGGATCCCGACGACTGGACGGTGTTTGGATGGGACTCCTTCTTCAATGCGCTCGCGCTCGCCACCGCGTCGGGGCGCCTGGCCTGGGACGTGCTCCTCGCGGGGCTCGATTCGCGCTACCCGAACGGGAACGTGCCCAACTGGAGGAGCCGGCGCGGCGGCACGCCCGATCGGTCCCAGCCCCCGGTCGGATCCTTCGCGGCGCTGAAGCTGCATCTTGCGTGCCCTGATGTGGACGCGCTGGCGGCCGCCTGGCCGGGGCTCCGCGCGTGGAGCGACTGGTGGGTGGCCGACAAGGGTGGACGCCCGCGCCGGGAGGGCCTCTCGCCCGGACTGTTGGCGTGGGGTTCGGATGCGGCGCTGGTTCCGGGGCGCGAGCAGCTCCCGGAGTGGGAAGTGGGCGCGAACGGCCACCAGCGCGCGGCGTGGGAATCGGGCCAGGACGACCTGCCGCTGTGGGAAGAGGCGGAATGGGATCCTGGGCGGGGAATCCTCGCCATGTCCGCCGTCGACCTGTGCAGCTACCGCGCCCTGGACCTGGAGTGCCTGTCGCGGATCGCCCGCATCCTGGGCGACCCGGCGGCCGCGCGACGGCTGGAGGCCGAGCGCCGCCGCCTCGTCGCGGCGATGAACAGGGTGCTGTGGTCCGACGCCGCCGGGCTCTACCTGGACGAGCTTCCTGCGGGTCACTCTCCACGCGTGGCGGCGTCGAACTTCCTTCCCTTGATTGCCGGCGTGCCGTCGGCGCGGAGGGCGCGGCGCATGGTCGGCGTGCTGCGCGACCCGGCGCGCTTCTGGGGAAAATGGGTGCTGCCCACGATCTCGCGCGACGACCCGGCGTTCGACGACCAGCAGTACTGGCGCGGTTCCATCTGGCCGCCCATGAACTACCTCGTGCTGCAGGGACTGCGGCGCTACGGGTTCGACGAACTCGCCAGCGAACTGGCGTGGAAGGGGGCGCTCATGTTCCTGGCCGACCGCCGGCGCACGGGGTTCTGCCGCGAGAACTTCGACGCGCGCAGCGGCCGGGGGCGGGGCCGCCGCTTCCAGAGCTGGGGGCCGCTGTTCGCGCTGGGCGCCATCGAGGAGTTCGTCGACGCCTGTCCATGGCGCGGATTGCGCATCGGCTCCCGACTGCCCGCGTTCGTCGCCCGCGACGTGGGAGGCGACGCCGGCCGCGCCCGCATCGAAGGGCTCCGCGTGGCGGGTCGGGCGCGGACAGTCGAGCTGTCGCGATGAAGAGTGCGGGGCCGGGCCGCCGGCCGGAGCGGCCCACGCTGGTGATCCTCGCCGCCGGGCGATCCACCCGGTTCGGTCGCGCCAAGCAGCTTGAGCCCGTGGGGCCGGGCGGCGAATCGCTACTCGAATACGCGGTTCACGACGCCTTGCGCGCGGGCTTCGGGCGCTTCGTGCTCGTGGTGCGGGAGAGCCAACGCCACGAGTTCGAGGCGCGCCTGGGTCCGCTGCGGACGGCGGGGGTCGCGCTCTCCTTCGCCTGCCAGCGCCTCGCGCACGCCGACCTCGTGCCGCTGCCCCCACCCGGGCGCGTCCGGCCCTGGGGCACGGGATTCGCCGTGCTGGCCGCGGCGGCCGCCCTGCCCCGCCGGGGTCCTTTTGCCGTCTGCAATGCGGACGACTTCTACGGGCGGGCCGCGTACCAGAGCCTGGCGCGCTCGCTCGCGGCCCCTCCCCCGGGCGTCCGCGCCTTCACCGTCACCTACCCCCTGGCCGACACCCTGTCCGCCTTCGGCGGCGTGTCGCGCGGCCTTTGCGAAGCGAAGCCGGACGGCACGCTGCTCCACATGACCGAGGGCCTGGACCTGCGCCTCGAGCGCGATCCGCCGCGGACGGGTTCCGGCGCCGAATCCGCCGCCGCCCGACCCGCCGTCGCGGGGCGCACCCCCGCCGGGACGCCGATCCGCGTCGACGCGGACAGCCAGGCGTGCATGGGCCTGTGGGGGTTCTTCCCCGATATCCTGCCGCTGCTGGCGGAGCGCTTCCGCGCCTTCCTCGCCGCCTCCCCCGGGGCCAACGACGAGTTCTACCTCTCCGAAGCCGTGAGCGACCTGGCCGCCGCCGGACGGGCGCGCTGCGGCCTTCTGCGCGCGGGCGAGGGTTGGATGGGCCTCACCTTCCCCGGCGACCGCGCGGGCACCGCGGCCTCGCTCCGGCAGCTGACCGCGGCCGGGGCCTATCCCGCCGATCTCTGGACGCCGCCGGTTCGCCCGGCACCGGCCCGCCGCGCGCAGGCCCCATCCGTCCGTCCACCGCAGGCGCCGCCCAGCGGCGTCGCGATCGCTCCCGGGCGCATCAACCTCATCGGCGAGCACCTCGACTATAACGGCCTCTCCGTGCTCCCGATGGCGCTCGAGCGGAACATCCGCCTGGAATTCGAGGTGCTGCGCCAGCCGGCGGTCGAACTCACAGGCGATGCCGACCATGGCCCCTTCGCCTTTCGCCTCGACCGGCCGATTGAACCTGCGCCCCAGGGCCACTGGTCGAACTATGTGCGGGCCACCGCCAGGGGGTTGCTGGACCACGGCGTGGAACTGAAGCGAGGCATTGGGGGCAAGGTCACCGGCACGGTGCCGGTGGCGGAGGGGCTCTCGTCCTCGTCCGCCCTCGTGGTGGCGTCGGCGCTGGCCCTGTTGCACGCGAACGAGAAGCATGTGGGGGTGCTGGAGTTGGCGGCGCTGCTGGCCCGCGCCGAGCGTTTCGTGGGGCTGCAGGGCGGCGGGATGGACCAGGCGGCGTCTCTGTGCGGGGCGAAGGGGCACGCGCTGCGGATCGACTTCCGGCCGCTGCGCGTGACGCCGGTGCCGGTGCCGGAGGGATGGCGGTGGGTGGTCGCGTCGTCGCTGGCGCGCGCGGAGAAGGCCGGGGCGTGGCGCGAGCCGTACAACGAGCGGCGGGCCCAGTGCACGGAGGCGCTCAAGCGGCTGGGCCGCGCATCCTGGCTGGAGGTGGTGGAGGCGGACGAGGCCGAGTTCGCATCGATCGTGGCCGGGGCGCGCCGGTCGCTGCCGCCCACGCTGTGGCGGCGCTTTCGTCATGTGGCGACGGAGGGCCGCCGCGTGATCGAGGCCGAGGCCGCGCTGCGCCGGGACGACATGGCCGCCTTCGGCGGGCTGATGAACGCGTCACACGCCAGCCTGCGCGACGACTTCGGCGTGAGCACGGAACCGCTGGACGAGATTGTAGGGGTGGGCCTCGACGCGGGCGCGGCGGGGGCGCGGCTCACGGGCGCGGGATTCGGCGGCTGCGCGATCGCGCTCTGCCGGGAGAGCCGGGCGGAGGGCGTGATGGCCGCGCTGCGAGAGCGCTTCTACGCGCCCCGGGGCGGGGTCGGCGACGGAGCGCTCTTCGTGGCCACAGCGTCCGGCGGCGCCACGGTGACCTGCTAGCAGCAGGGGGTGCCACACATCGAGACAGATCCCCCGGGGTCCAGGCGGCGTCACGGCGCTTCGCAACGGACTCCGACGATTCGGCATCCCCTGGTGTAGCACCACTGCGTTCGGCACGAGCCCCGGGCCGGGCAGAATCACCTACGCCACGGGGGTGGACATGATCGAGACCAAGTCCCGTCCGCAGCCGGAATCCGAGTTTGCCAGACGCGTCGCGACCTGGGTTGTCGTTCTTCTCGCGGTGTACCTCGCGTATTCGGCAACCCACTTCTGGGGTCGGCCGGATGCGGTCGCAGATTTTTTCGCGATGCTGGCCAGACGTCTCCCCGTCATGGTTGCCCAGATCCTCCCGCCCGCGGTGTTCGCCGGTGCTCTGAACGGGTGCGGCATCTTCGGCGGGGGACCTGCCGGTTCGCCACGGCGTCACTGGGTCTTGCTCGCGATGCTGGCCATGGCGGCATATGCCCTGCCGGCCCTTTTCGCGCCCACGTTCGCGCAGTGGACCGGCTCCGACTGGCCGTTTCCCGCCTCTCTCCTTGAATCCGCGAGGTCCGCGCGCGCTGCCGCGGAGGCCGGGTTGGGGAACGAGGCCGCAAGGCATTTGCGTCGAGCGGCGAGCGCTCTGGCGACCCTGGTCGTACCGATTGCGAACGCGGCGTTTGTGTTGCTGGCGGCAGTTCTGGGCGATCTGACCGGAAGATCGACCCGCAGGCTGTCCACCTGGCCCCGCTACGCGACGCGGTGGCTTTCGGGCGGACTCCTGTTCGCGACTTTCTGGATTCCTGCGGCCGTGGCCGACGAATTGGTCGGATACGACGCGGCCTGGGGGGGCCTGCTGTTCGTGCTTCCCCTGTGCGTGCCTCTCGCGGCAGCAGGGATCCTGTTCGCCGTCGTCCGCCCTGGTCGCGGGTCCGCCCGTTGACACCCCGCGATGGCAACACCGGCTTCGACCGGGGGCGGTTTCATGCGGGAGACCACGCGCTGTTTCGCCGTCTGGTGCGCGAGACGTCTCCGCGAATGCTGCGAGTGATCCGTGGCTACGCCCGGGATGACGACCACGCGGCCGATCTGTTGCAGGTCTGCTGGATCCGGATCTACTGGAAGCGTGCGCGCTTCTCCGGCACCGGGTCCTTTCTCGGGTGGGCTCTGACGGTGTGCAGGAATGTCTGCAGGATGGAGGCGCGCAAGCGGCACCGCGCCCCCCTGACCCGCCTTGACGAGCGCGGCGATCTCCCCGACCCCACACCCGGTCCGTCTGAACAGTTGAAACGCCAGGAGCGGGCGGCCGCCCTCTACTCGGCGCTTGACCGGCTCACGGCGCGGGAGCGGGACGCCATCCTGCTGCGCATTCTCGAAGGTCTGAGCACGGCCGAAGTGGCGCGAATATTGGCTGTGAAGGAGGTGTCGGTGCGCTCGCTGATCCATCGGGGCCTCAAGAAACTGCGCCAAATGGATGAACTGATCGAACGGATCCATTGACGACGGAGAACCCCCGATGCTCAAGAAGACGCTCAAGAAGACGCAACGGCTACCGGGTGAGCGGACCGGCGGGCGCGCGGAGCCGGACCAGGAGGCAACCGACCGTCTTGTCTCGGCCGTCGTGGCAGGCCATTCAGGACAGGTCGCGGATCCGGCGGACGGAAACGCCGATGAGAAAACACTCGAGTTGCTGCGCCTTATCGCCTCGATCCGACGAGTCGGGGCCTCCGATTCGCCGCTCTCGGAGTCCGGCGTGGACGCCATCATGGGCGCCCTGGAGCGAGAGACGCGAGGCGTTCCTCGCTCAACTCCGTGGCGGGAGTGGCTGGGCATGGTCTCCGGCTTTCTCACGTGCACGTTGACGCTCGGTTCCGGCCTGCTCCTCATGGGTGGAACCGGCGACCTCCGACCTCCGGGTGCGGTCGCGACACCGGTCCTGGCCGCCGCAGTCGCGTCTCTCGCGGCCCTGGCAAGCGTGCTCCTTCACAGACGATCGACGCTGCGACTCCCGATCCTCCCACTGCTGGTCCTCGGCACGCTCGTCATGGGGTCATGCGCCCCCACACCCCCGGACACAGCGGCGGTTGAGGTCGAGATCGCCCCTTCAGCGGTCACGACCTTCGAGGAAGGCGAAGCGTTGTGGGGGGTGCGCGACATCATCGAGTCCGGTGAAGTGATCTGGGCGCTGACCGAAGCCGCACCTTTTCTGCGGGCGTACGATCGCTCCGGCCGAGTGCTCGCCGACTTCGGCAGATCAGGCCAGGGTCCGGGGGAACTCTTCAACCCCTGGATCCTGTCCACGGCGCCTTCGCCCGGCGAAGTGATCGCATGGGATCTCGCTACTCGCAGGCGTTCCCGGTTCGATGCGCGAGGCAACTTCGTGACTTCAACGCCCACCCTCATCACCCCGGGAGGGACCATTCGTGCCGATATCAGGAGCGTGACCTTCGGGGATCCGTTCCGAGTCGCCGAGGACGGCACCGGAGTCCGGGTGGCCAGCTATCCCGGCGGGATCAACCGGGGCGACGACTTCTGGGGCGGCAAGATCCTCGGCATCACGCACGGTGATGCCGAACCGGCCGTGCTCGTGGACTTCGCGGCCGACCTTCCGGGAGCGGCGATTCGTGTTCCGGTCATGGGTCTCGCCCCCGTGCCACTCTGGGACGGCTGTGCCGGTGGCGTCGTTGCCGTGCTCGACCCGGTCGACCGCAGTCTTCACCTCTTTGCGTCCGGCGGCATGAAAGACAGGCACATTCCGCTGCCGTGGACAGGTCGACTGCTCTCGCACGAGGAGCGATTGGGCTACGTGCGGGGGATGATGCGGAACGAGATGCGAGACACCAACATCACCGAGGCGGAGATCGAACGCGCCGCCGCGGACGCACTGGCCCGTGCGGGCGATCAGCTGCCGGCGGAAGCCCCGGTTGGCATAGATCTGCGCTGCTCTCCCGGACGGATCTGGATTCAGGAGTTCGATGGTTCGTCTTCTCATCCCCTCGGATATGGAAGGGCGTGGAGGACGGTGTCCCTGACCGACGCGGCGCCACAATTCCAGAGGGTCATCTTCCCCGAAGGGTTCACCCCCTATCGCTTCATGGACTCCGCGGCGATCGGCGTGCTGACGGACTCCATGCAGCTACAGCGCGTCGCAGTCGCGCGTCTGGCCGGCCTGTCCTCCTAGCCCGCGCCCACTGCGGCAGGTCCTTGGAGGAGCCGGAATTTCGCCTAAGCGATATCGGCCTGGGAGGTGACCTTGCCAGAAGTTATCAGATTATGATAACCTTTGTTGCATGAGGGGCCCCGACCGTAATCCCGGGCTGGACGCGCTGCTCGACCTTCACGGCGAGACGCTGTTCGTGGACGACAAGAGAAGGCGGCGCGATTCCATGAGAACGCTGAAGATCGGGATTGCCGACTACGATCATATGAAGGCGCGCACCCTGGCCATTGCCCGCGGCGAGCACACCCCCGCGAAGGGTGAGCCGAAGGTGTGGTTCACGTCCATCGAGAGCTTTGCGAAGTTGCTGTCCGAGCACAATCGGCGTCTCCTGGGACTAATCGCCCGGGAGCGGCCGCGTTCGCTCACGGAACTCGCAGAGAAGGCGGGGCGAAGCAAATCGAACCTTTCGCGAACCCTGAAGACGATGTCGCGATACGGACTCGTGGAACTGACACGGGGAGAGCGCGGCAAGCTGGTTCCCAGGGTGCCGTACGACCAAGTGCGACTCGATGTCTCATTGACAGGGACGAGGCACGGATCAGTCAGCGCCGGCCCGTGACGCGCCTGACCGTCGTCCTGTACGCTGCCCTGACCGCGGCCTCGTGCGGCGCCCCCGGAGCCCGCGCCCGCATCTCTGAGGAGACGCGCGTCCTCGACACCTACCCGTTCTCGGACCCGAATCCCGTCCCGGTGCTCGCCACCGACCGCCGGCTGTATCCCTACCACACGTTCGAGGGATACGCCGCGACGTCGGAGCCCAGGGAATGGAAGGTGGTGAGGATGGAGAACGATCTCATCGAGGTCTTCGTCCTTCCCGAGGTGGGCGGCAAGGTGTGGGGGGCCGTGGTGAAGGAGACCGGCCACGAGTTCATCTATCGGAACGAAGTCATGAAGTTCCGGGACATCGCGCTGCGCGGCCCGTGGACCTCGGGCGGCATCGAGTTCAACTTCGGCGTGATCGGGCACACGCCGGCCACCGCCACCCCCGTCGACTATCTGGTGAGGGAGAACGCGGACGGCAGCGTTAGCACGATCGTCGGGGCCATGGACCTCCCGTCGCGCACCCCGTGGCGGGTCGAGATCCGCCTTCCCGCGGAGCGGGCCGCCTTCGAGACGCGCGTCCTGTGGCACAACCCGACCCCGCTGGAGCAGCCCTACTACAACTGGATGACGGCCGCGGCCTTCGCCCGGGACGACCTGGAACTGTTCGTGCCCGGCAACGCCTATCTGGAGCACTCCGGCCGCGTGCGCCCGTGGCCCGTGGACGAGGAGGGGCGCTTCCTGCCGCTCTACCGCAACAACGCGTTCGGCGGAAGCAAGTCTTACCACGTGGTGGGCTCGCTGAACGACTTCTTCGGCGGCTATTACCACGACGAGGGCTACGGCTGGGGGCATTGGGCTCCCCACGAAGACATGCCCGGGCGCAAGATGTGGCTGTGGGCGCTGTCCCGTGCAGGCGGCATCTGGGAGGACCTGCTCACCGACACGGACGGACAGTACGTCGAGTTCCAGGCGGGACGGCTGCACGTGCAGTATCAGCCGGGAGCAGACCGCAATCCCATCTCGCAGGCCGGGTTCGACCCCCTCTCCGCCAGCCGCTGGACCGAGACGTGGTTCCCGCTGGAAGGGACGGGCGGCCTCACCGACGCCTCCCCCCACGGCGCCATGCACGTCGAACGGGAGGGCGGCCGCTTGCGGGTGGTGGTCCAGGCGTTCGGGGCCGGCGCCGACACGGTGAAGGTGTGGTCCGGCGGCGAACCGATCGCCGCGCGGACGGTGGCGCTCGAACCCCTCGACCCGGTCGTGGTCGAGTTCGACGTCGAGCCCGAGCGCCCGTGGCGCGTTTCGGTGCCGGGGCTCGGTCTGGAAGCCTGCTCGAACCCGGGCGAAGCCGGTGTCGACGGCGCGTGCGGACTCGGCGGGGGGGCCTCGTTGTCTCGGCCGTTCGCGACGGACCCCGAGGCGTGGGACGCCCTCCCGGAGACGGATCGCCTGCTGTTCGAGGCGCGGGAGTTGGCGCGGGGCCGCCGCTACGCCGAAGCGCGGACGCTCTACGAGCGGGCGGTCGCGGCCGAACCGTCGAACCGGGAGGCGCTGCTGGGCCTGGGCGCGCTGGCGCTGAGGTCGGCCCGCTACGAAAAGGGCCTCGCCCACGCGCGGCGCGTGCTCCAACTCGACACCTACGATCCCGAGGCCAACTTCCTCGCCGGCAACCTGTATCGCGCCCTGGGGCGCCGCGCCGACGCGCTGGACTCGTTCGGCTGGGCCGCCCGGTCGGTGGCTTACAGGGCCGCGGCGCGCATTCGGCTGGCGGATCTGGCGCTCGACGCAGGGGACGTGGCCGAGGCGCGCCGCCACGCCGCGCTGGCGCTCGACCACGACCGGGGAAGCATTCCGGCGCGCGAGGTGCTGGCGATCGCGGCCCGCCTGGAGGGGGACGAGCCCGGCGCCGAGCGGGTGCTGGCGGAGCTGCTCGAGCTCGACCCGCTGAACCATTTCGTGCTCGCCGAGCGATACCTCGCGGCACGAGCCGAGGGATCCGGGGGCGAAGCGGCCGCGGGCGGGGCCGCCTCGGCGCGCCTCATCGCGTCGATGCGGAGCGAGTTTCCGGGGCAGACGCTGCTGGAGCTGGCCGTGGGCTACGCGAACCGGGGGCTGCCAGACGATGCCGCGCGCCTGCTGGAGCTTGCGGACGACGTGGGCGGCGGCCCCGTGGCCGCGGCGTGGCTCGCCTTCCTGCGTGGCGACGCGGACATGCTGAGGGCCGGGGCCGATCCCGACTTCGCCTTCCCCTACCGGACCGAGACCCTGCCGGTCCTGCGCTGGGCAGCCGACGAAGACCCGCACTGGGGGTGGCGCTACCTCCTGGGTCTGAACCTGTGGGCGCTCGACCGCGACGCCGAGGCGTCCGAAGTGTTTGCGACCCTCGGCGACGAGCCCGACTACGGACCCGCCTACGCGGCGCGCGCGCACCTGACGGAGGCCATGGGCGGCGACCCCGGCCCCGACTTCCGGCGTGCGGTCGCGGTGGATCCCGGCAGCCGCCTTCTCCGCATCTCCTTGATCCGGCACCTGCAGGAAACCGGAAGTTGGGCGGAGGCACGCGAGGTGTCTGGCCAGGGACGCGAACTCTTCCCGGACGACTTCAACCTCGACCTCCTCCATGTGCGAGGGCTCCTCCAGGCGGGCCGCCACCGCGACGCCCTCCGCATCCTCGGCGACACCCGCGCCCTCCCTTCGGAGAACTCCGGCGAGAGCCACCGCCTGTACGAGTTCGCGAATGTCGGGGCCGCGCTGGACGCATTCGAAGCCGGGGACCGCGCGACCGCCCTCCGTCACCTGGAGGCCGCGCTGCTGTGGCCGGAATCACTCGGTCAGGGCCGCCCCTTCGATCCCGACGAGCGGCTGGTGCGGTTCCTCCTCGGGGCGCTGGCGGAAGGCGCCGAGGGTGGGGCCGCGCCCGCGGCTGCCGAGGCCGAAGCCGTCGGCTCGCTGCGCGCCCGCGCCGATGCGCTCGCCGACGCCGCGTCCCCGAGCGCAGCTATCGAGCGAGCCCTCCTGCGCCGGGCGCTCACCGCGGCCGCGCGCCTGGAACGCTAGCTGCTAGCCCGCGGGGGCCCCCTCCGCCGCCATCGTCGCGCCCTCCTCCTCGTCCACGCGCAGCAGTAGCAGCAACCCCGCGGCGAGGAACACGATGATGGAGGCGATGGCCCAGCGATGGCTGCCCGTGGCGCCGAGAATGAGCCCGTAGGAGAGCGGTCCCAGCACCGAGGAGAGCCGGCCCGAGAAGGCGTAGAAGCCGAACATCTCGCCCTGTTTGCTTCGGGGCACGAACGACCCGAGCAGCGCGCGGCTCGCGGCCTGGTTGGGGCCCACCATGAGACCCAGCAGGATGGCCGCGACCCAGAACATGGTCCGGTCGCGCGCGAACCACGCCAGGGCGGTCGCCACCATGAGCAGGACGAGCGTGAACGCGATCGTCCGCTTTCCGCCGATCCGGTCCTGGACGAACCCGAAGCCGATCGCGCTCGCGCCGGCTGTCGCGTTCACGACGATGCCGAGGACGAGGAGGTCGGCCGTCTCCATCCCGAACTCGGCCGCTGCGTAGATCGCGGCCATCGTGAAGGCCGTCGTGAGGCCATCGTTGTACACGAGGCGGGCGATGAGGAGTCGGATCGCCTGGCGGTAACGCCGCAGGTCGCGGGCCGTGTCGCCGATGCGGGCGAAACCCATCCGAACGTAGGTGCCGAACGAGGCTCGGCGGCGGGGCTGCCGTTCCCGGAGGAAGAGGAAGGTCGGAATTGAGAACGCGAGCAGCCAGCCGGCGGCGAGGAGGTTCGTGGCGCGCACGTTGAGGCCGCCCGCCTCCGGCAGCCAGGCAGTGACCATCCCCAGAGCCAGGATGAGACAGAGCAGGCCGCCGAAGTATCCGAGGCCCCAGCCCAGGCCCGATATCCGTCCCATGTTCTCGCGCGTCGAGAGTTCCGGCAGGAACGCGTTGGCGAGGGACTGCAGCGACTCGTAGGCCACGCTGGCCCCCACGAAGACCAGCGCGGCGATCCACGCATCGCCCGGTCCCATGCGGAACAGGCCAGCGGTGAGGGCGACGCAGACCGCCGTGGCGATGAGCAGAAAGCGCTTCTTGAGGCCGCCGAAATCCCCCACTGCCCCCACGACCGGCATGATGAGCGCGGTGATGATCGCGGACGCGTTGACCGCGCGCGTCCACCAGATCGCCCCTTCGATGGGGTCGGTAGCGATTGACCGCGCGTAATAGGCGGAGAAGATGAACGTCACGACGAGCGTCCCGAACGCCGAGTGGGCGAAGTCGTACATCGCCCACGAGACGATCTCCCGCCGTTCGACGGGCGGGGGCTGGGGATTCGAGTTCACGCGCGGCGGCCTTTCGGGGCAGACGGGGGATCCCGTCGGGAAGGCACAAGGGTACGGTCCCCGTGAGGCATCGCGCGACCCGTCGGTTTGTCCCGAACGCAGGGCGCGGGGTAGGTTTGCGGGAGTGCCGCTCCCGGAAGCGGCGTCCCCGTATGAGGCGGAAGAGGCGGGAGATTCACATGTCCACACATACAGGCGCGAGCCCGAAATCCCACGTCAGCGAAGCCGAGGCCCGTAAGGTCGCCGAGGCGGCGCGCGAGACCGATTGGAGCGGGCGCACCTTCGTCCGGAACCTGTTCCTCGGGAAGTTCCGGCTCGACGCGATCCACCCCTATCCCGACCCCGACGACTTCATCTCCGAGCGCGCCCGCGCGTGGACGGAGGACCTCCGCGTCCTTCTCCGTGACGAAGTGGATTCGGACGGCATCGACCGGGACGGCAAGATCCCGCCCTCCGTCGTCCGGGCGCTCGCCGAGCGCGGCGCCTTCGGCATCAAGGTGCCGCAGAAGTACGGCGGCCTCGGGTTCAACCAGACGGAGTACGCCAACGCGATGCGGGTCGTCGGCTCCGTGGACGGCAACATCGTCGCCCTCCTCTCCGCCCATCAGTCGATCGGCGTGGGCCAGCCGCTCAAGATGTTCGGCACCGAAGCGCAGAAGCAGGCGTACTTCCCGCGGCTCGCGAAGGGGGCCGTCAGCGCCTTCGCGCTCACCGAGAACGATGTGGGCTCGGATCCGGCCCGGCTCACCACCTCCGCCGAGCGCACGGAAGACGGGAGCGCGTTCATCCTCAACGGCGAGAAGCTGTGGTGCACCAACGGCACCCTCGCCGACCTCTACGTCGTGATGGCGCGCCACCCCGACACCGGGCGCATCTCCGCCTTCATCGTCGAGCGCGACTGGCCGGGCGTCGAGGTCGTGCGGCGCTGCCACTTCATGGGGCTCCGGGCGCTCGAGAACGGGATCATCCGCTTCACGAACGTGCGTGTACCGGCCGAGAACATCCTCTGGAAAGAGGGGAACGGGCTCAAGCTCGCGCTCATCACGCTGAACACGGGCCGGCTCACGATCCCCGCCTCGTCGGTGGGGGGCGCGCAGGCCGCGCTCGAGGCGTGCCGCCGCTGGTGCGCGGAGCGAATCCAGTGGGGCGTGCCGGTCGGGAAGCACGAGACGATCGCGCACTACTTGACCTCGATCGCGACGCGGACCTACGCCATGTCCGCGATCGCCGACCTCGTGCAGTCGATGGCGGACCGGGGCGGCTACGACATCCGGATCGAGGCCGCCATGGCGAAGCTGTGGAACACCGAGACGGGCTGGCAGCTGGTCGACGACGCGCTGCAGGTGCGGGGCGGCCGCGGCTACGAGACCGCCGACTCGCTCACGGCGCGGGGGGAGGAACCCGTCGCGGTCGAGCGCTGGCTGCGCGACTTCCGCATCAACCGGATCTTCGAGGGCTCGAGCGAGATCCTGCGCCTGTTCATGGCCCGTGAGGCGGTCGACCGCCACCTCCAGGTCGCGGGCAGTCTCGTCGACCCGCGACTCGGCCTCGGCGCGAAGCTCAAGGCCCTGCCGAGGGCGGCGTGGTTCTACGCCACCTGGTATCCGACGACGTGGATCGGCTGGAGCCTGCCGCCGCGGTTCGCGAGCCACGGACGCCTGGCGAAGCACCTTCGTTTCGTCGAGCGTAACAGTCGCAAGCTGGCCCGGACGATCTTCCATCTCATGCTTCGCCACGGACCCGCCCTCGAGCGGCGCCAGGGTCTGCTCTTCCGCGTCATCGACATCGGCGCCGAGCTGTTCGCGATCGCGGCCGCCGTCACCCGGGCCGACATGCTGCGCCGCCGCGAGGGTGACGCGGCCCGCGACGAGGCCCGGGAGGCCGTGCGCCTCGCGGACTCGTTCGCCGCCGAGTCACGCCGCCGCGTGGGCGAACTCTTCCGCCACATCCGCTCGAACCACGACGCGGCCGACTACCGCATCGCCCAGGACATCATGGCTGGCGACTTCACCTGGATGGAGCGCGACATCGTCGGCCTCCAGAAGGCCCAGCTCGAAGCGTGGAAGGGCCCGGCGCCGGACCTGTCGTCCGACGGGAGAGCCCATGCCCGCCGGACCCGACGAGTCGCGGAGGTCCAGACCCAGGTCGTTTAGCGGGTCAGCCGGCCGGGCCGGGAACACCCTCCACTTCGACTTCGGCTTCGTGGCCGCACAGCGTGCCGGACAGGACTGCGGCCACGGACGGTTCCGTGCCGGAGAGATCCGGCTCACCGCTCAGAACCATGTCGATGTCGCAGGATCCGGACCGGTCGTCGAGTTGCCAGTCCAGTCGGCCTGTCACCGAGCCCTCGATGCTGAACTCGAAGAAGCCGGCGAGGACGAAGGCGCCCCGTTCGCGGACCTCCGGCGCGCCGTCTGCGGTGAACTGCAGTCCCCCGCTCGAGAACTGGCATCCGGCGGGTGCGGCGGTGAAGTCCCACGCCAACCTCAGCGTGTCCGCCACCGACTCGTCCACAAACATCACCGTCCGCCGAGCCTGTCCCCCGAGGGGACATGCGACCACGAGGCTGTCCTCGGAGGCGTGAATGATCCGGGGCGTGGTGTCCTGCAGGATCGCCCTCATCCCCTCGAACAGCGCCACGGCCTCGGTCATCGTGAGCGGGGCGTTGTCGGGGGCGTCGTCGGGCTCCGTCGTGCCGTCTCCGCAGCCGACCGCGAGAGCGCAGAGCCCTCCGACGAGAACTCCCCATGCCGTATCCATCTTTCGTCTGAACATCATCTATACCTGCCGGTTCGAGTCTGTGTGCTTCCTCTTGAACTGCCGGGCGAGCCGCGCTCCGGCGACCGGCGACGAAGCTACGTGATGGCGGACCGCCCGGCAGCGCAGCCGCCCCAGGGGTCCGTTCATGGAGTCGAGCGGTGGCTCACGAAGTCGCGAGGCGTCAGCACTCGGGCTGCCTCCGGCGCGTTCTCGACGAGGAGACGATCTCCGGTAATGAGATGGCTTTGGGCCCTGCTGCCGAGCAGGGCCCAAAGGTGGTTGTCGCCTGGATCCGGAGCCGTTTCGCCGATCGCGGGTTCGCACCAGATCGCATTCGCGGTCAACTCCGCGAGCAACTGGTCGATCTCGGCATCCGTTCGGCGGTGGAGACGCACGAGGCGGGGACGACGCAGCACGGACGCGTACTCGGTGAGGAGGTCGCTGGACATCAGGTAGAGGAGGCCGCCATCGAGCATCGCCTCCAGGACCTGTGCCGGCGGACTCTTCGGATCGGATCCGATCATCGCCGAGACGATCACGTTCGTGTCCACGACGAACACGGCGGGCGTCACGAGACGGCTTCCTCACCCGCAGCTGCGTCGATCAACCGGCCGCGGCTACCGACCCTCGCGATGTAGTCGCGTCTCCCTGACCGCCACGGCCATGGCTTCCTCAGCGCTCAGTTCAGCGCTCGAGCGGGCTCGGGCGACGATCTCCCTGGCCGAGTCCATCGGTTGGATGCCCCTCAACTCGAGGCTTTCTTCGATGATCGCGCCCATGGAACGGCCTTGCCTGGCGGAGACCTCCCTCAAAGCTCGGTGCGTTCGGGCACTCAGACTGATCGTGAGTCGCGGCATGTTACTCAGCCCCGTTTGGTGTTTCCGGTAAGTCACCATAACGCCAACTCACCATAACGCCAACTCAGGACTTCAGGGCCTGAGTTCGCGCAGTCGCTTTCCGGCGCGCCAGATTTCCTGATCCGCCATGTCCTGGAGTTCGGCGTCCAGCCGCTCCCGGTAGTCCGGCCTCCCGTTCGCCTCGATCACGATTCTCGCCTCTTCGCCCGTTCGAACGCTCTCGTAGAGTTCGTCGAACAGCGGGGTCACGGCGTCGCGGAACCTGTGGCGCCAGTCCAGAGCGCCCCGCTGCGCGGTCGTCGAACAGTTCCTGTACATCCAGTCCATTCCGTTCTCCGCCACGAGCGGCATCAGGCTCTGGGTCAGTTCCTCGACCGTCTCGTTGAACGCCTCCGATGGCGAATGGCCATTCTTCCGGAGCACCGCGAACTGTGCCTCGAAGACGCCCGCGATCGCCCCCATGAGGATGCCGCGCTCGCCCGTCAGATCCGACCACACCTCCCTCTGGAAGTCGGTCTCGAAGAGAAAAGCGGAGCCGACGCCGATTCCCAGCGAGATGACCCTCTCCCTCGCGCGGCCCGTCGCGTCCTGGAAGATGGCGTAGCTCGAGTTCACGCCCTTGCCCTTCACGAACAGCCGTCGCAGCGAGAGGCCGGACCCTTTGGGGGCCACCAGCACGACGTCCACATCTTCGGGCGGAATAATCCCCGTCTGCTCCCGGTAGGTCACGCCGAAACCGTGGGAGAAACCGAGGCACTTTCCCGGCGTGAGCTGCGCCCTGACCTCCTCCCAGCGCGAAATCTGGCCCGCATCGGACAGCAGGTACTGGAGGATGGTGCCTTGTCGGGCCGCCTCCTCGATCTCGAACAGCGTCTCGCCTTCCGTCCAACCGTCCTCGATCGCCTTGTCCCACGTAGGAGTACCTCGGCGCTGCCCGACGATGACCCTGAAACCGTTGTCTCTCAGATTGAGCGCCTGTCCCGGACCCTGGACCCCGTAGCCCAGAACCGCGATCGTCTCATTCCCAAGGGCTTTCATCGCTCGTTCGAGCGGCCATTCGCCGCGCGTAACTACCGTTTCTTCCGCGTCGCCCACACGTATTTTCGCCACAACCTCTCCCTCCGTGTTCGAGCGGCATCGGGTCGCCGCTCTCTGGTCAGTCTCCGGTATCGTCTTCCATCCTGCGATAGTCCACTCGCGCCACCCCGACGCAGGCTCCCATCTGTTTGACCGCCCGGCGAATGCGATCCGCGCTCGTGCGAACGATCACCTCATGCGCGAGAGCCGTGCCGCCCGGGGGGCTGTCACAATGAAAGCTCTCGATCTCGATGCAGTGACGCCCCAGACACGCGACGAACCGCAGGAGCAGGGCGTTGTCATTCTCCGTCAGCGCCGACACCCGGTATCGAGCCGTACCCCGATCCATTACTCGAGTCGGATCTCGGAGCAGCCCGCGCCGGCCGGGACCATCGGGAAGACGTTCTCCTCCCGCTCGACGACGACTTCAAGCAGAAAGGCCGCTTCCGAAGCCATCATCTCGTCGATGGCGTCGTCGAGTTCGCCCCTCTCCGCCACCTGCCTGCCGTCCATGCCGAACGCCGCCGCGACTTGCGCGAAGTTCGGGTTCTTCAGTTCGATGGCGGAGTAGCGCCGGGCGAAGAACATCTCCTGCCACTGCCGTACCATTCCCAGATAGCCGTTGTTCAGGATCACCGCCTTGACGGGTATCCCTTCCTGGACGATGGCCCCGAGTTCCTGCAGCGTCATCTGGAACCCGCCGTCTCCGATCACGCCGACGATCGGCAGGTCAGGCCGCGCGACCGCGGCTCCCATCGTCGCGGGAAGCGCGAACCCCATCGTGCCGGCCCCACCCGAGGTGATGAGGGTGTTGCCTTCGTCGAACCGGTAGTATCGCGCCGCCGCCATCTGGTGCTGCCCGACATCGGCTACGAGGGTCGCCCGGCCCCCCGTGCGCTCGGAGAGGCGGTGAATCACTTCGGCCATGCGGATTCCGGGCGTCCCGGGGAAGAGATCGCCCTCGATCACGCGCTCGCGTTCGATCTCGTCGCATGCGCGGAATTCGGCGAGCCAGGCATCGTGCGACGCGCTCGCAACGCCCTCCGCCAGCGCGGCCAGGGCCTCCCTGGCATCCGCCACGATCCCCACTTCCGCCGGCACGTTCTTGCCGATTTCGGACGCGTCGATGTCCACATGAACGACCCTGGCCTGCCGCGCGTACTTCGCGAGACTGCCGGTCACGCGGTCATCGAACCGCATCCCGACCGCCAGCAGCAGATCGCACTCATCGGTCTTGATATTGGGGCCGTAGTTGCCGTGCATCCCCAGGAGGCCGACGTACAGCGGATGCCGGGTGGGCAGGGCGCCCAGACCCAGCAGCGTACAGGCAAAGGGGAGTCCCGCCCGCTCTACCAGGTGCCGGAGTTCATCCTGCGCGCCGGAGAGGAGGACGCCCTGACCCACGAGGACGAGGGGCTTGCGCGCTTCGTCGATGAGGCGGCACGCCGATGCGACGGCGTCCTCGTCGAGCCGCGGCCGCGGTTCATAGCCGGGGATCCGGTGCTCGTGCTCGACCGGCTCGTACTCGAAGGTGCCGAACTGTGCATCCTTCGTGATATCGATGAGAACGGGCCCCGGGCGTCCGGTGCGGGCGACATGGAGCGCCTTGGAGACCGCGGCCGGGATGTCCTCGGGACGCGTGATCTTGCAACTCCACTTCGTGACCGGCGCGCTCACGGAGAGCACGTCGGTTTCCTGAAACGCGTCGGAGCCGAGCATGGCGGACACTACCTGGCCGGTGATGCAGACGACCGGCGTGCTGTCCATTTTCGCATCGGCGATCCCGGTGATCAGGTTCGTGGCGCCCGGCCCGGAAGTCGTGAGGCAAACACCCGGCTCGCCCGACACGCGCGCGTATCCCTGGGCCGCGTGAATCGCCCCCTGTTCGTGGCGCACCAGGACGTGGCGAAGTTCGTCCTCGTAGTCGAGCAGCGCGTCGTATACGGGCATGATCGCGCCGCCCGGATAGCCGAACACGACACGCACCCCGCCCCGTACGAGGGAAAAGGCGAGGGCCTCGGCTCCCGACATGGTCCGCGTCGGCGGATCCGGCTCCCTCTCGCGACCGGGAAGCCCGGTCTTTCTCTCTTCGGTGAGTACGGCTGCGTCGTGCGTCATCGCGGTGCGTCCCTGTCCGTGGTGCAACCTTCCGAGGCGGGCGACACGGTGCGCGCGTACCTGTACAGAGCCCCGGAATTCGCGCGCAAAGGCGGCGCGGTCCATTCCTCGCGGCGGGCCTGAATCTCCGCCGGCGAGAGGTGGACGTCGATCGTGTTCCCGATCGCGTCGATCCGTATGCGATCTCCGTCGGCGAGGAGCGCGAGCAAGCCGCCATCCTGTGCTTCCGGCGTGATGTGCCCGACGACGAATCCGTGCGTGCCGCCGGAAAAACGGCCGTCCGTAATCAGCGCGACGTCGCCGCCCAGCCCCCGACCCATGATCATGGAGGTCGGCGTCAGCATCTCCGGCATGCCGGGCCCTCCGCGCGGGCCCTCATAGCGGATGACGATCACGTCTCCCTTCCGGATCCGTCCCTCGCCGATCGCCCGGTTCGCGTCCGCTTCGCTGTCGAACACGCGGGCCGGTCCCTCGAAGACCTCGCCCTCCTTGCCGGTGATCTTCGCCACGGCGCCACCCTCCGCCACGTTCCCGTACAGGATGCGGAGATGCCCGGACGCCTTGATGGGGTCCGCCAGGCCGTGGATGACTTTCGGATCGTCGGCGAGCGGGGGCGCCTCGGCGGCATTTTCGGCCAGCGTCTTCCCGGTGACCGTCATGCAGTCGCCGCGCAGCAGACCCTCCGCGAGCAGCACCCTGATGAGGGCGGGCATCCCGCCGATCCGGTGCAGGTCCTCCATCACGTAGGGGCCGCTGGGCCTGAAGTCCGCCAGCAGAGGCGTGCGGTCGCTGATTCGCTGGAAGTCGTCGATGGTCAGATCGACCTGAAGCGTCCGGGCCATGGCCAGGAGATGAAGCACGACGTTGGTGGACCCGCCGATCACGACGGACAGGGTGATGGCGTTCTCGAACGCCTCGCGCGTCAGGATGTCGCGAGGGCGCAGGTTCCGCTCGAGAAGCACCCGGATCGCCTCGCCGGCCCTCCGGCTCTCGGTCGTCTTGTCGTCGCTCGTGGCCGGGTTCGAGGAGCTGCCGGGGAGACTCATGCCCATGACCTCGATGGCCGATGCCATCGTATTGGCCGTGAACATCCCGCCGCAGGCGCCCGCGCCCGGACAGCTCGACCGAACGATCTCCCGGTACTCCTCCTCGGTGATGGTTCCCGCCAGCCGCTGCCCGAGCGCCTCGAAGGAAGACACCACGTCCAGCCGGTCCCCGTTCCGATATCCGGGCGCGATCGCGCCGCCATAGACCATCAACGCGGGGCGGTTCAGCCGGCTCATTCCCATCATGGCGCCGGGCATGTTCTTGTCGCAGCCCATGACCGTGATCAGGCCGTCGTAGTGCTGGGCCGACGCGATGGTCTCGATCGAATCCGCGATCAGGTCGCGCGAGGGGAGCGAATAGCGCATGCCGAGCGTGCCCATCGAGATGCCGTCGCTCACCCCGATCGTGTTCGAGACGAATCCGATCATCCCGGACGACCGCACCCCTTCCCTCGCAGCGACCGCGAGGTCGTTCAGGTGCATGTTGCACGGATTGCCTTCGTAGCCGGAGCTGACGATTCCGATCTGCGCACGATCCAGGTCGTCCTCGGTCAGGCCCGCGGCGAACAACATCGCGCGCGCGGCCGGACGATCCGTGTGCTGCGTCAACTCGCTGCTGATCCGATTCAGCATTCAGTGCCCCCGTTCTCGTCAACCGGAAGATCGACGACTCGATACTTCCATGGGGGTTACGTCGCGCGCTGGGGGTCGACGGCGACTCCCGGACCGTGGTCCCATCCTACCGCGCAGCCGGGCGCCTGCTCCTGGTCCCCGAACGCAGGCGAAAAAGTTTCGGAAGATAGAGGAATCCGGTCAATTCGCAAATTTCATCCATGCGGTCGGTTACGGACGCGCGGGGACGGATGGACGTTCCCGCGGGAACGTGCAGCCCGGCTGTCAGCCGAGGCCGCCGCCGAAGCGTTCGACGAAGCTGCGCTCCCGCTCGGTGAGGGCGGCCCAGCCCAGGGCCTTGACCTTGTCCGAGATCCGGTCGTACTCCGCGCGGTTCACCGGGTGGAGGGATGTCGGTTCGATCTTCCGCCAATTGGTGGTCAACTCGCGCTCGCCCATGCGCGACCCGGGGCTCTCGGTCTGCTTCTTGAACTGCGCGGCCGGCGAGCGGGCGGCCCGCATCCGGAGGTAGAGCCAGCCGCCGAGGAAGCCGCCGAGGTGGGCGAAGTGCGCCACGCCTCCACCCATGCCGCCGAGCCCCGACCACAGGGAGATGACGGTGAAGGCGATGACGAGGACGCGGACCTGGACCGGAATGACGAACCAGATCAGCACCCGGTCGCGCGGCCAGTAACTGGCGTAGGCGAAGAGGACGCCGTACACGGCCGCCGACGCCCCGACCATGGGCACGTAGAGGCCCCCCCGCGAGATTGAGATCACCGTCCACAGGATGTGCACCACGGCGCCCACCAGACCCGCCGTGAGGTACAGCTTCAGGAAGGTGGGCGACCCCAGCCTCGACTCGAGCTTCGGCCCGAAGAAGAAGAGTCCGATCATGTTGAAGAAGATGTGGGACAGCCCGCCAGGGTCGTGGAGGAACTGATAGGTGATGAGCGTCCACGGCCTCGTCAGGACCTGGGCCGGGACGAGCGAAAACCACGCGAACAGGTCGAGGTTGCTCCGCGTCACGAAGTAGGCGAGGAGGTTGATCAGCAGCAGCCGGCCGACGACGCGGGTCATGCTTCGATCATCTCCGCCACCATCTCGGAGAACTCTCCGGCGAGCGCGGGGCCGACGCCGGCGTCCTCGTGCTTGAAGAAGGCGTAGGCGCGCGTCCACCCCGAGTCGCGCAGGCGGGCGGCCCACGTCTCCAGTTCGTCCGTGGAATACGCACTCCGGCGCAGCCGCAGGTAGGTCCAGTCCGCCGTCTCGACGAGCGGCGCGTCCTCCAGATCGTCCGTCTCCGCGAGACAGAGGGCGCAGTTGCGGTCCCGCAGGATGTCGAACACCCCCTCGTCGAACCACGAGGCGTGCCGGAACTCGAATGCCGACGTACCGGGATTCGGCAGCTGGGCCACGAAGCGCGCAAGCCGTTCATCGTCCCGTTTGAAGCTGGGCGGAAGCTGGTACAGGATGACGCCGGCGCGGTCCGCGAGGGCGGCCGCCGTCTGCACGAGGTACTCCGTCTCCTCCTCCGCATCCCGCAGCCGCTTGAAGTGCGTGATGCGCCGCGACGCCTTGAGCGCGAAGCGGAACCCGTCCGGCACCGCCTCGGCCCACGCCTCGAGCACGCTCTCGCGCGGCATGCGGTAGAAGGTGTTGTTGATCTCCACCGCTCGAAGCCGGCTCCCGTAGAAGGACAACATCTCCTTGTTGGGGAGATCCTCCGGGTAGAAGCTCCCCTTCCACGCGGGGTAGCTGTAGCCGCTGGTGCCGGTCCAGACCTGCATCCGTTGTTCCCTTCGTCTCGCCGCCGTCGCAGCCGAGAGTGCAATTCGCAGCGCCACCGTAAACCGTCACCGTAGCCGTCGCGGGAGGGGGCCGGAGCGGGGGAAGATGATACCGTCCCGCCGTCAGCGGGCCAACGCACCCACTACGGGCTCGTTCTGTCCTGGATTGGCGGCGGGCTGATCCGGGGTGGCGCCGGATCAGCCATCGGCTTGGAACAGCGCTTCCACTTCGGCTGCGCCCATGCGGTCAAAGTCGGCAGGCACCGATATCTCCCCCACCCCAACGGCCGGTCGCTCGAGGTGGAGCGGCCTCCTGCTGCAGGACTTAGTTTCGAGGACACGAGGGAAAGCGCCCTCGACCCGGAGGAATGAATGACAGCCAAGGAAGCCATCACTGCGGCAAGGGAGCACGTCCAGGACCTGTTCCGGGACGAGGGGATTGCACGGGTAGGCCTTGAGGAACTGGACTTTCGAGACGCCCCGCGCGCGTGGGACGTAACGATCGGGTTCACGCGGCGGCTGCCCAACCCCGACAGCCCGATGAGCAGCATCGCCGCTGCGCTCGGCGCCAGCGGTGAACGCGTGTACAAGATCGTAAGAATCAGCGAAGACGGTGAGATCATGTCTCTGAAGCATCGCCACTTCGCGGTTTCCGATTGACCCGCAGGTGCGGGGACGGGGCATCTTTGTCGACGCAAACCTGCTGGTTCTCCTGGCGGTCGGGCTGACGGACCGACGCCTCATCGAGAAACACAAGCGTCTCAAGCAGTTTTCGGCCGACGACTACGATCGTCTCATCGAGATCATCTCGCAGGTCAAGCGAGTCTTCGTGATGCCGAACACGTTGACCGAAGCGTCCAATCTCCTCGCCCAGCATCGCGAGCCTCAGCGATCGCGATTCCTCCGCACACTTCGAAATGTGATCGAACAAGGCGAAGAGGTCGTCGTGGCAAGCGCCGAAGCTTCACGCAACGCCGATTTCGAACGTCTCGGGTTGACCGACGCCGCCCTCCTGGAGACCGTCTCTGGCGAGACACCGCTCCTGACCACAGATTTTGACCTTTATCGTGCCGCCGCCCGCCGGAACCCGCAGTCGGCGTTCAACTACTGGCATCGCTGGAACGCCTAGGCGGCGTTCGCCCGATCCTGTTCCTGGCTACGTGATCCCGGTGTCCAAAGGCGGCGTCGGCGCAGCCTTGGCGTTATTCAGGCTCCCGTGTCCAGGAGGACCTTGCCGAAGGATCGGTTGGACTCGACGTAGCGGTGCGCCTCCGCGGCCTCGGCGAGGGGGAAGACACGGTCGATGACCGGCTGCAGCCGCGACGGATCGCCCTCCGGGGCGGTGAAGCCCGGGAGGAAGCGCGTCGCGAACATCTGAGTCAGGTCCGCCTTCTCCGCCTTCGAGCGGGCGCGGAGGACGGTGCCGACGACGGTCGCGCGCTTGCCCATGAGATGCCGGAGGTCGGCCTGGACCTTCATGCCGCCGAGGACGCCGACGATGACGAGGCGGCCGAGGGTGGCGAGGCTGGCCAGGTTCGCCTCCCAGTAGGGGGCGCCGACCGTGTCGAGGATGACGTCCGCGCCCGCCCCGCCCGTGTGACGCGCCACCGCCTCGGCGAAGGAGCCCTCGTGCCGGTCGACGCCGAGGTCGAGCGGCAGGCCGGCTGCGCGGATCCGGTCGAGCTTGGCGGCGGACGCGGTGCCGATGACCGAGGCGGCGCCGATCGCCCGGGCGAGTTGCAGGGCCGCCGTTCCGACGCCGCCGCCGGCCGTATGCACGAGGGCGTGCTCGCCCGGGCGCAGGCGGCCGCGCTCGACGAGGGCATCGGCCGCTGTGAGGAACACCTCCGGGATCGCCCCGGCCTCCAGCCAGCTGAAGCCCGGCGGGACGGCGAGGAGCTGCCCGGCCGGAACCGCCGCCCGTTCGGCGTACCCGCCCCCGCCCAGGATGCCCATCACGCGGTCGCCCGCCGACCATCCCGTGACGTCCGCCCCGACCTCCTCGATCTCACTGGCGAACTCGAGCCCCGGGACATCCGCGGGGACGTCTCGCGGCGCGGGGTAGCGGCCGAGGCGCTGCAGCAGATCGGCCCGGTTGATGCCCGCGCAGCGCACGCGCACGACGACCTCGCCCGCCCCGGCCACGGGGTCGTCCCTCTCTACCAGTTCCAGCACGTCCGGGCCGCCGGGCTCCCGGATGCGGATCGCTTTCATAGGTCTGCCTCCCCGACCCCGAAGGCGCGCCGGGCCGCGGCCAGTCGCTCGGGGGTCCCGATGTCGTACCACGGCGCGTCCGTCACGTCGAACACCCCGACGCGCTCGCCCTCGCCGATCCAGTCCATGTAAGAGTCCATGATCGAATGGACGCCTCCCTCCCCGGAGCGCTCGAAGACGCGCTCCGAAAGCACGTGGATGCCCGCGAAACCGCATTCTCTCGCCTCTCCAGCGGGACTCGGGGTCCGGGCCACGACTTCCCACCCCTCCGTCCGGTTCGCACGTCCGTAGACCCCGTCCTCATCCACGAGGAGAGGCCGTGACGTCGTCCGCTCCGCGATGGCGAGCGTCGCGAGCCGTCCGTCCCGCGCCGCCCCCTCGACGTGCGCCCGGTACATCGCGGCCAGATCGACGCCCGTCACCACGTCGCAGTTGTGCAGCAGGAACGGCGCCTCGGCCTCGAACAGCGGTCCCGCGCGGAAGAGGCCGCCGCTGGTGTCGAGCGGTGCCGCCGAAACCTCGTCCTCCCGCGAGACCACCACCGGTACCCCGAGGCGGGAGCGCGCCGACGCGGCCCAGGCCTCGATCCGTTCGGCCAGGTAGTGCGCGTTGACGATCAGCCGGTGCGCGCCGGCCGCGACGAGCTTCCCGGCCACCCGCTCCAGCAGCGGCACGCCGCCGAAATCGATCAGCGCCTTGGGCGTCGTCTCGGTCAGCGGCCGCAGGCGGCGTCCCTCACCCGCCGCGAAGATCATCGCCTCCACAGGCTGTCTCTCGTCTCCCCTTCAGGCCCTTGCCGGATCCGCGCTCAGACCCGCGACGGGCGGCGCGGCCAGTCCGCCGATTCCCGGTGCGTGAGGCTCACGCGGACGTCGGGATGGCGCACGAGGATGTGCTCGCGCAGGCGCGCGGCCATGTACACCGAACGGTGCTGTCCCCCCGTGCACCCGAAACTCACGCTCAGGCTGTGGAGACCGCGCTCCAGGTAGTTCGCGACGTGCGCGTCCACGATCCCGCGCACCTGCTCCCAGAACGCCTGCGCCTCCGGCCGCGCCGCGATGAAGGCGATCGTCTCCTCGTCGAGACCCGTGAGTTCGCGGTATGCCTCCTCCCGTCCCGGGTTGGGGAGTCCGCGGCAATCGAACACGTATCCCCCTCCGTGGCCCGAGGTGTCCGCCGGATAGCCGCCCGAAAAGCGGAAGCTCGATATCGTGACCTCGAGTCCCCCGTCCGCGGGCGCGGGGCCTTCGACCCGGCTCCAGCGGTCGACGATCGCCTCCAGCGCCGCCTCGAGTTCCGGCACGTCCACCGGGAGGCCGGCCTCGAGCAGCCCCCGCAGGTTCTCGGCCGCATAGGGCACGCTCTGCAGGAAGCGCGGCTTGCGCTCGAAGAACCCTCGATACCCGTAGGCCCCGAGCGCCTGCAGCACCCGAACGAGCACGTAGCCGGGCCAGTGTTCGAGGAACGCGTCCCGCCCCGAGATCCCGCGCGCTTCGAGGACCCCGAGATAGTGCTCCAGCAGCGCCTCCCGGTACCGCGCGTCGAGGTTCGCCTTCGAGTCGTACAGGAGCGACGCGACGTCGTACTGGAGCGCGCCGCGCCGCCCGCCCTGGTAGTCGATGAACCAGGGCTCCGGTCCCTCCGGCCCCGGCCGCACCATCACGTTCCGGGACTGGAGATCGCGGTACAGGAACCACGACCGCCCGGCCCCGAGGAGATGGGCCGCGAGCCACGAGAAGTCCCGCTCGAGGCGCGCCTCGTTGAACGGGATGTGCGCCAGCTTGAGGAAGTGGTACTTGAAGTAGTTGAGGTCCCAGAGGATGGACTGCCGGTCGAACGCCGCGCGCGGATACGCACGCCGGAAGTTGATCCGCTCCCCGCCCTCGACCTGGAAGCGGGGGAGGATCTCGAGCACCCGCCGGTAGAGGGGGAGGGCGGCATCGGGGAAGGCGTCCGATCCCGGTTCGCGCGCCTCCTTGATGGCGTCGAACAGCGTCATGTCTCCGAGGTCCTCGAGCAGCCACACGCCGGCGTCCTCGTCGGCCCCGTACACCTCCGGCACGGGGAGTCCGAGTTCGCGCAGCGTGCGGGAGTAGGAGAGGAAGGCCCGGTTCTCGTTCGGGTCCGGCCCGTGGGCGCCCACCGCCGAGGCGCCGTCCGGGGCGGTCAGGCGCCAGTAGCTGCGGGTGGATCCGTCGGCCGCGACGGGGCGTATGTCCGAGGGAGGCTCTCCACACCATTCGGCGAAGAGCGCCGACGCGAGGTCGACGAGCACCCGGCCCGGAGTCATCCGGCCGGCGTCGCGGGCCCGGCCTCCGGCCAGGCGCGCAGCGCCCCGACGAGATCCTCGAGCCGCGCCACCCCGTGCGAGTCGAGGTAGCGGGCGAGGCCCTCGTGGACGGACACCGCCGCATCCGGGTCGACGAAGGAGGCTGTTCCGACCTGCACGAGACAGGCGCCCGCGAGGATGTACTGGAGCGCGTCGTTCGCGTTGCGGATGCCGCCGATCCCCATGATCGGAAGCTCGCAGGACTGGCGTGCCCGCCACGTCGCGTAGACCCCCATGGGGAGGATGGCGGGTCCGCTCACGCCGCCGGACCTGTTCCCGATCAGGGGCTCCCGGCGCGCGATGTCGACGACCATCCCGGGGAAGGTGTTGATCGCGCTCAGGCCGTCGGCGCCGGCGTCCTCGCAGATACGGGCGAAGTCGCCCACGTCGGGCACGTTGGGGGTGAGCTTGATGACGAGCGGACGCTCGGTGCGCGAGCGGAGGAGGCCCACGAGGTCGGCCAGCGCCGTCTGGTCGGTCCCGAACATCGTCCCGCCCTTCACGTTGGGACAGGAGACGTTGATCTCGAAGCCGAGGAAGCCGTCCTCGTCGTCGAGGCCGCCTACGACGGCGGCGAAGTCCTCGGCCGAATGCCCCACGACGTTCACGAACACGTGCGAGCGCGCGAGGTGTTCGCGCAGCCACGGGAGCTTCTCGGCGATGAACCCGTCCAGGCCCGGGTTCTCGAGACCGATCGCGTTGATCATTCCGCCGGGCGTCTCGGCCACGCGGTGGGGCCGGTTGCCGGGGCGCGGCTCGAGGCTGACCGCCTTGGTGACGATCCCGCCGAGTTCGTCGAGGGGGATGAGATCCGCGTATTCCTGTCCGTAGCCGCAGGTGCCGGAGGCGAGGAGCACCGGGCTGCGGAACTCCGCCCCGAACACGCGCTGGCCGAGGCCGGGCGCCGGGGCGCCCGCGTTCAGATCGCCCCCCAGTCGAGTTCGTCCGCGGGGAAGACGGAGCCCTCGATGCAGGCCTTCACCCAGCGTCCGTCCGCGCTGCGCACGACGCAGCCCTGGCAGGTCCCGATCCCGCAGCCCATGTGCTCCTCGACGGAGACCTGCAGGTCGCGTCCGTGCTCGCGCGCGAACGCGGCCAGCGCCCGGAGGAGCGGGGTCGGGCCGCAGCCGAGGAGACGGGCGCGCGAGGCGGGGTCGAGGCCGCCGGTGACGAGGCCGCGGCGGCCCGCGCTCCCATCCTCGGTGAACAGTTCGACCTCGTGATCGGTGAGACGGGAGATGAGGGCGGGGTCGAACACGGCCCCGGCGTCCCGCTCGCCGTACACGAGCCGTACGCGCCGACCTTCGGCCGCCTGGCGCGCGGCGAGGAAGATGAAGGGCGCCAGTCCGACGCCCCCCGCGATGCACTCGGTGCCGCGCTCGGCGGCGCCAGCGACGCCCGAGTCGACCGCGTCGCCGCCCGTCTCGAACGGGCGGCCGAGGGGACCGAGGAGGAGCGCTTTCTGGCCGGCTTCCAGTCGCGACAGCGCCCGGGTGCCCTCGCCGTAGGTGCGCAGGAGGATGCCGACCTCGCCGCCGGGGCCCGTCCACCCGACGCTGAACGGACGGGGCAGCAGCCAGGCCCCCGGCGCGTCGAGCCCCACGCCCAGCATGACGAACTGCCCGGGCCGCGCGGCGGACGCGATGTCCGGGCAGGCGAACTCCTGCCACCAGGTATCGCGGGCCACGACGCGCGTCGAGAGCAGGGTCGCCCGCCGGCGGACCGGCGTCGCGCGCCGCGCCAGCACCCCGCCGCCGGCGCTCAGCACGACCCCTCGACGCCGGAGGCGTAGCGACGCAGGACGTCCTCGCGGTAGGACTCGATCGCATCCGCGATCGCCCGCGCGAGCGCCCCCTGCCCTTCGGCCCCGTTCAGGTATCGCTCCTCCTCGCCGTTCGAGAGGAAGCCGACCTCGACGATCACCGACGGCATGCGGGCCAGTGCCCCGAGCAGGACCCACCACGGACCCTGCTTCACCCCGCGGTCGGGCGAGCGGCCGCCCATCCCTTCCCGGATCGCGTTCTGCACGAAGCCGGCGAAGAGTCGCGATTCGTCCATGTTCTGGGTCCGGTCCTGCCCCGCGAGGATGAACTGGATGTCCGACGGCGAACCCACCGCACCCTCGACCTCGGGCCCGCGGTTCTCGCGCAGCGCCACCTCGCGCGCCTCCTCTGAGCGGGCCGGGCCGAGGAAGATCGTCTCGAAGCCCCGCGCCCGTTCATCGGCGGCCGCGTTGGCGTGGATCGAGACGAACAGGTCCCCGGCCCGGTCCACCGCGAACCGGGAGCGCAGGTCGTGCTCCACGTAGACGTCCGCGTCCCGGGTCAGGTGGGGCTCGATCATGCCGCGGTCCCGAAGTTCCTCGTACAGCCGCCGCCCGATCGCGAGCACGATGTCCTTCTCGTGACTCCCGCCGCCGAGCGTCCCGGGATCCCGTCCCCCGTGCCCCGGATCGATGATCACGCGCCAGGGGACGGTCGGGTCGACGCGCGCCGGGAGCGGATCGTCGGCCGGGGCCGGGGTCGGAGACGCCGGAGCCGTCACCGCCACCTCCGGCGCGCGATCCGCGAGCCACCCGCTGACGAAGTCGGCCGGGATCCAGAAGGCGCCGTCCCGCTCGTAGGGCGGGTTCGCGAGCTGGTAGGTGCGCGTCCCGTGTCGGAAGAAGGGCGAGCCGGCCTCGAACGCGACATCCTCGCCGAGGAGGCGGGCCTGGAGGAAGACGCCGCTCCGCCGCACCTCCTCCCACACGGCCGCCAGACCCGCCGCGTCGATGACGGGGTAGGCGCGGTGGCGGGAGACGGGCAGGCTCACGGCGCGCCCGCCGACTTCGGCCTGCACCGCCTGCGCGGCTTCGGAGCCCGCCTGGCCGGCGGCGACCGCCGGGGCGACCGCGGCGACGACCGCGGGCGCGAGGAGGGCGGCCACGAGCCCGCGCCGCAGCGCGCCTCCCGCGTCACCTCTCACGCGCGGCCTCCCGCTTCGCCCGCTCGACCTCCCGCTGCATCGTCCTCCTCTTGAGGTCCTCACGCCGATCCCGATGCTTCTTCCCGCGCGCGAGCCCCAGCGTGACCTTCGCGAAGCCCCCCCGGAAGTGGATGTCCAGCGGCACCAGCGTCAGCCCGCCTTCCCGCGTCTTCGAGTTCAGGCGATCAATCTCCCGTCTCCGGAGCAGGAGCTTCCGCGGCCGCACCGGGTCGGGAGCGTCGATCGTCGCCTTCTCGTAGGGAGAAATATGGAGATTATGGAGCCACGCCTCCCCACCGTCGATCCGCCCGAACGCATCCACGAAGCTGGCCTTGCCGTCGCGGAGCGATTTCACCTCCGCGCCGCGCAGTACGATTCCCGCCTCGACCTGCTCGAGTACCTCGTACTCGTGGCGGGCCTTCCTGTTTCGGGCGATCACCCGGACACCGTCTGGTTCCTCCACGGTTCACTCCGGGGACTCCCGGTCTCCCTCCTCGTCGTCCTCGGCCGCCGGAGCGATGTCGGCCTCTTCCTCACCGTCCTCACCGTCCACGTCCGCGGAAGGGCCCTCGGCCAACGCGGCCCGGTACGCCGCCTTGGACTCCGCGACGCGCGCCTCGAGGTCCGAGCGGGCCTGCCGCGCCGCGTCCTTCCCGGCCTTGATCGCCTCTTCGGCCTTCCGCTGTCGGTCGCGCACATTCTCCCGGATGGCGCCCACGCGCTCCCCCAGCCCCTCGCGCGTTTGGCCGTAGTGGTCTTCGAGGGTGCCGCGCAGGTCGGTCAGCTTCTCCCCCGCTCCCTCCCTGAAGCGGCGAGCGCCCTCCCGCAGGTCGGCCTGCGTCTCGCGACCGGACTTGGGGGCGAGGAGCAGGGCGACCCCCGCACCCATCAGGGCACCCGCAATGAACGCGACGATATTCGAGCCGTGACGTTCCACGACGACGTACGGCTGCAGATCCTGGTCCGACATCTCACACTCTCCTGCCCGCTAACGGTCCCTAGCGACCCCCGCCCTCG
The DNA here is from genome assembly GCF_965216145.1 of Candidatus Palauibacter sp. Lineage (GTDB taxonomy): Bacteria > Gemmatimonadota > Gemmatimonadetes > Palauibacterales > Palauibacteraceae > Palauibacter. The sequence continues at coordinate 344,068 of NZ_OZ244149.1, forward strand.
ACGACCCGCCGGTACGCGGCCGGATCCCACGCGGGCGGATCATCGGCGTCCGCGACGTGGCGCCCCAGATGGAAGATGAGGCGCGTGATGCGCGCTGTCTTATCGTACAGAATACGGTCCGCTTCGTCGTTGGGTCCGTGGTAGTCCTCGTGCGTACCCGTGAAGAAGAAGAGGATGGGCACGCCCTTCCTCGCGAAATTGTAATGGTCCGAGCGGAAGTAGAAGTTCTCGTCCGGCCACGGGTCGTCGATCATCTCGAGGCCCAGTTCCGGGTGCTCGATCATCGTCTCCTCGAGGGCGGTCCCGAGCGTCGACTCGTCGCGGCCGATGGCGACGACCGTGTCCCGCCAGTTCCGCCCGATCATGTCGATGTTCAGGTTGGCGATGGTCGCCCCGAGGGGGAACAGCGGGTTCTCGGCGTACCAGCCGGAGCCGAGCAGGCCGCGCTCCTCGCCGCTCACGGTCATGAATACGAGCGACCGGCGGGGCGGCGTTTCGAGCGACGCGAACGCCTCGGCCAGTTCGACGATCGCCGCCGTGCCCGAGGCGTCGTCGTCGGCCCCATTGTAGATCGAGTCGCCGCCGACCGGCCGACCCACGCCCACGTGGTCCATGTGGGCGGTGAAGACGACGAACTCGCCGCGGAGATCGGGGTCGGAGCCCTCGATCCAGCCGATCGTGTTGAAGGCCCGCTCCTCGCGGAACTCCGACTGGGTGCGGAGGGTGGCCTCGTACGCGTTCGTGCCGCGACCGGCGGCGAGGGCCGTGCGCAGCTCCTCGGGCAGGGCGCCGGCCCGGACCAGCGCGATGGGGGCACCCAGTTCCTCGGGCACGCCGACCGAGAGTCGCTCCCGGCCATAGAAGCGGCGGATGCCGGCGAAGTAGTCGTCGGGACCGTCGATCGCGAGCAGCACGCCGATCGCGCCGCCCTCCAGGAGTCCGCGGATCGATTCGAGCGCTCCGCGCGTGTCCTCCGGCCTCACGCGTACCATCGCGATGGCGCCGGTCGGCGGGGCCGCCCGCCCGGGCGTCGAGATGACGAGCGGGCCGGCGGCCTGGCCGCGCCCGCCCGGGACCGCGATGTAGTCGGTCGTGTCGATGGCGCCGCCACCGGGACCGTCGATCGCGAGCATCTGCCGCCCCGGCGTTCCGGCCCGGGAGGCCGTGAGCGGATATTCCTGCAGGTACGAGTCGCCGTCCGCCGGACGGAGCCCGAACTCCTCGAACCGGCGTGCGATGTGGCGCGCGGCCTTGTCCAGTTCGGGACTCGGCGTCGCCCGGCCGCGCATGGAGTCGTGCGCCAGCGCGCCGATGCGGAGGCGCAGGTCGGTGGCGGTGATCGTCCCGGCGGCCGCGGCCGCCGCACTGTCCGCCTGCGCCGATGCCTCCGCCATGGGCGCCGCGATCGCCAGGACGGTTACGGCCAGAACCCGTCTCGTCGTACTCCCTCGACGCTGCATTCCATGCCTCTTGCGAAGGGTTGTCCGTCTTGAAGCCTTCGGCGGTGGAGCCATCGGCGGCGTGTAGCGGGCCGCCGCCACGGGCTGCTAGTCTTTCCCGATGACCGAAGTCACCGCAACCGCTACGTCCGCCCTCGAAGCTTCCCGCCAGCGGCTCGACCTCGCGAGCCCGAGGGAGATCGCCGGCCTGTCGCACCTCGAACTCGTGGCGCGCCACATCGTGGAGGGATTTCTCATCGGGCTCCACGATTCGCCGAAGCGCGGCTTTTCCGCCGAGTTCGCCGAGGATCGCCCGTACAATCGCGGCGACGACCTGCGCTATCTCGACTGGAAGGCGTACGCGAGGACCGATCGCCTGTACATCAAGCAGTTCGAGGAGGAGACGAACCTCCGCGCCTACCTCCTCGTCGATGTAAGCCGGTCGATGGCCTGGGTCTCCGACCCGGAACGCTTTCCGACGAAGCTCGATTACGCGCGGCTCCTCGCGGCCTCGCTGTCGCTGCTGCTCATCCAGCAGAGCGACGCAACGGGGCTGCTCGCCTTCGACGAGGAGCTGCGGGCGCATGTGGCGCCGCGCACCACGCGCCGGCACTGGCGCAGGCTCGTGACCGAACTCACCCACCTCGCCCCGGACGGGAGGACCGACGCCGGGACGGCGCTCAAGGAACTGGCGGGCCGGCTCCAGCGGCGGGGTCTGGTGATCCTGATCTCCGACCTCCTCGTCGATCCGGAAACGACCCGGATGTCGCTCCGCTACCTGAGGCATCGGGGCCACGAAATCATCCTCTTCCACATCATGGATCCGGGGGAACGCGAACTTCCCGCCGAGGGGGAGGCGATCTTCTTCGATCCCGAGACCGGGGAGGAACTGGGGGCCAACTCCGCCGCGCTCCGCAAACAGTATCGAGAGGCGGTGCAGGCGGCCATCGACGACTGGCGCAAGGAAGCCCTGCGCTGGGGCGCCGACTACGCGCTGCTCACCACGGACACGCCGCTCGGTCTGGCGCTGCGGCAGTTCCTGCGCAAGCGATCTCGGCTCGGGTGACCTCTGACGGCGGCGGCGCGTGAGCTTTCTCTACGTGTGGGCGATCGCGCTCGGGCTGAGCGCCATCGTGCCGCTCATCCTCCACCTCCGGCGGCGCGAGACCGACCGGCGCGTGGCGTTCCCGGCGCTCCGCTACCTGAGCCGCGCCGAGGACGCCCGCTCGAGGTCTCTCGTGGCCTCGGACCTCCTGTTGCTCGCGGTGCGGGTCGGGCTCCTCATCGCGATCGCGTTCGCCGCGGCCGGTCCGCTCATCGGACGCGGGGGCGCCCGCGACCACGAACCCACCGATCTCGCGCTCATCGTGGACAATTCGGCCAGCGTCGGCCGGCTGGACGGCGACCGCCTCCTGTTCGAGTCGCTCGTCGAGCACGCGGGGACGGCGCTCGCCGCCACCCGCCCCGAGGACCGCATCTGGCTCTTCCCCACCGTCGGGGAGCCGCTCGCCGCGGGCGTCGGCGCGGCCCGTGCCGCGGCGGCCCTCGCGCAGATCGAACCGACGGACGGCGCGGCCGACCTCGCCGAGGTCGTGGCGCGGGCCGCCGCGGCGCTCCCCGCGGACGGCGACCGCCGGCGCGAAGTCCAGCTTCTCTCGGACCTCCAGGCGTCGGCGCTGCGCACCTCCCCGCCGGCGCGCGGTGACGCCACCCCGCTCGTGGCCTACGCGCCGCGCCCGCCGGCCGAACCGAACGGCGCGCTCGTCGGCGTCGAACTGACGGGCGGCACGACGGCTCCATCGGGAATCGGACACGGGGTCGTCGTGCGGAGTGCCCGCGCCGGGGGCGGAGTGGAGGAGGCGGCGGATTCGCTCGAGGGCGGCGAAGCGGACATCCGGCTCGAACTCGACGGAAGGCTCAGCGGGGCGGCCCGGGCGCCGTGGGGCACGAGCGCCGTCCTGGGGCTTCCCGAACTCGGGATCGGGCTCCACGAAGGGCGGCTGGAAGTGAACCCGGCCGGGGCGCGCGCCGACGATCTCCGCTACTTCGCGATCCGCGTCGTGCCGCCCCCGGCGGTTCGTTTCCACGGCGACGAGACGAGCTTCGCCGGGCTCGGGATCGCGACGCTCCGCGAAGCCGGCCGCCTGAGTTCCGGAGCGGAAGGGGCGGTGGCGGTCGTGGACGGCGACGCGGCGCGCGGCGCCCCCTGGGCCGGGGCCTCGACCATCGTGTTCGTCCCGCCGGGGGACCCGGTCGACCTCGCGGCGTTCAACCAGGGGCTGGCCGGGCTCGGAATCGGTTGGCAGGCGCGCATCGACCCGGCATCGGGAGACCTCGGCCTCGAGGAACCGCGGGCGGCGTTCTCGCTCTCCGGTGTTCGCGTACGACAGCGATACCTGTTCCGTCCGGTGGGAGGCGGGTCGCCCGCCGACACGGCGCTGATCCGGACGGAGGACGGCGAACCCTGGCTCGTCCGCACCGAATCGGGCGGCCGCATGGCCCTGATCCTCGCGTCGCCGCTGACCGCGGCGGCGAGCGACCTCCCCGCCCACCCGGCCATGATCCCGTTCCTCGAGGCGGTGCTGGTGCACTGGTCGCACCTCGCCACATGGCCGTTCTCCGATTTCGGCGCCGGAGAGCCGCTGTCGCTCCCGGAGTGGGCGAGCGAGGTGGAGTCGCCGGATGGGTCCGTGCGGGACGTGGAAGGCGGATCGCCCTTCACGCCGGTGAGGGCCGGCGTATACACCGTCCGCGGCAACGGAGGCGATCCCGGACCGGTCGAGACCCAGTTCGCGGCGAACGTGCCGGAGGCCGAGGCCGACCCCACACCGATCGCGCGGGAGGATCTGGAGGAACTGTTCGCCGGCCGCCCGGTATTCACCGCAGGTCCGGAGGCGGCGGCCTGGGAGGAGGGTGTCTTCCGCGCGCGGCGAGGCCGCGACATCGCACCCTGGCTCATCGCGCTCGCGCTCGTTCTGATCGGGCTCGAGCTGTTCCTGGCGACGCCGGGCCGGTCGCGCCGCCCGAGACCGGACCGCGAGAGGAGCGAGGCGACATCGGGCGTTTCGAGCTGATTCGAACGTCTTTCCGTCAGATCGCGCGAGCCGCCGGAATCCCCGGCGCGCTCTCGCGAAGTGGTACGTGTGCGTCCATCCGCCACCTGCCGGGCGCGGCGCCGGCCGCGCTCGCCCTGGCGCTCGAAGACCTCGCGGTGGGCGCGCCGGTCGTCCTCGTGGCCGACACCCCCGAAAGAGCCGACGCGCTCCACGACGACCTGAGTACCCTCGGCGCTACGGGCCTCCGCTGCTACCCGCAGCGCGAGACGCTCCCGTACGAGGACGAGGACCCGCACGTCGAGATCGCCGCGCAGCGTGTCGACGCGCTGGGCGCCCTGCTGGCCGGGCGCTGCCGAATCCTCGTGACGACGGCCCGGGCGCTCGCTGAACGCGCCCCCATCCCGGTCGGGGCCGGGGCCACGCTGGCCCTGACGATCGCGAACGGGGACACGCACCCGCTGGCCGCGCTTGGCAACCGTCTCGAGGAGATGGGATTCACCCGCACCCCCACCGTGAGCGAAGTCGGCGACTACGCCGTCCGCGGCGGGATCGTCGACCTGTTTCCCTTCGGCCATCCGGCGCCGCTCCGGCTCGAACTCTGGGGCGACGAGGTCGCATCGCTGCGCCGCTTCGACGCGCTCACCCAGCGCTCGACGGAGACGCTGGAAGCCGTGGAGGTGCTGCCGGTCGCCCTGCGCGCGCCGGATGCGGCGGGCGACGTGGAGCGCCGTGCGCTGATCGAAATGCTGCCGCCGACCGCCGCGGCGCTCGTCCTCGACCCTCGCGCCGGCGTCGGGGCCCGCGCGCGCCTCTGGGAAGAAGTCCGGGACGCGCGGCGCAAGGCGGGTTCCCGGGCCGAGCCCGTCGAGTGGCTCGTCGTCCCGCCTGCCGAGGCGGAAGCGCGTCTGGCCGGACTCCGCCGCCTCGCGTTCGTGGACGGAGACGAAGGCGACCCGGCGCCGAGGGAGCCGGGAGAGCCGGGGGAGCCCGGAGAGCCCGGCGTCATCCGGCTCGCCGTGGAGCCCCCGCCCGCCATCGACCGCGACATGAAGCGCCTCGTGGCCGAGATCGGGACGGCCCGCGCGCGCGGCGAACGGATCCTCATCCTGTGCGACAACGACGGCCAGATCGAGCGGCTCGAGGAGATCCTCGAGGAACGCGGCGGGGCGGCGCTGCGCCGCGATGCGACCCTCGCGGTGGGTTCGCTCAGCGGCGGGTTCAGGGTGGGTATCCCCGGCACGCTGCTCGTGCTCACCGACCACGAGGTGTTCCGCCGGAGGTATCGCCGGCACCGCGTCCGCATGCGCGGCGCCGCCACGATCGAATCGATCGCGTCCGTCGAGCCGGGCGACTACGTGGTCCACATGGACCACGGAATCGGCCGTTACGTGGGTATGGATCGGGTCGAAATCCAGGGGGAGACGATCGAGACGCTGGAGATCCGGTACGCCGATGGGGAGGTCCTTCGCCTCCCCCACTACCGGCTCGACCTCATCGAACGCTGGAGCGCCGCCGGCTCGAACGCCCGTCCACCCGCGGTCCACAAGCTGGGGCGCCGGAAGTGGAAGCAACTGAAGAAGCGGACGGTCGCGGCGATCGAGGCCACCACCGTCGAACTCCTGCAGTTGTACGCCCGGCGGCAGATGGCCCCGGGCCGCGCCTTCCCGCCCGAGACGGCGTGGCAGCGAGAGATGGAGTCCGCCTTCCTGTACGAGGAGACGCCGGACCAGCTGAGCGCCTGGGAAGCCGTGCGAAACGACCTCGAGGCACCCGTCCCGATGGACCGTCTCGTGTGCGGCGATGTCGGGTTCGGGAAGACGGAGGTCGCGATCCGCGCCGCGTTCAAGGTCGTGCAGGAGAGCGCGCAGGTGGCCGTCCTCGCGCCCACGACGATCCTCGCCGACCAGCATCTCGGCACCTTCCGCGAGCGTCTGGCCGGTTTTCCCGTCCACATCGAGGCGTTGTCGCGCTTCCGCACGCCGAAGGAGCAGCGCGAGGTCGTCTCGGGCCTCCTCGACGGGACGATCGACATCGTCATCGGCACCCACCGGCTCCTGTCCCGGGACGTCCGCTTCAAGGATCTGGGGCTCCTCATGGTGGACGAGGAGCAGCGCTTCGGCGTCCGCCAGAAGGAGCGGCTCAAGGAGTATCGCGAATCGGTCGATGTGCTCACGCTCACGGCGACCCCGATCCCGCGCACCCTCCACCTCGCACTCGGCGGTCTGCGCGACCTCTCGACGATCGGCACGGCGCCCCGCAACCGCATGCCGATCATCACCCACGTGTTGTCGTGGGAGGACGGGATTCTCGAGGAGGCGCTGCGGCGGGAGTTCGATCGCGGGGGGCAGGTCTTCTTCGTCCACGACCGGGTGGAGACGATCGAGGCGCTCGCGAGGCGGGTCCGGAAGCTGATGCCGGAGGCCCGGGCCGAGATCGCGCACGGCCAGATGCCGGAGCGCGAACTCGAGGACGTGATGCACCGCTTCGCCCGGGCCGAGGTCGACCTCCTCATCTGCACGTCGATCATCGAGAACGGTCTCGACGTGCCCTCCGCGAACACGATGGTCGTGCACGGGGCGCACAACTTCGGTCTCGCGCAGCTCTACCAGCTGCGGGGACGGGTCGGTCGCTCGCACCGCCGCGCCTACTGCTATCTCGTCGTCCCGGAGAACGTCGCCCCGGAGGCCGCCCAGAGGCTGCGCGTCCTCGAACATCACACCGATCTCGGGTCCGGCTACCAGGTGGCGCTCAGGGACCTCGAGCTGAGGGGCGCCGGGAACCTCCTGGGCGGAGAACAGAGCGGCTTCGCGACGGCGGTCGGGATCGAGACGTACCAGCGGCTCGTCGAGAGCACCCTCCGGAGGCTGAAGGGCGAGGTGAACGACGCCGGGCCGAGCGTGCGGGTCTCCGTGGACGGCGAGTCGTTCCTGCCCGACGCCTACGTCTCCGGATCTCAGCTGAAGATGCATCTCTATCGGCGGCTTGCGCGTCTCACGACGTGGGAAGAGGTGAAGGAATTCCGGGCGGAACTCGAGGACCGCTTCGGACGGCTGCCGGCGCCGGCGAAACGACTGCTGGGCGCGGCCGAACTCCGCATCCTGGGCGCGATGGTCGAGGCCGCGTGGATCCGGGTCTCGGGCGACGACGCGCGCATCTCGTTCGAAGCGAGCGCGGCGCCGAGGCTGGGTCTGCTCACGAACGCGCTCGGAGACCGCCAGCTGAACGTTGAAGTGCGGCGGCTTGAGCCGTTATCCTTGGTCCTGCGACGGGCGGGAACCGAACCCCTCCTGCCGACGTTGGTGGAGGCCCTGGGGATCCTCGCGACCCCGGGTGGATCGGAGGCGGAGGGCGAGGGCGTGCCCGTGACCGTGGGAGGAGTCTTCAGGTGATCGAGATTCGTGGAGGAGGGAAGGCCGGGTGGGGTGCGGTCCCGCGGCGCGTGACGAAGCGCCGGTTCGTTCGGACCTGCCTGCTGCCCGTCGCCATCGTCACGGCCGCCGCGCCGGCCGCCGGACTCCAGGAGGAGGCCGAGGCTCCGCCGGACACGACCGTGTCCATGGCGTTCCCCGAGGGCGTGGAGGAACTGGACCGCATCATTGCCGTGGTCGGCGACACGGCGATCCTCATGTCCGACCTCCGGGTCACGCTCTACCAGCTCCGGGCCGGGGGCGCGGGCATCCCGGCCGAGGGGTCGCCGGAGTGGACCCAGTTCGCGGGCGAGGTGCTCACCGCGATGGTCGATGACCTGATCTTCCTGCAGCAGGCGAAGATCGCGGGGGTCACGGCCGGCGAGGACCGCGTGGAGGAGATGGCAGACCAGTACTTCGAGCAGACCCGGTCCAGGTTCTCGTCCGATGAGGAGATGATGCTCGCGGTGGAGGAGACGGGCATGAACATGCTCCAGTACCGCAACATGATCCGCGCCCGGTCGGAGGCCGAGGCGGTGCGGCAGACGTATCGCGTCCAACTCGAGGAACGCTCCGACCTGCCGCCGGTCATCGTCTCGGAGGAGGAGATCGTGGCGGCGTTCGACGAGTTCGCCCAGAGCCAGCCTCCCCGCCCCGCGCTCGTCTCCTTCAACCGGCTCGTCGTCACGCCGTCCCCCAGCGGCGAGGCGCGCGACAGCGCCATCGCCCGCACGTTCTTGATCCAGAACGAGTTGGCGAACGAAGAGGAGTTCTCCGTGATCGCGCGCCGCCATTCCGACGACGACGGCACGCGGGAGGAGGGTGGCGAACTGGGCTGGATGAGCCGAGACCTGCTCGTGAAACCGTTCGGCGATGCGGCCTGGGGAGCGCGGCCCGGCGCGACGGTCGGACCCGTGCAGACGCAGTTCGGCTTCCACTTCATCAAGATCGAGCGCCAGCGCGGGAGCGAGCGTTTCCTGCGACACGTCCTCCTTCGCCCCGAGATCAAGCCGGAAGACCTCGAGGAAGCCCGGACGCTCGCGACCCAGATCGGCGACAGCCTGCGTGCCGACATCGACCCTGAACGGGTCGCGGCGTGGTTCCGGGGACAGGTGGCCGACGAAGCCATCCGCTTCGACGAAGTGCCCATCACCAATCTCCTGACCCAGTTCTCGGACACGGGCGACTCCGGCATCGGGAATCCGGTGCCGGGGACCGTTTACGGGCCGCTCCCGTTGGAGCGCGGCGGCCCCACGGAGTTCGGTGTCGTGCACGTCCTCTCCTTCCGGCCCGAGGGTCCGGTCGAACTCGACGATGTGCGCGACGCGATCCGTCAGAGTCTGCGGACCCGCAAGCAGATCGACATCCTTCTCGAAGAGGTGCGCTCGAACACCTACATAGATGTAAGATTCGGATCGTGAGACGCTGATCCGGTTGCGGTCGCGGGGAGTGGGAGGGCGATGAACAGGCCGCGCGTCGGGATAACGCTGGGAGACCCGCGCGGGATCGGGCCGGAGGTGACCGCGGCGGCGCTCGCCTCGGTCGACGGCGTCGCGGACGGGGTCGAGGCCGTGCTCGTCGGCCCCCGGGGACTCGGCGAGATCGAGCGCCGGCTGGGGCACCTCGCCCGGGAGACGGTGGGCGACTGGGATCCGGCGGGGGGCGAGAAGCTCGCGGGCGAGTTGTCGGGGCGAGCCATCGAGCGGGCGGTCGAACTGGCGCGGGCCGGGGAGGTGGATGGGATCGTCACCGCGCCGATCAGCAAGGCCGCGTTGCGGGCGGCCGGTTACCCATACCCCGGGCACACCGAGTTCCTGCAGACGCTCGCTGGCGTGGACGAGGTCACGATGATGATGGCCGCGGAGCGGACCCCGCTCGGTGGCCCGCTGCGACTCGCCCTCCTGACGGCCCACCTGCCGCTGCGGGAGGTTCCGTCGACCCTCGACGTCAGGCTCTTCACCCGGAGGACCTCGATCGCGATCGAGGCGCTGCGCACCTGGTGGGGCATCGGGCGGCCCCGCGTCGCCTTCGCCGGGCTCAACCCGCACGCGGGCGAAGGCGGGCTCTTCGGCACGGAGGAGATCGAGGTGTTCGGGCCGGCGCTCGAGCGCCTCGGCGCCGACCCCGACCTGGAAATCCTCGGCGTCTTCCCCGGAGATACGGTCTTCCTGAAGGCGCTCGGCGGACAGGCGGACCTGATCGTGACCCCTTATCACGACGTCGGTCTCGCGGTGCTGAAGACGATCGCCATGAACGAAGGGGTCAACGTGACGGCCGGACTCCCCTTCCCGCGCACCTCCCCCGACCACGGCACGGCCATGGATATCGCCGGGCGCGGGAAGGCCGATCCGGGCGCCATGCGGGCGGCGATCGACCTCTGTGCGCGCTTCTGCGCCGCCCGCGTCGCCGCATCATGATCCGGTTCCGGGACGTCTCGAAGGTGTACCCGCGGGGTGCCGCGGTGCGCGGGGTCTCGTTTCGTCTCCGGCGAGGGGAGTTCGCCTTCCTTACCGGACCATCGGGGGCGGGCAAGTCGACGATCCTCAAGCTCATCCATTTCCAGACGCTCCCGACCGAAGGCGAAGTCCAGGTCTCACGCTACCACTCGAGGCGGATTCGGCGGCGGGACGTGCCCGCGCTGCGGCGGCGCGTGGGGTTCGTGTTTCAGGACTTCAAGTTGCTGGAACGGCTGACGGCCGCGGAGAACGTGGCGTTCGCGCTCCAAGTGATCCGGACGCCGCGGCGCGAGATCGACGGCCGGGTCCAGCGTCTCCTGAGCCACGTCGGGCTCGCCTCCCGGGTGCGGGCGCTGCCTTCGGAACTGTCCGGCGGGGAACGCCAGCGGGTCGCGGTGGCGCGGGCGCTGGCCACGGAGCCGCTGATCCTCCTCGCCGACGAACCGACCGGCAACCTCGATCCGCGCGCGGCGCGCGGGGTGTTCGAGCTGTTCCGGACGGTGAACGGGCTCGGTACGGCGGTCCTCATGGCCACCCATGACGCCGATTTCGTGCGGAATCACCCCGCGATCCGGGTGCTCGAACTCGAAGGGGGCCGGCTCGTCCGGGACTCGGCCGCCGACCTCGCGGCCTCGGGCGTAACGGGCGGTACGGGCGTAACGGACGCCTCCACCGCGGGCGGCGCCGCGTGAGGCCGCTGCGAGAGGCGCTGGCCAGCTATCGGCGCCACCCGCTGCTGTGCGGGCTGTCGATCGGCGCCATCGGGCTCAGTCTCGTGATCCTCGGCATGTTCGGTCTCGTCGCCTACAACATGGGTGCGGCGATCGGCGACGTGGAACGGCGGGTGGAGGTCGTGGGCTACCTGCTCGACGACGCGAGCCCGGAGCAGATCCGGGTCGCGAGGCGGGAGCTGGCCGCGCTTCCCGCGGTGGAAGAAGTGCGCTACCTGTCGAAGGACGAAGCGCTCGCCAACGCGCGGCGCGATCTCGTGGAGTTCTCGAACGTGTACGGAGACCTCCGCGTGAACCCGCTTCCCGCCTCCCTGCACCTGAGGCTCCGGGAGGGCTTCCGCACGCCGGAAGCGGTGTCGGAGATCGCCGGGGGCCTCGAGGCGTATCCGTTCATCGAGGAGGCGCGCTTCGGCGAGGAGTGGGTCGAGCGCCTGTTCGCGCTGCGCCGGCTCGCGGCCGGCACCGCCGCCCTGGTGGGCGGCGGGTTCGGCCTCGTCGCCGTGCTTCTGGTCGGGACGGCGGTGCGCACGGCGATCCTCGCGCGCGGCGAAGAGATCGAGATCATGCAGATCGTCGGCGCCCGGGAGGGCTACATCCAGCGCCCGTTCCTGCTCGAAGGCGCGATCACGGGGCTGACGGGCGGCCTGATCGCGCTCGGCGTCACCAGGCTCGCGTACACGCTCGTCCGAACGCGGTTCGACGGGTTGGGGTCGCTCGCCTGGCTGCCGGAGCGGTGGGTCATCGCGGGCGTACTGGCGGCCTCCATCCTCGGGCTGCTCGCCGCCGTCCACGCCGTGCACCGCGAGGTGGGACGCGCCTATGGCCCCTGGTAGCCGGGCTCGGGCGGCGATCCTGGGGGGTGTCGCGATCCTGGCGTCGGGCGCCGCCGGGCCGGCCTCGGCGCAGGAGCCGACGGACATCCGCCGTCAGCTCGACGAAAGCCAGAGCCGCCTGGAGCTCATTCGCGGGGAGCGCGAGCGGCTGCGGCGGGAACTCGAGGGGATCGCCGGTCGGGTGAGCGGCGATTCGGCGGAACTCGTGAACGTCGAGCGGCAGATCGACGCCTCCGCCAGCCTGCTGGCCGAATTCGATGTCCAGCTGGGCGCGCTGACGGAGCAGGTCACGGCCATGACGCGCGACGTGCTGCTGACTCGTGACGAACTCACGGCGCGTCGGGTCGTTCTCCACGAGCGGCTGCGCGACATCTACAAGCGGGGCCCCCTCCAGACGGTCCAGGTGCTCCTCACGTCGCGGTCGTTCTCGGATCTGCTCAACCGTTACAAGTACCTGCACGCGATCGCCCTCTTCGACCGCCTGCTCGTGGAGGAAGTCGAGGGTCTGGAGCGCCGGCTCGCCGGGCAGCGGGAGGCGCTGGGTCGCGAGACCGAGCGCATCGCGCGCGTGCGGGCCGAGAAGCTCGTCGAACACGACGAACTCGAGCGGCTCGAGCGACAGCGGCAGGAACGGTTGCGCGTGTTCTCCGATCAGCGCACCGAGGCCCGGTCCGAGTTGGCGCGGCTCGCGTCCGAGGAAGCGCAGCTACGGGCCCTGATCGGGGGCCTCGAGCAGCGGCGCCGCGCGGCCGAGCGCGAGGCCGGCGCCGCGACGGTATCTTCGCTCACCACGTCGGACCTGGGCCGCCTCGCGTGGCCGGTGGAGGGCCGGATCCTCTGGCGCTTCGGACCCCAGCGGGAGGGTGGCACGACGATCCCGCGCGAGGGAATCGGGATCGGCGCGGAGCTTGGGACCGCGGTGAGCGCGGTGGATCGGGGCATCGTCGCATCCGTGGTCGCGCGGGCCTCCGGGCAGACCGTGATCGTCGACCACGGGGGCGGGTTCTACTCCTCCTATCAGAAACTGCGGGATGTGATCGTCAACGAGAGGCAGCGGATCGAAGCCGGCCAGGTCATCGGACAGGTGGGGGGAGACGCGATGAATCCTCACATCGAGTTCCAGATCTACGAGCCGGGCGCGACGGGGCCGCGTGCCGTGGATCCGGTACGCTGGCTGAGGGAGCGGCCGTGAGCGCGGCAGGCCGCGAAGCCGACGCCGGCCTCGCGGAGCCGTGGGGCCAGGAAGCACTGCTGCGGCGCCTCGGGGGGGCGATCGCGCGGGGGCGGCTCCCGCAGTCGCTGCTGCTCCAGGGACCGGAAGGCGTCGGCAAACGGGCGCTGGCCCTGTGGATCGCGCGCGCGCTCCAGTGCGACGGCTCGGGGAGCGACGCGCAGCGAGACGCGGCCGGAGAGGCGCCTTGTGGCGCCTGCCGAAGCTGCCGCATGGCGGCCCGTCTCGAGCACCCGGACATCCACGTCCATTTCCCCATGCCGCGGCCGAAGGCGACCGCCTCGCGGGCGAAACTCCGGGAGGCGATCGAGGCCCAGCGGCACGAACGTCTGGCGCTCCTGCGCGAGGACCTGCACGCGCGCCTGGACCCGGAGGCGGTGACGGGACTCTACGTCGCGGCCGTGGAGAACATCCGCGAGCAGGCCTCGCGGCGCCCCTCGATGTCCCGGAAGTCGGTGTTCGTGGTCGAGGAGGCGGACCGCATGGTGCCGCAGAGCGCGAGCCCGGAGGCCGCGAACGCATTCCTCAAGCTGCTCGAGGAACCTCCGGCGTTCGCCTGGATCGTGCTCACGAGCAGCCGCCCCGACGCGCTCCTCCCGACGATCCGGTCCCGCAGCGTGCCGCTCCGCGTCGCGCCTCTGCCGACGGACCGGGTGGCAGCGTACCTGACCGAGCGACTCGGCGCGCCACCCAACAGCGCCCTCGCCGTGGCCCGGCGCGCCGATGGCGCCGTGTACCGGGGCCGGCGCCTGCTCGACGAAGGCGCGCGGGAGTCCGAGACGGCCGCCGATGAACTGCTGGCGGCGGCGCTCGACGGGACGCCCGGGGCGCGGTATCGCGCGGCGCTCCGCTACACGGCACGGGGCGCGCGGGGCGCGCTGCAGCCCGCCCTCGAGGATCTGCGCGTGCGTTTGCGGGACCTCCTCTGCGTCGCGGCGGAGGCCGCCGGAGAGGCGCTCGATGCCCAGGGCGTGGAGACGCTCACGAGGGGACGCGGCGTGACGGATCTGGCGGTCCTCGACGCCCTTGCGTCCGTCGATGCGGCGCTGGAAGGGGTCAGCCGCAACATGAACCCGCAGGCCACGATCGCCCTTCTGCTCGGGGAGATGAGCACCGCGTTCGCGGGCCAGCGGCCGGGAGCCCCATCATTGGAGCCGACCGGGACTCCGAAGCGGGAGGCAGCTTCGTGGATCGATTAACACATCTGGACGCGGACGGACGGGTGCGCATGGTCGACGTCGGGGAGAAGCCGTTGACGCGCCGGGTGGCGGTCGCCGAGGGCCGGATCCGAATGCGGCGCGCGACGCTCGACGCGATCCGCGGGGGGGAGATCGAGAAGGGGGAGGCGCTCGCCGTCGCCCGCATCGCGGCGATCCAGGGGGCCAAGGCCGCATCGACGCTCGTCCCGCTCTGCCATCCGATCCCGCTCGATGCGGTGGACATCGAGATCGAGGCCGTCGAGTCGCTGCCGGGCTACCGCCTCAGCGTGCGGGCAGCGGCCGAATGGCGGACCGGGGTCGAGATGGAGGCGCTGGCCGGCGTCGCGGCCGGTCTGCTCGCGCTGTACGACATGTGCAAGGCGATCGACCGCGGCATGTCGCTGGGCCCGATTCGGCTGCTCGAGAAGCGCGGCGGCCGCTCGGGCACATGGGCGGCCGAGCCGGAGTGAGGCGATGGCTCCGGTGAGTCGGCGAGAGGCGCTGCTCGAACGGATCGAGTCCGGCACGGCCCGCGTGGGCGTGCTCGGGCTCGGGTACGTCGGCCTCCCGGTCGTCACGGCCTTCGCCGAGGCGGGTTTCAGGACGCTCGGCTTCGACATCGACGAGCGCGTCGTGCGACGGGTGCGACGGGGCGAGTCGCACGTCGGGGACGTCGCCCCGGAGACCGTGGCCGCCATCGTCGGCGCGGGCCTGCTCGACGCGACGATCGACTTCGGCCGCCTCGGCGAGGTGGACGCGGTCATCATCTGCGTCCCGACCCCGCTCGGGAAGACCGGGGACCCCGACGTCTCCCACATCCTCGACGCGGTCTCGCAGATCGGCGCCTGCCTCCGGGCCGGGCAGCTCATCGTCCTCGAGTCGACCACGTACCCGGGGACGACCCGCGAGCTTCTGCAGCCGGAACTCGAGCGCGGCGGGCTCCGGGCCGGAGAGGATTTCTTCCTCGCCTTCAGTCCCGAGCGCGTCGACCCCGGCAACGCGAACTACACCTTCACCAACACCGCCAAGGTCGTGGGCGGGCTGACGGAGACCTGCGGGGAGCTCGCGGTCGCACTCTACGGACGAGTCATCGAGGAGGTCGTGCGCGTCGCTTCGCCGGAGGCCGCCGAACTGACCAAGCTGCTGGAGAACACCTTCCGCGCGGTGAACATCGGTCTGGTGAACGAGATGGCCGTCATCGCGGACCGCCTCGGTATCGACATCTGGGAGGTCGTCGAAGCGGCGGCGACCAAGCCGTACGGGTTCATGCGCTTCACGCCCGGTCCCGGCCTCGGCGGCCACTGCCTCCCCGTCGACCCGCACTATCTCGCGTGGAAGATGCGCACGCTGCAGTACCGAACGCGCTTCATCGAACTCGCGGCGGAGGTCAACGCGGAGATGCCGCGCTACGTCGTGGACCGCATCGCCCAGGCGCTGAACCGGCGCCGTCTCCCGGTCAACGGCAGCCGCGTCCTGCTGCTCGGCGTCGCCTACAAGCCGGATGTCGGCGACGTTCGCGAGAGTCCGGCACTCGACATCATCGAACTCCTGCGTCGCCGCGGCGCCGAGGTCGGCTACCACGACCCCTTCGTCCCGCACCTCGCGCTGGAGGGGGGAGACCTCGAGTCGCAGCCGCTCGACGAAGCGCGGGTCGAAGCCGCCGACGCGGTCGTCGTGGTGACGGACCACCGGGAGGTGGATTACGACCTCGTGCTGGAGAAGGCGACCCTCGTGATCGATACGCGGAACGGCCTGCGGGGCCGGACGGGGGCCGGGGCCTTCTATCCCCTCGCCGGACCGCCGCGGAGCGGATCAGCGCCGAATCTCGAGCCGGTCTCCGGGGTGGATGAGGCTCGACGAGAGCCGGTTCCACTCGATGATCTGCCGCGTCGATACCGAGTATCGGCGGGCGATCAGCCATAGCGAGTCGCCCTCCCGGACGACGACCGTCATCGGTCCGGAGGGCCTGTCGGCGCCGGGAATCACCAGCCGCTGACCGATCTGCAGGCGCCGCGGGTTCACGTTGCCGTTCGCGACCCGGAGCGCCGCCACCGACACGCCGTACTGCTGCCCGATCACATCCAGCGTCTGGCCTCGCTGGACGGTGACCGCCCGGGTCCCGTCGGCGTTCGTCCGGGCCGCCGGGCGCGGGGCCGCGGGCGCCGGGCTCGGCGCGCTCGCGGTCCGGCTGGCGGACGTCCCCCCGGCTCTGGGGATCACGAGCTGCTGACCGATCTGCAGGCGCCGCGGGTTGAGGTTGCCGTTCGCGGCCTGGAGCGCCGCCACCGACACGCCGTACTGCTGTCCGATCCAGCCCAGCGTGTGGCCGTTCTGCACGGTGTGGAAGGTCCACGTCACCCGCTCATCGGCGGGGACCGCGGCATAGCGCACCGCGAACTGCGCCGCGCCCCCGGCCGGGACCCGGATCTCCACCTCCCGGCGCGGCGGGGTCACGCTGCGCGGGAACTGCGGGTTGAGCAGGTCGATCGTCTCCTCGTCCGTCCCCGCGACCTCTGAGAGCACATCGAAGCTCGTCGCATCCGGTACCCGCACCGTCTCGTACTCCGGAAGCATCTCCCGTTCCGGGTACTCGAACCCGTAGCGCTCCGGATCGTGTCCGATCATGGCGGCCGCGATGATCTTGGGCACGTAGTCACGCGTCTCCCGGCGCAGCAGGCGACGTTCGGAGAGATCCCAGAAGGTCCCGTCCGGCACTGTTCGAAGTCCGCGGCGAACGCGATTCGGCCCCCCGTTGTAGGCGGCCGCCGCCAGATACCACGAACCGAATTCCTCGTACAGGTCCTTGAGGTGGGCGACCGCCGCGTCGGTGGCTTTCTCGGGATCGCGCCGCTCGTCGAGCCAGTATGAGATCTCGAGACCGTATTGGCGTCCGGTACCCGAGATGAACTGCCACAGGCCGACCGCGTGAGCCCGGCTGTAGGCGTTCGGGTTCATGCCGCTCTCGATGACCGAGAGATAGATCAGGTCCTGCGGCAGGCCCGCCTCGCGCAGCTTCCGCCGGATCATGGGCTCGTAGCGGGTCTTGCGCGCGAGGTAGACCTGGAAACGCTCCTGAAGCTGGCTCTGGAAGTAGTGGATCCAGGACTGGACTCGCTCGTTCATCTCGAGCCGGAAGACGCGCGGATCCTCTCCGTCGTGGACCAGCCCCATCGGATCGCCGCCGAGCGTCTCTCGAAGCGCCCGGTCGATCTCCTCGGGGGTCGGCCCGTCGAACGCCTCGCCGGCCGGCTCCGGCACGCGGGGATCCTCCGGCATCAGGTCGTCGTCCGGCAGCGGCGCCTCCGCCGGCTCCCCTCCGGCGTCGGAGGGCGGGACCGGGGTCGTCTCGGGCGGACTGTCGGCGGGCATCTCGACCGCGGCCGGTCCGGATGCGGGCGGCTCGGGCGAGGGATCTGTACCGACGACGCGCTGGACGAGGGCACAGCCGGAAAAGAAGAAGGCCCCGAGCGCCGCCAGCGCCGGACCCGGCCCGAACAGGCGTGTATGCGGTCGTTCAGCGAAAGACAGCTTGGTCATTCGCGGCACCTCCCCCCTTCTGCAACCGATACCCCACACTCCACTCGCCGCTCCATCACCGCGTCGCGCCGGGCCCCGGACGGGTCAGCGCGCATGGATGGTACCGAACCATATGGAAGCTGTCGAGAATGGAGGCTGTCGAGACGTCAGCGCCGGGGGTCAGACGTGGTAGTTGGGGGACTCGCGCGTGATCACCACATCGTGCGGATGGGACTCGCGCAGGCCGCCGGAGGTGATGCGGAGGAAGCGGGCCTCGCGCCGTAGTTCGTCGATCGTGGCAGCGCCGCAGTAACCCATCCCGCTCCGGAGTCCTCCGACGAGCTGGAACACGGTGTCCGCCACCGGCCCCTTGTAGGGGACGCGGCCCTCGATCCCCTCAGGCACCAGCTTCTGGACGGCCGAACCCTCCTGGAAGTAGCGGTCCGCCGACCCCGCCTTCATGGCCGCGAGCGAACCCATCCCACGGATGATCTTGAACCGGCGGCCCTCGAGGAGGAAGGTCTCACCCGGGCTCTCGTCCGTGCCGGCGAACATGGAGCCCAGCATGCATGTCTCGGCACCCGCGGCGATCGCCTTTGCGAGGTCGCCGGAGTACTTGATCCCGCCATCCCCGACCACGGGCACGCGGCCCTCCACGCCGGCCACGCTGTCTTCGATCGCGGTGATCTGCGGCACCCCGACCCCCGTCACGACGCGCGTCGTGCAGATGGAACCCGGGCCCACGCCCACCTTGACCGCGTTCACCCCCCGCGCGACCAGCGCCGCCGCCCCCTCGCGCGTGGCGACGTTGCCCGCGATGAGGTCGATGTCCGGGAGCGCCTCCCGCACCCGGGCCACGGCCTTGAGCACGCCCTCGGAGTGTCCGTGCGCCGTGTCCACGACGATGACGTCCGCACCCGCCCCGGCGAGTTCGCGCGCCCGTTCGAGCTCCGCCGGGCTCGCACCCACCGCCGCCCCCACGCGCAGGCGACCGTGGTCGTCCTTGGTCGCGTTCGGAAACCGCCGTCGCTTGAAGATGTCCTTGACCGTGATCAGCCCCGCCAGCCGTCCGTCCTCCCCCACCACCGGGAGCTTCTCGATCTTGTGACGGCGGAGCAGTTCCTCAGCTTCCTCGAGAGAGGTTCCGACCGGGGCCGTGATCAGGTTCTCGCTCGTCATCGCCTCCCGCACCGGCCGCGAGAGATCGCTCTCGAACACGAGGTCCCGGTTCGTGAGGATGCCGATGAGCGCGCCGCCTTCGTCCACGATCGGAACGCCGCTGATCGAGAACTCGCGCATGCGGTGTCGCGCCTCCCCGAGCGTGGCCTCGGGTCCGAGCGTGATCGGGTCCAGGATCATCCCGCTCTCGGATCGCTTGACGCGGTCGACCTGCTGGGCCTGGGCCTCGATCGACATGTTCTTGTGGATGATCCCGAGGCCGCCTTCGCGGGCGACCGCGATGGCCATCCGGGACTCCGTGACCGTGTCCATGGCCGCGGACAGCAGCGGGATCTGGAGCCGAATCCGCTCGGTGAGACGGGTCGAGACATCGACGTCCGCCGGATGCACCAGCGCGTGGCTGGGAGCGAGCAATACGTCGTCGAAGGTGAGCGCTTCGCGGACCGGGCGCGCTGCTGGAGGTTCCATGCGACATCGTAGGCGCCTCCCGGGATCGCGTCAACGAACGCGGCGGCGTTCGGCCGCCGGACTAGTCGACGACGATCTCGCGTGTCTCGGGCGGCGGGCGATCGTCCTTCGGGGGCGGCTCCGGGGTGCCGGCCTCGAGTTCGGCCAGGAACCCGCGCCCCGCTTCACGAAACGACTCGAACACGCGGTCGGCGGCGCCGAGAACCTTCATCGTCCCCTTCACGGCCGTCGTCGAGGCTTTCGTGCGCCGTAACCCTCGATGCACGGACTCGGCGAAATGCTGGAAGGGATCCGCGCCCGGGGCCGGCCGCGAGGCGTACTTCGACGACAGGTAGTCGACGAAATCGGCGACCTCGTACTGCTTCTCCTCGGGAAGCGCCTGTAGCTTCCTCCAGATCTTCTTCCTGAGGATCTCGTTCATGCCCTCTTCGGCCATGTCTTCTTCCGCCATCGCGCTCTTCCGCGCTCCCTTCCGCCGGTGCCGCCAGCGTCGTCCTCCCCATACTCCGTACGGCGGGGGACAGGTTTCAAGGTCCGGGCCCGTCAGGGGCTTCCGCCGTCCGACGCCGGAAGCATAACATGTACGCTCGTGGAAACAGAATACGATCGCGCCTGCGCGAGGCTGCGGGCGGACCCCCGGCGCTGGCTGGTCACCGGGGCCGCCGGCTTCATCGGATCCAACCTCCTGGAACGACTCCTGGCTCTCGGTCAGGAGGTCGTGGCGCTCGACAACCTTGCGACCGGACACCGCCGCAACGTCGCGGAGGCGGTGGCCGCGTCGGGGGCTCCCGCGGACCGGTGCCGCTTCATCGAGGCGGACGTCGCCGACCGCGAGGCGGCCGCGTCGGCGTGCCGGGACGTGGATGTCGTCGTGCACCAGGCCGCGCTGGCCTCGGTGCCCCGCTCGATCAAGGAGCCGCGCGCGACCTACGCCTGCAACGTCAACGGCTTCATCAGCGTACTGGACGCGGCCCGCGACGCCGGCGTCCGCCGTGTCGTCTACGCCTCGTCGAGTTCGGTGTACGGAGACTCTCCCGAACTGCCCAAGGTAGAGGCCCGCATCGGGATCCCGTTGTCGCCCTACGCGGCGACCAAGCGCGTGAACGAACTGTACGCCGCCATGTATCGCCGCAGCTACGGCCTCGAGATCGTCGGTCTCCGCTATTTCAACGTGTTCGGGCGGCGTCAGGACCCCGACGGACCGTACGCCGCCGTCATCCCCCGCTGGATCGGCCTCCTGCTTCAGGGCGAGCCGTGCCGGATCTACGGGGACGGTCGGACGAGCCGGGACTTCTGCTACATCGAGAACGTGGTCCAGGCCAACCTGCTCGCCGCGACGGCGGGCGCGGGGGCGACGGGGAGGGTCTACAACGTGGCCTCCGGGGATCGGACGACGCTGAGCCGGCTGTTCGAGATGATCCGTGACGGGCTGGCGGAAACGCGACCGCGGCTCGAGGACGTGGAGCCGGTGTACGAGGACGTTCGCGCGGGGGATATCCGGCATTCCTACGCGGACATCTCCCTGGCGTGCGAGCGGCTCGGTTACGCGCCCACCCACACCCTCGTCCCGGGTCTCGGGGAGACTCTCGACTGGTACGCGACCCTCTGAACGCGCGGGAATGGCCCCGGGCGCCCCACCACCCGGGGCTTCCGGGGCCGGACCTTCACGTATGGCGAGTCGACCTCGCCGCCTGCGACGAGGGGGACGGGGTCGCGCTCCTGAGTTCCGACGAGCGGGCGCGAGCCGCGCGGCTCGTCTCGGCCGGCGCCCGGACCCGCTTCCGCCGCGCCCGCATCGCGCTGCGGCGGCTCCTGGCCGAGTACGTCCGGCTCTCCGCCGGGGAACTCGCACTCGAGTACGGAGAACACGGGAAGCCGCGCCTCGCGCGGGAGACGGAACGCGATCGGACGCCGCTCTTCTTCAATCTCAGCCACTCCGGTGACCTGGCCCTCTTCGCGGTGGGCGAGGCGGGAGAGATCGGCGTCGACATCGAGCGCATACGGCCGCTGCGCCATCTGGAGGGACTCGCCCGCGACCATCTCTCGGCGGGGGAACGGGAGCTGCGTCCGGACTGGAGCACCGTCGAGGCGCGGCCGGAGTTCTTCCGGGTCTGGGCCCGGAAGGAAGCCATGCTGAAGGCCGCCGGACTGGGGCTGTCACGCCCGCTCAGCCGGGTTGACACGATCCGCGGCGTCCTCGAAGGTCGGCCCTACTGGCTCCTCGATCTCCTTCCCGGAGACGGGTTTGCCGGCGCAGTGGCAAGCACGCGCGCGCCCGCTGCCGTGCGCCGGTGGAGCTGGCCATGATCGGGCGGAACCGCGCACAGCTCCGCGCCCCCCTGAAAGAGGTTGACGCTAGCGAATTCGCCACCAATAATGCCCCGCGACATTGCGGGTCGGGCTCGACCGCCCTGTACGGGATCGAACCTGCTCATCCTGCTGCACCAAGCCCAGTCACCCGGAGGTCGCACCATGTCCGACGCCGTTTTTGCGGCACCCAGTGAGCACTCCTCGCAGGTTCGCTACGACAACTACGGGAGCAAGGTCGCTTCGGCCGATCGCGACCAACTCCTGGCGCTCTGCGACGAGCTGAACGTCCGCTTCCTTCGCCTCGTGTTCATCGACATCAACGGCATGCCGAAGAACATCGAACTCCCGACGAGCAAGTTCGGCGATGCGTTCGACGGGAAGATCATGTTCGACGGCTCTTCGATCGCGGGCTACGTCCGCATCGAAGAGAGCGACATGCTTCTGAGCCCGGACCTGGACACGTTCCGCGTGTTCCCGTGGGGGAACCCGGAGGCGCGCGTGGCCCAGGTGTACTGCGAAGTGCGGCGGCCGTACAACAAGCCGTTCGGCGGCTGCCCGCGCGCGGCGCTCAAGCGCGTCGTCGCCCGGGCCGAGTCGATGGGCTTCAAGATGTACGCCGGCGTCGAGGCCGAGTTCTTCCTCTTCAACAAGAACGAGGACGGCAGCTGCGACATGGTCACGCACGACACCGGCGGTTACTTCGACCTCACGCCGTCGGACCTCGCCGAGCGGGCGCGGCGAGAGATGGTCACCGCCATGGAGGCGATGGGCATCGAGATCGAGGCCGCGCACCACGAGGTCGCCGAAGGCCAGCACGAGATCGACTACAAGTACGGCGAGGCGCTGCGGACGGCCGATGACCTGATCACGTTCAAGTTCATCGTCCGGAACGTCGCGCTCGCGCACGGGCTCCACGCGACGTTCATGCCGAAGCCGATCTTCGGCGCGAACGGCTCCGGCATGCACACGCACCAGTCGCTGTTCACGGACGGGAAGAACATCTTCCACGATGCGGACGCCGACTACGAGCTGTCGGACGTGATGCTCCACTACATCGGCGGGCTGAAGAAGCACGCGCGGGCGATCGCGGCCGTTTCGAACCCGATCGTGAACAGCTACAAGCGGCTCGTGCCCGGCTACGAGGCGCCGATCTCCATCGCGTGGTCGCAGCGCAACCGGTCGCCGATGATCCGGATTCCGGACCAGCGGGGCATGGGGACGCGGGCGGAGTTCCGGATGCCGGATCCGGCGTGCAACGGCTACCTGGCGCTGGCCGTCCAGCTCGCCGCCGGCCTCGACGGAATCGAGAACAAGATCGATCCGGGCCCGCCGCTCGACACGAACGTCTGGCGCCTCTCGGACGAGGAGCGCGAGCGGATCGGCCTCGAGGTGCTGCCCGCGAACCTCGGCGAGGCCGTGGCCGAACTAGAGGCGAACGAGGTCATGAAGGACGCCCTCGGCGACCACATCTTCGAGCAGTTCGTCAGCCGCAAGAAGGCGGAATGGAGCGAATACGTGGCGCAGGTCTCCGAGTGGGAGATCGACCAGTACATCGACTATTAGCAGGATCGCCAGCCTGAGCTGATCAGCGGTCCGGGGGTCCCAGGATCCCCGGATCGTTGACGGCGTCGACGGCCACCACGAGGCCGGCGAGGTGGGTCTCCCCGGCGCTCCGCATGTCGGAGATCACGTTACGGATGCGGCTCAGCCCGACGGCGTGCCGGCGCCGGAAGGCCCGCATCGCCCGCTTGACCGTCGAGTCTTCCGCGTCCGCGATGACCTGGGCCACCATCCGCGAGCGCGCCCGTTCGAGCCGCGTGACGAGGATGCGAGAGGCGCGCTGGTCCCACGGGTCGTCGGTGGCCCATTCGTAGATGCTGCTCCTCAGCCACGGGAAGTCGATGTCGTCGGCGAGCCCGAAGTAGACCTCTCCCACCCGCATCGTGTCCGCCCCGGTCTCGCGGACGAGGCGGGCGACCGGCAACAACTCTTCCACGTAGCGGAAGGTCGCCAGCGACAGCGCGGCCTCGGGATCGAGCCCGTCCATCTCGTGCAATGAACAGGTGGACTGGAAGCGCTCGAGCCGCTCGGCCCTGAGGAACTCCGGCAGGGTGGCGCGGATCGCGCCCACGGGCTCGTGGAGCCACTCGATCGCGTCCGAGATCGGCTGCGCCGGATCCACATGCTGGAGGAGCCAGCGCGTCGCGCGCGTGAGCGCGTCGCCCATCGCCAGGTAGCACTGGGACTGGGCTCCGCTCCGCATCGTGACGTCCGCCACGCGGAGTCGCTCATACAGGTCCTCGGCGTCCGCGATGCGTGAGGCGACGTACCAGGTACGCGCCACCGTCGCGGCGGCCCGCCCCGTCTCGTCCATGAGCTGGATGTGGCTCGTGGCCCCCATGCGGTCGACGTAGCGGTTCGTCAGCAGCATGCTCGAGATGTGCGCCCGCAGCCGGTGCCCCTCGAGATCCTCGTCCTCGACCTCCTTCAGCGCGCCGAAGGGGAAGTAGTCCTCCACCAGCTCCATCATCGCGGGGTCCCTGGACGCGCTCGACGCGGTGATCGAGTGCTTGAGGTGGAGCTTGGAGTAGGCGAGGAGCGTCGCGAGTTCCGGCCGCGTGAGGTGCGCGCCGGCGTTCTCCCGCTCGAGGAGTTCGTCGCCGGTGGGCAGGTATTCGAGCGCCGCGTCCAGGATCCCTTCCCGCTCGAAGCGCTGGATCACCTCACGGAACACGGCCGGCTTCCGCCTGGCGCGGATGTAGTCGAGGCTGAGCGCCATGCTCTGGCTGTAACAGTTGCGGAGAACCTTGTGCGAGACCTCGTTCGTGCACTCCCTGAGGAGGTCGTTCCGTGCCGTCGGGTCGATGGCTCCGCGCGAGAGCGGCGCCCCAAGCAGGATCTTGAGGTTGACCTCGTGGTCGGACATGTCGACGCCGGCGGAGTTGTCGACCGCGTCCGTGTTGATCCGCCCGCCGGCGAGCGCGAACTCCACCCGCGCGCGCTGGGTGAAGCCGAGGTTGCCCCCCTCGCCGACCACCCGGGCCCGGACCTCCGTGGCGTCCACCCGGGTCGCGTCGCCGCTCGGATCGCCCACGTCGGCGTCGCGCTCCGAGCCGGCCTTCACGTAGGTGCCGATGCCGCCGTTCCAGAGCAGATCGACCGGCGCGGTGAGGATGGCGCGGATGAGTTCGTTCCCGTTCACCGTTTCGCGGTCGATGCCCAGCCGCTGGCGAACGTGCGGGGAGAGGTGGATCTGCTTCTCCGTGCGCTCGTAGACGCCGCCCCCCTCGCTCAGGAGATCCGCGTCGTAGTCCGCCCACGACGAGGCCGGAAGGTCGAACAACCGCTTGCGCTCGGTCCACGACGTCTCGGGGTCCGGGTCGGGATCCAGGAAGACGTGCCGGTGATCGAACACCGCGAGGAGCTTGACCTGCTTGCTCAGCAGCATCCCGTTGCCGAACACGTCGCCGCTCATGTCGCCGATGCCGACCGCCGTGAAGGGCTCGCTCTCGTAGTCGATGTCCGCCTCGCGGAAGTGGCGCTTCACGCACTCCCAGGCGCCCCGGGCCGTGATCCCCTCCTTCTTGTGGTCGTACCCCTGCGATCCGCCGGAGGCGAAGGCGTCGCCGAGCCAGAACCCCGCTTCCGCGGCGAGTTCGTTGGCCGTGTCGGAGTTCTTCGCCGTGCCCTTGTCCGCCGCGACGACCAGGTAGGGATCGGGCTCGTCGTGGATGACGACCCCGGCGGGGCGCGTCACCTCGCCGTCCACCACGTTATCGGAGATCTCGAGCAGCCCACGGATGAAGTCCCGGTAGCTGTCGAGTCCCGCGGCGAGCCGCGCCTTCCGGTCGTTCGGCAGCCGCTTCACGATGAAGGCGCCCTTCGCGCCCCCCGGCACGATGACCGCGTTCTTGACCCGCTGCGTCTTGACGAGCCCCAGCACCTCGACCCGGAAATCCCCGTAACGGTCGCTCCAGCGGATCCCGCCGCGCGCCACGTCGTCCATGCGGAGGTGGGCGGCTTCCGTGCGGGGCCCTCGCAGGTAGATCTCGTGCTTCGGCTTCGGTTCCGGGATGAAGTCGACCGAACGGCTCGCGATCTTGAGGGCGAGGAGCGGTGAACGGCGCAGTTCGCCCCGGTAGTGGTTCGTGCGCACGGTCGCGTGGACGAGTTCCATCATGCACCGCAGAGTGCGGTCGTCCTCGATCCCCCGTACCGAGGCCAACCCCCGGTTGAACTCGCGCCTGAGACGCTCGAGGGTCTTGTCGGAGTCCTGGCGCGCGCCCGGATCGAAGCGCGCCTCGAAGGCCCGGAAGAGGCAGCGCGCGATGGCGGGGTACAGGACGAGCGGGAACTGGCCGCCCGTCGGACTCGCGACGGCCCCGACCCGGAAGCTGTAGCCGGCGTAGGCCCGGAGGACCGCGACTTCTTCCCACGAGAGCCCGGCGGTCACGATGAGTTCGTTCAGGCGGTCGTCCTCGGCGGCCCCCCGCTGGATCGCCCGCAGCGCGTCCGCGATCCGGTCTTCCGCCGCCTCCATGTCGAGGTCGTAATCGCGGCGCGCCTCGGCCTCGAAGACCTGGAGCTTCGCGGGGATCGTCTCGTCCCCGGCGGCGAGCGCCTCGTCCTGCAGGTCCACCGTGAAGCGGACCGAATCGAGGACCCTCAGCCCCAGGTTCTCGAGCGTGGGAATCACGTCGCTGAGCACGTACTGGCCCCGCTCGGCGTACAGGCGGAGCTGGTAGTAGCGGCCCGTCTCCGAGGTCGACCGCCTGAGCCGAAGCTGGCTCTCGCGCGTCTCGGCCAGCCGTGCGAGCCGGGCGACGTCCTCGACCGCCGTGTCGATGTCCATCGCCGCCTGGTATCCCGACGAGAACTGCACGAGGTGCGTCGCCAGGTGATGGCCGCGGGTCGCGCCGTGCACCGCCGAGAGGGCGTCCTCCAGCCGCTCCTCCCACGTGCGGACGATCGAGCGGACCTGCTTCTGGACCGCGTCGAGGTCGACCGGCCCCGCTTCGTCAGGATCGTGCGCCAGATAGAAGTGCAGCCGCGCCTGGTCGCCCTGTCCGAGGGCGAGGTGGTAGTTGAGGAGGCCTCCCTGGTACGCCTCGATCAGCGCCGCCTGCAGCTTCCTCCGCACCTGCCCCGAGAAGTGGCTCTTGGGAAGGATGACCATGACCTGCACGCCGCGCCCGAGCTGGTCCGGGCGCGCCGTGACCCGGACGTCGTCCGCCCCGGCCGTCGTCATCACCGCGTCGATGACCGAGCGGATCTCCTCCACCGAGGCGAGGAACAACTCCTCCTTCGGCATCGAGTTGAACGTCTGGAGGATGACGTTGTAGTCGTGCGATCCCGAAGGGGCGGCCTCGAGCTGCAGGATCTCTCGCAGCTTGCGGCGCAGGATCGGGATGGAGGAGGCTTCCTGCGAAAACGCCTTCGCGGTGAAGAGCCCCAGGAAGCGGTGTTCCCCCCGGACCGTCCCGTCGGGGTGCAGACGCTTGATGCCGACGTAGTCCATGCGGACGTGTCGCCGGATCGGACTCTCGGCGTTGGTCTTGGAGATGATGAGCAGGGGCCCGCCCAGCACCCGCGCGCGGAGGTCGGCCGGGAGTGCGTCGAGCGGCCTGGGTTCGCGATACTTGGACTTGGTGTCGTCCCGCAGGATCCCGAGCCCGCTCTCTTCGTCCACATGGATCCAGTCGCGCCCCGCCTCGTCCGCCTCGATGCGATACGCGCGGTAGCCGAGGAAGACGAAACCCGGATCCACCAGCCACCGCAGCAGCTCCTGGACCTCCTCCAGCTCGCGGGAGCGCCAGGGAATCTCGAGCCGCTTGGCTTCGAGCTCGCCGACGAGCGTCCCGGCCTGCTCGATCATGGCCGGGAAGTCCTCCGTGACGGCCTTCACCAGCTCGAGACGCTGCCGGATCTCGGCCTCGAGCGTCTCCCGGGTCGGTGCGTGATGGGCCCCGTCCAGCACCATGTGGGTGACGGAGGCCCGCGGGCCGTCGGCGGAACGGTCGCGGATGTCCACCACGCGCCCCGACGCGTCGCGGTCGACGACGACCACCGGGTGCAGGAGATGGGGGACCTCGAGTCCCACCGAATGCAGATATTCGCGCAGCGTATCGACGATGAAGGGCCGGTCCTCCATCACCGTCTGGAGCACCCCGCGGGAGGCGTCCTCCGGGTCCCAGTCGATCCGGATCGCGATGGTGCCGCCGGTGGCGCTCTCCACGAGCCGGTAGAGGGCGGCGACGTCGTCCGCGAGGCCGCCGGTCGGGAGTCCGTCCGCGATGGCCGCGTAGCCGCGGCTGAACAGGCGCCGCGACAGCCCGGCCACCGCCGAGGGGGGCGCTTCGGGGAGGCGCGCTTCGACCTCGCGGATCAGCGGGCCCAGATCCGGCTCCTGCCCAGACTTGTGTCTCATACCCGTAGATACCCCCTTGTTCGCGCGAGGGTCAACGGCGAACGTGCCGGACCCTGGATCGCGCCCCTCGAGAGGACGCGCCACGCGCAGATAGAACCCGGAAGAGGATGAGCAACATGCACATATCGATCGAGTACTGCACGGCCTGAAACTACGAACCGAAAGCCGCCAGTCTGGCGGCCACCCTCAGAGAACGGTTCGACAGCCTGGAGATCGAGATGATCCCATCCGGCGGAGGCCGGTTCGAGGTCGTCGCCGATGGGAAGCTCGTCTACTCGAAGGCCGCCACGGGCCGTCACCCGACCCACGAAGAGATCCTCGCCGCACTCTGACGTTCCCGCGGGGCTGTATGCCATGGGCTACTCGTGTCGTGCAGCCGAATCCCATAACGTCCACAAATGACTTGAACGTGTTGCCTTATCGCGAGATAAGGACAACGGCCTCGTCCCAAGCCGACTGACTTCATTCGCTTGCATCCAGCACGTGGTGGCGGGTATATTGGTAGGTATGTCGCTCTCGACACGACCTTCGAAACGCAAGCCGCGCGGCCGGCATCCCCAGAACGCGCTCTCGCCCGCCTTCGTCCGTAACGTAAGCGAGGCCGGACGCTACTGCGACGGGAACGGCCTCTATCTCGATGTCCGGCCCACCGGGAGCCGGGGCTGGATCCAGCGCCTCACGATTCGCGGTCGCCGCACGGAACTAGGGCTCGGCGGATACCCCCTGGTCTCACTGAAGGAAGCGCGCGAGAAGGCGTTCGCGAACCGAAAGCTGGCTCGTGAGGGCGGCGATCCCCTGACCGAGAACCGGCGGGCCGAGTCGATGCCCACCTTCGCCGAGACGGCGCAAAGGGTCTGGGAGCAGTTGCGGCCGGGCTGGCGGTCCACCCGGCACGCCCAGGTCTGGCTGAACAGCTTGGAGCGCCACGTCTTCCCGCGCATCGCCGAGATGCCGGTCTCGGAGGTGACGAGCGCTGATGTGCTTGGGATCTTGGCCCCGATCTGGCACGAGAAGCCGGCCCTAGCGAGGAAGCTGCGCCAG
The DNA here is from genome assembly GCF_965216145.1 of Candidatus Palauibacter sp. Taxonomy (GTDB): domain Bacteria; phylum Gemmatimonadota; class Gemmatimonadetes; order Palauibacterales; family Palauibacteraceae; genus Palauibacter. The sequence goes on from NZ_OZ244149.1 coordinate 373,361, forward strand.
CGGATGCGCGCGGTCATGGAGTGGGCGGTGGCGATGGACCTTCGGCCCGACAACCCCTGCGACCGCGTGGGCCCCGTGCTTGGAGCCCAGGCGAATCGCTCGCAACACCTGCGGGCGTTGCCGCACGGCGAAGTGGCATCGGCGATCCGGACGGTTCGGGCGTCCAGCGGACGGCCCATTGTGAAGCTGGCGTTCGAGTTTCTGGTGCTGACGGCGACGCGCTCCCGCGAGGTCTATGGAGCCGTGTGGACGGAGATCGACCGGGGCGAGGCGGTGTGGATCCTCCCCGCCCCACGCACGAAGGGGAACCGGGAGCACCGCATCCCGCTCAGTGGTCGCGCGTTGGAGATTCTCGAGGAAGCGCGAGGGCTCGGTCGCGGCAACCGGCTTGTGTTTCCGGGCGTGCGCGGAACGCCACTCGGGCGCACGGCCATATGGGAACTGCTCCGGGCGTTGAAGATCGAGGCCGTGCCGCACGGCTTCCGGTCGTCGTTCCGGGACTGGGCGGCGGAGGAGACGGATCATCCGCGCGAGGTGGCGGAGGCGGCACTGGCCCATGTGGTCCGGAACCAGGTCGAGGCCGCCTACCGGCGCACGGACCTGTTCGATCGCCGGCGCCGGCTGATGGAGGACTGGGGAGCTTACTTGGCGGGTAGGGTTCGAGACCCGGAGGATCGCCCGTTGGATCCGCCGCGTCGCCGGTAACCCGACGGGCCTCCCGATTTGAACCGCGATCGCCCATCGACCGATGGCACCCTGATAATCGCCGTCTCTGACACGCAGGCAGCCGGTTTAGCGTGCGCGCTGGACCTCGGATTAGGTGCGCGGAAGACTCCGCCGTCGCACGGGCGTCGTCCATGGAGCACAGCTCGTGTGTGACGAAGAAATCCCGATCTGGACGCAGCCGCCGGGATTGGAATTCCCCAGGCGTACGAGTCCAATCAATTTCGCGATCCAAAGGCCAAGACGGGCTCACGTCCGATGCCCGGGGCGTTCGTACGGGGAAGAAGGGCGACGCGTACATTTACGGACGCGACTCCATGAAGGGAGTGAAGATCAGCCTCCATGCGTCGGGGGAGTGCCACATCAAGGTTGCCGAAGACTCGCCGTTTCAGGTGATGGGCGAGGTGTCCGGCGAGCGGCTGAAGCGCTGGCAGCAACCAGAGTTCGCCGAACACGCGATTGCTGCATTCCAGTTAGTCGTACCGCCGTGGGGCATCGGCCTGAACGTCGATGAAAGGGCGAAGGCCCGGCCAGAATGGGACAGGAATCACATTCTGATCGGAGGACATGAAGATGAGTCAACCGCCGTGTCCTTTGTCATCGCTCACGAGTCGAAGACGCTCGTGGATAGGACAGGCTCGTGGCCCGCCGTCACGATTGGCGCGCTACCGTTGCCCGGCGTGGGTAAGAATCTTTGGGGGATTACAAAGAAAGGTGTACGTACACACCCTACCGACAAAACCGTAAACCGATCTCGATGATGTTGTTTACTGGCATGACAAGTGGTGGTCCCAACGGTGGCCAGCTATTCTCAACACCTTCATTTGATATTTCTTGTAACTCTTGAGAAGTGACATTATGTGCTTGGCTGGTTGAGCTATCGCAATAATCGTCATCACGCCCCGCATCTTGACAATCGACTAGTGTCTTAAACACCGACCGTCGCTTAGCGACGGTCAAACGATCAACAGCCTCATACCGCAACCCGAATGACATATGCCGTGTAATCTCCCGAGCGCGAGGCCAACGATTCAACCCAATGGCACGCCCGTTCACCGCATAGGTTTGACCGTTAGGCGTTGTGAACGTAACGGCGCTACCGGGGCCGGGACAGGCAACAGTACCCGAGTCCACCGTGAATGGCCATTCTTCACCCAAGTCGCTTCGGGAAATCATACGCTCCAGCGGCGTAGGATTGCGCTGCGACGTGCTACCCTCAACCCGTGATGCGTCGTCGGTTTGTTCGCAGCCACTCAACACGACGATCCACGACCACATCACAACCTTCCGCATCTCCGTAGCCTCCCGAGCATGGCGGAGCCGATCGTCCCGCGGGCATGATCAAAGACGCGAAAGGGGTTCCTGCTGCGGATAACCTCACGCAGGATGCCCTCCACGCGCGTGTGCAGCCCCGCTCTGGGCCGCTTCGTGACGATGGGGTCTGGTTCGTAGTGGCAGGAGCGTTCGATGATTCCGGGTTCGATGCCCGGGAACAGCGGTGGCCTCGAGACGGTCACATGGGGGCTGATACGAACCGTGACGCGACCGGAGTCGTCCACTGAACGAACGAGGCCTCGAGACCAAGTTGCATCGCAGTCATGATGAGGCCACGGCGGACCTAGTTCGTCGAAGAGCACCTTGCTGCCGCAATCGCATGAGAAATAGAACACGTCGGCGCCGCACTCCCAGCACTGCAGGCGGAAGGTCCGTGCGTTTGTCAATGGCCATCGAAAATATGACACTTCTGGCCGTGGAAAATGGGACACTTTTCGGAACGCGCCGCGGAGGGACCGGAGCGGAGCGTTCCGAGAGGATCTGGTCGGCGCGCATCACCGAGTCCCTCCGTGTTCCGAGCGCTCCGCCGAGACCGCCCGGGAGGCGGTCGGGTGGATGGCCTTGGAGAGTTCCAGATGGCGTCGCATCCGGTAGCTGTTGCCCCGGATGTTGACCATGTAGCTACGTCATGAATTTCATAACATGCTGCACGACAACAGAGTAGGATAATCTTGGTCTACTTCATTACCTCATTAAATCCCACGTCCCGCGCGGGAACTCATGAGACGGTAGAAGAAGCGAGCTGCTCGTGGATGCGGATCCGTCCGTGTCCGAGGCGATGGCACTGGACCTGCGGCTCGTCCTGGAGGGTTCCACACCCCGGTTGATCGACGAGTGGCAGGTGGATCCGGACATCTGGAACTACATCCGCCGGGCCGTGGATGACCGCCCCGGCAAGGGTCACTTCATTCTCACGGGATCGGCCGTACCCCCCGACGACATCACGCGGCACACGGGCGCCGGGCGGATGAGCCGACTTCGGCTCCGCCCCATGTCGCTGTTCGAGTTGGGGCGTGCGAAGGGCCGCGTCCCGCAGGAGCGTGCCGGGGGCCGCATCTCCTTGAAGCGCCTGCTTCGCGGGGAGCCCGCACCGAGCCTGAGGCACGAACTGTCGCTCGACGAGATCGCGGAACTGCTGTGCGTCGGCCGATGGCCCGGACAGCTCCGCGGACGGTCGGTGGAAGACGCGATGGTGGCCAACCGTGACTACCTGGACGAGGTCTGCCGTACCGATGTCCGCCGGGTCGACGGCATCGGGAGAGATCCGGAGCGGGTGCGACGTTTCCTGGACTCGCTCGCGCGCAATACGGCGACGTAATGTCCCGGGCGGGGACCCCGCGATGGGCCCCGCGCGCGACACGGTGTGCTCGGACTCAGTTGCGGATGACCCGCACCACCCTGCCGTTCACGTCGACCACGATGACCGGGCCTTTGAGCACGTCACCCGCGAAGGGCGATTCCGCCTCCGCTCCCGCCACATCCGCAGCCGGGGCCGCATCCGCCGCGGGGAGCTCATAGGGGTCGGCCCGGCTCGCGTCCACTGCATGCCCCAGATCCGCCAGCGCCTGCACCGTGATCGCGCTCAGCGCGCTGCCCCCCCTCGGGCCCATCAGTTCGCCGCGCAGCACGTCGTAGCGCCAGTGGACGTTGAGTCCTCCCGAGGAGACGCCGTTGTCGACCGGCACCTTCCCGCCCGTGTACGGCCGCCCGCCCGCCTCGTTGAACGCCTCCACCGCCAGCGGCCCCGGAAAGTGCGTGTCGAGAGGCACGTCGCGGTCCCGCGTCTTCTCCCGCAGCATGTCACCCCACTTGTTCGACCCGATCCCCAGAACGTGCCCCATCTCGTGCAGCGCGACCTGGTACATGCTGTTGGGCCCCGCCTCCGGCGCGTCCGGCCCATAGTAGTTGCGATTGAGCCAGAGGACCCCCATGAGCGCAAGCCCGGACTCACGGATCGCGCAGCGCCCCGCCTGGCCGATACTGTTGATGCGCCCCGCGTCCGAGATGGACACGTTGATCACGACATCGTCGATCGTGCCGACGATCCGGCCCGGGTCAAGACAGTATTCCACATCTACGGGAACATCCGGCAGGTCGCCCGTCACCACCTCCTCCCACCGCGCCGCCGCCCGGCGCAGCGACGCCTTCTCCGCCTCCGTGAACCGCTCCGCCTCGGTGGTCCCCTCCCAGAAAATCAGGTCGATCTGGTAGCCCTCCGGGTCGGGCGCACGCGCCACCGTCACCGGGACGCTGAGCGAGGCCCGGAGTCCGCCCGGGTCCTCCGCCGCCACCGCCACCCACGCCGAGCCCTCCGCGAGTGGCTGCAACTCCAGTACCCCCCCCTCCACCCGCGCGGCCACCACTCCCGCGTCGCTCGACACCGCCGTGTAGGACAGCAAGTCCCCGTCGGGATCGTCAAAGTGCCCGGCCATCTCCACCTCCGCCGTCTCCACCCCCGCCTGCAGCCAGTACACCGGTACCGCGCTCGTGACGGTCGGCGAGCGGTTCACCGCCGGAGCGAATAGCACCATCTCCTCCCCGACGACGTACTCGAGACCCCTTACCCCGATCGGGAACGCAGGCGGCAGCCCCAGGCCCACGTGCACCGGGCCCGCGGTCCCCGAACGGCTGACCGTCAGCGCCGCGCTCACGGTATCCCCCGCGCTCACGGTCACACGGTCGACCGAGACCGTCCCGCCCTGCACCGTCACCGGCATCTCGATGGACCGCAGCACGCCGCTCGGCACGCGCAGCACCACGCTCGCGGGCCCCGGCGCCAGCGCGTCGGCGGCGTCCGTCCGCCCCAGCTCCAGCTTCACTGGGAACGGGGCGCCCGGGTTCACGCGCAGGTCCAGGCGTTCAAGGCTGGAGAGCCCCGAGAACACGCCCCGCGGCAACGCCGTCAGGTCGTTGTCCACAAGTACCAACTCCGCCAGACTCCCCAACCCTTGGAAGACGCCCTGCGGGAGGGTCGACAGGCCGTTCACCTGCAGCGACAACGTCTCCAAGGCCCCCAACCCGGCGAAGAGACCGGGCGGCAATTCAGACAGGTTGTTTTGTACCAACCTCAGCGTCACCAGCTCCCCCAACCCCGCGAAGACCCCCGCCGGAAGCGTCGTGAGCTCGTTACCGCTCAGGTCGAGGTAGCCGAGACGCGGCACGCCGTCGAAGAGTCCCGTCGGCAAGTCCGAGAGCTGGTTGGCCTCCAGCCGAAGGTGCGACAGGCTGGACAGGCCGGAGAAGATGTCCGGTGGCAGCTCGGTCAGGTTGTTGTCGTAGAGGTGCAGCAGGTCAAGGTTCGACAGCCCGGCGAAGACACTCGCGTCCAGCCCGGTCAGTTCGTTCTCCGGCAGGTAGAGCTTGCGAAGCTCGCCCAGTCCCGCGAACACGCCGGGCGGCAGTTCCGTCAGCTGGTTTTGGACGAGCGACAGGAACTCCAAGCTGGAGAGGTCGCTGAAGATCCCCGCGGGTAACCGCCGCAGCCGGTTTGCGCCGATGTTCAGGAACCACAACTCGGACAGACCCGCGAACGTCCCGGACGGGAGTTCGTCCAGGCCGACATTGTACAGGGTCAGACGTTGCAACCGCTCCATGCCAGCCAATAGGTCGAGGGGCACGTCCGTCAATGGGTTGGAACTCAGAGCGAGTTCTTCCAAGCCGGTCAGGCCCACCAAGTGGGACCGTATCTCGGTCAGCCGATTCTCGCCCAAGTAAAGCCGCGTCAGACTCGGGAGGCTGGTGAGTATGCCGCGGGGCAACGCCTCCAGTTCGTTGCCCGTGAGGTTCAGCCAGTACAACGAGTCCAGACCGGAGAAGACATCCGGCGGCAACGCACGCAGATCGTTATCCCGCAGGAACAACCACTCCATCCTGGAGAGGCCTGCGAAGTCGCCGCTCCGCAAACTCGAGATGTTCTTGTCACGGAGGATCAGAACCGAGACCGAAGCCAGGTGGGCGTCCGTCACGTCCGCGCAACTCGCCACGCCTGTCTCTTCAAGCAACCCCTCGATCACCGCCGGCGTCCGGCCGCACACTCCGGCGTCGGGTCGCGCCGTCGCCGTCACCTCCAGAAGCCTTTGTCCGGCCACGGACACGGCCAATTTCTGTTCCCCCGGAGCCGGGCCCAGCCTCCACTCGGCCCGCGCCAGCCCCGCGCTGTCGCTCCGCACCGAGTCAGGGTCCGCCGAGCCCGAGCCCGCCTCCGGCGTGAAACTCACCAGCGCACCGGGAACCGGACGCCCGGCTTCATCCAGCGCCTGCACCACGAGCGGCTCCGGGAGCCGCTGACCCACCAGACCCTGCTGCCTGTCCCCAGACCACGGGACGACGCGCGCCACCGCCAAGTTCGGATCCACCGCCAGCGCCGCGATCGCTTCCTCGGGCCCGTCAGGCACCGACGCAACGAGCCGCTGCTCCCCCGGAGCCACCCCCAGCGTCCACACGGCCGACGCCACTCCCGAGCCGTCGCTGACCGCCGAGTCGGGTTCCACCGAGCCCCCGCCCGCCGACACCGCGAACCGCACGACCGTCCCCACGACCGGCCGGTCCCCGGCATCGAACACCGCCACGCCCACCATCGAAGGCAGGGACAGACCCGCCAGCGCACTCTGGCCGTCCCCGAACACCCTGAGCGTCGCCACCCGCTGCTCCACCCGCACCGGCGCCGCGTCGCTCGCTCCGCCCACCGACGCACGGACCTCCGCCGTCCCGTTGCCCCGAGCCGTCACCAGCCCACTGCCGTCCACCGTCACGACCGCCCGGTCCGTGCTCTCCCAACGCACTGCGCCGCCCACCGACGCACCCGTGCCGTCCGTCACCCGCGCCGTGAACTGCGCTGTCTCCCCGAGGTACGTCAGCACCGCCGAGTCCGGCGCGACCGCCACCGATGCCGGCACCCCGGGCACCGGGCCCGTCATCTCCCCCGAGTCGCACGCGGCGATGGCCACGAGCCCCGCCGCCACCTTGAGTGACGCGCCGTTGATTCTCGAGTGCGGCCCCAACTTCATCCGGAGGTTCCCCGATTCAGTAACCCAGTAGACATGGATGGCGCCGCGGTGCGCGTCCTGCGCGGGCGAAGCGCCCTCTTGCCCCCAATATGCCACCAGCGGGAGTAACTCACACGCGGGCAGGCGGAGAAGCCGCGCCCATCCACGCGGCGGGGGGCGGGGAAGCCCGCCAGCCCGCTATGGATCAACCCAGGCGATCTCGCGGGCAGGACCCAATCGCCGATCGACTGACTTCACGTCATCCCGCAGCTCACATCAGCGATCGAAGACGTTCACCGGCGCGAGCGGAATACCGGAGACATGGGTCCTCTTCCCGGAGGAACTGTTGGCGGCCTGCCGATGGCAGTCGCAGCGCGCCTCGGGCTCAAGACCGTGACCGGGCTCAGTTGCGGATGATCCGCACGACCTCGCCGTTCTCGTCGACTATGAAGATCGATCCCTTGATGAGGTCGTCCGCGAACCACGATGCTTCCTCCGACACCGCGTCGGCGGTCGGAATCTTGTCCGGCTGATACAACTCATAGGGATCGGCACCGCTCACATCCACTTCGTACCCCAGATCGGCAAGCGCCTGCAGCGTGATCGCGCTCAGGGCGGTGCCTCCAGCCGCCACCATGAGTTCGCCGCCCAGCACGCCCATCCGCCAGTGGAAGTTGGCCCCGAGCCGGGCGTCGTTCTCGGCCGGCACCTTCCCGCCGGTGTACGACCGGCCGCCGGCTTCGTTGAACGCCTCGACCGCCAGCGGGCCCGGAAAGTGCGTGTCGAGCCGGGCCTCATACGTCGGTTCCCGCAGCAGGTCGTACCAGCCACGGCCGCCGATTCCCAGCACGTGCCCGATCTCGTGGAGCGCGGTGACATACATGCTGCTCGGCCCCGTCGGCGGCGCGTCCGGTGGGTAGGCGTCACGATTGAACCGCAGCCCACCCATGAACGGCAGACCGCTTTGCCGGTAACCGCAAGTTCCCGCCGAGGCCAGAATGCCCCCGCCCTGCCGCTGGATGGACACCTCGATCATCAGATCGTCGATCGTGCCGGCCAGCCGTGGCCCCCGATCTCTCATGCAGAAAGTATCCTCAAACGGTACATCGGGAAGGTCACCCGTGATCAACTCCATCCACCTCGCCGCGGCGCGCCGGACCTCCGCCTCTTCCGCTTCCGTGAACCCCTCGCCGAAGATCAACTCGATATGGAAGTCGCCCGGATCGGGCGACCGCGCCACCGTCACCGGCACGTCGAGCGTTGTTCGCAGCCCGTCCGGATCGGCGGCCGTCACCTCCACCAGAGTCGAGCCCTCCGACAGAGGCTCCAGTTCCAGCACCCCACCCTCCACCCGCGCTTCCACCACCCCCGTGTCGTGGGACTCCGCCGCGTAGGCCAGCGCATCTCCGTCGGGATCGCTGAAGTGGCCTCCAAGCTCTACGTCCGCCGCCCTGGCCCCCGCCTGCAGCCAATGGAGCGGGAACCCCTTCGCGACCACGGGCGTCCGGTTCCCCGATGGCGCGAAGAGCACCATCTGTTCCCCGACGACCAGATCCAGACCCCGGAAATCCGGAGACAACGTCGGCGGCAGCCCCGGACTCAGGTACGTGGGTCCCGAACTCCCCGCAGACCGGCGCACCTCCAGCGGCGCGCTCGCCGTGTCCCCCGCCGTCACCGTGAAGCTCTCGCCGGAAGCGGTCCCGCCCTGCAGCGTCACCGGTATCCGCAGGGGAAGAGGGGCACCGGCCCGTACACGCAGCACCACGCTCGCCGGTCCCGGCGCCAGCACGTCCGCTGCGTCAACACGCGTCAACTCCAGCCCCAGCGGGAACGGGGCCCCGGGGTTGGCCCAGAGATCCAGCTCCTCGAGGTGCGAGAGCCCCAGGAAGACGCCCGGCGGCAGCACCGTTAGGGCGTTGGCCCGCAGATCCAGCTCCGTCAGGCTACTCAACCCGTCAAAGATGCCAGGCGGCAGCTCGTAAAGACTGCCTCGTGCCATCCGGAGCGTTTCCAGACTCCCCAGCCCATCGAAGAGATCCAGCGGCAACTCCGAAAGCGGGTTGCCGCTGAGTTCCAGCAGGTACAGCCGGGACAGGCCGCGAAAGAGGTCCGGCGGCAACTCCGCCAGTTTATTGTCATTCATCCGCAGGAATCGGAGGCTGGACAGCCCGCTGAAGATGCCCGGAGGCAGCTCTGTGAGTTCGTTCCGCTCCAGGTACAACCCTCTCAGGTGGGACAACCCGGAGAACGCATCCCCGGCCAACTGACCCAACTCGTTCTCCGCCAGGTAGAGATTCCGTAGATTTGGCAGGTTCGCGAACACGCCCGGCGGCAGTTCGGTCAACTGGTTTGCCGGCAGCCACAGAACCTCCAGGCTCGAGAGATCGTCAAAAATGCCCGGGGACAGTCGGGACAGCCGGTTCTGGGCCAAAGCAAGGTGCTTGAGGCCGGACAAACCCTTGAAGATCTCGGGGGGAAGCTGCTCAATTCCAATGTCGGTTAGATAGAGAGTCTCCAGCCGCGTCCAACCGGCGAACAGAGAGGACGGTAGCTGCGCTAGCGGGTTGAGACTCAGGTCGAGACGGGCAAGTCCGGTCAAGCCGGCGAGATCCGGCGGTATCTCCGTCAACCGGTTATTTCGCAGCCGGAGTTCGAAAAGATGGGGCAGACCGGCCAGCACACCCGGCGGCAACGTCTCCAATTGATTTTGGCTCAGGTCCAACTGGGTCAACGAATCCAGGCCGGCAAAGACGTCCGGTGGCAACTCGGTGAGACGGTTCTCGTTCAGCAGCAAGAACCGCAGAGCGGGAAGGCCTGCGAAGTCGCCACTCCGCAAGCTCGTGATGTTCCGCTGGCTAAGAACCAAGGCTCGGAGCGAAGCCAAGTGGTCCCGCGTGACGTCGGCGCAACTCGCGAGCCCGGTTCTCGCGAGCAACTCCTCGATGACCGCCCGCGTCCGCCTGCATACGCCCGCGTCCGGTCGTGCCGCCGCCGTCACGTCCAGCCTCGCCCCACCCGCCACCGACGCCGCCAGCCGCTGATCGCCGATGCTCGCGCCCAGCGTCCAGACCGTGGAGGCCAGACCCAAGCTGTCGCTTCGCACTGAATCCGGATCGGCCGACCCGCTTCCGGGCCCCGGCATGAATGTGACCAATGCTCCCGGGACCAAGCGGCGGGCTTCGTCCAGCGTTTGCACGACGACCAACTCCGGTAGCGGATGACCCACGATGCCCCACTGCCTGTCCCCCGACCACGGGACGACACGCGCGACCACCGAGTCCGGATCCACCGCCGTCACCGCAAGCTCTAGTCGGGCACGTCCGGATGCCACGACGAGCGTGTAGTCCCCCGCGTTCGGACCCAGAGTCCACACCGACGATGCGAACCCGGAGCCATCACTCCGAGCGGAATCAGGCTTGACGGATCCACCGGAGGGCCCCGGTAAGAACGTGACGAACGCCCCCGCAACCGACCGGCCGCCTCCGTCCCTTAACCGTACCTCCACCTCGATCCGCTGGCCCGTTCCAGCCGTCTCGCCGCCCCAGGATGGCGCCTCAATCGTCGCCACGGTGGAGGCGGGATCCAGTGCCGTTGCCGTCACATCCAGCCGGGCTTCTCCCGATAACACGACCAGCGTGTGGTCCCCGACCGCCGGGCCCAGCATCCAAGACGCCGACGCCAAGCCCGAACTGTCGCTCCTGACCGAGTCAGGTTGAACCGATCCGCCTTCGGGCCCCGGTGAGAACCTGACCAGCGCGCCCCCGACGGGACGACCGGCGCCGTCAGCCACCCGAACCAACACCAGCCTCGTCTGGCCCAGCCCCACTCTCTCGCCGCCCCCGGACTGCAGTTCAACCGCCGCCACGGCCGAGTCCGGACCCACCGCCTTCGCCGTGATCTCCGCCTCGGGTCCGTCCACCACCGAGGCCACCAGCCGCTGCTCGCCCAGCGTCTCGCCCACCGTCCACGCCACCGCGGCAAGACCGGAACCGTCGCTCACCGCCGAGTCCGGATCCACCGTGCCACCGCCCGCCGTCACCGCGAACCGCACGACCGCCCCCACGACCGGCCGGTCCCCGCCATCGCGCACCGCCACGCCCACCATCGAAGGCAGGGACAGACCCGGCAGCGCGCGCTGGCCGTCGCCGAACACCCGTAGCCCCGACGCCCGCTGCGCCACCCGCACCGGCGCCGCGTCGCTCACGCCACCCAGCGACGCTCGCACCTCCGCCGTCCCGTTCCCACGCGCCGTCACCAGCCCCGAGCCGTCCACCGTGACCACCGCCCGGTCCGTGCTCTCCCACCGCACCGTGCCCGCCTCCGAGCCCGTCCCGCCCGTCACCCTCGCCGTGAACCGTACCGTCTCCCCGAGGTACGTCAGCACCGCCGAGTCCGGCGCGACCGCCAGCGAAAGTGGAACAACCGGCGGCGCCACCGCCTCGCCCGAGTCGCACGCCGCCACCGCAGCAAGCACCGCGGCCACCTTGATGGCTTCGGCATTCACTCGCTGGCGCAGGCCCGATTTCGCCAAGTCTCTCTCATGCACCTTGCAGGGAAGGGTGGGCGGATACTTCGTCGATCTTCGACCACGATACCGCTGTGGAGCAAGCCGACCAGTGCGAGGTCGGGTCAAGAGGTGTGTAAAAAGGCATCAGGCGGCGATCCTCTCCTGACCTTCGGGGACGGCCTCACCGTCCTCGAACCTTCTCCCCTCGTACACCTCCCCCAGCAACTGGGGAGCGGGTGAGCTTCCTGAACCGCTTCCCGGCCACCAACCGCAGCCGCCAGATCAGCGGCGCGGCGTTGTCGACCCGCTTGAACCGCTTCGCGGCCATCGTGCGCAGCCGGACCGAGGCGAACGGGCTCCTCTACCACGTGGGTCATCCTCAGGTGCCGCCAGTGCTCCTCCAGATAGTCGCAGAAGGCCGTCAGGCAGACGGTCCCAGTCGTCCTCAAGCACGGACACGGCGTCGGGCTGCCTATCCGTATAGCGGGGCCCTGGACGCCTGACGCGCCTCAACCGCCGCCTTACGCGCCGGTTTGTTCCTACCTCGCGCCAGAACTCATAGCGGACAAGCCGACTTGGCCGGGCGGGGGGAGGTGGCCAGCCGGAGATCTGGCGGCGACGGATTGGACGAGCCTTCCCGCAGGGATCGATGATCGGGAGCGACCCCTGGAGGGCGGGGGCGGGTGTGCGCAAACACACCTGGCCCCGAACCCGTACCAGGCCCTCGGACTGGGGGGTCGCTACCGTCACGGTCGGTGCCGCCCGCGCGGTGCCGGCCGGCCTGGCCGCCCCGGCGCAAGACGCAATAGCGCCAGCGGCTACGCGCCGGTTCCGGTGCGCATCGCAGAAGCGCCGAAGTGCGCATCGGACCCCCATGTCGTTTGCGCGCTCAGGTACGGCCGCAAGTCGGAGTGCCGAGCACTCTCGAACGGACTGCGGCTAGGCGCACCCTGTTGCCTGACGCTGCCGCCGTGCTCCGCCCGCAACTCGGTCGGATGGCAGACCGGCCTCCAAGACGGAATCGCGTTCTCATGGCGGCCCGGACGATGGCCGCCACGCCGGAGTCCCAACGGCGGGTCGGCCAATCGATCACGATCCACGACCAATACTAAGGCGTCCGTAGCGATCGAGTTTCAACGGGTCGGCCGAGCGTCTGCCGCGTGCGAGGAACCCAATGTGCATCGCCGCCGTCTCCGTCGAAGCGGGCCACAACGAGCAGCGACCGCTCGAACGACACCAAGTGGGCCATCCCCGAGACGGCCTCGGCCGCCGAAGCGTGCGTGTTCGCCCAGCGTGCGAGCTGGTTCAGGTTGTTGCCGATGCGCGCGACCTGACGGGTGGGCTCGCGCTCGATCGCCTGGGCCGGCGCGGTCCACGCCCGCGTCCGCGCCATCGCCCGCCGCAGCAGCGCGGAAGGAGAGACGCCAGCGGCCGCCGCCTTCTCCTGCCAGGGCGGCGTGCTCGGCCGGTGTGACGCGGGCAGCAACCATCACGGTGCGCCACTCAGCCACGGGGGCACCGCGAGCGGGGTCCGGGGAGGCGGCGCATCGCGCCCGTCCGCTCCCGCAGCAGCGGGACGACAAGCCGGGGGTTCTAAGGGGGGCGCAGCGTCCCCTTGCCGAGCCGCAGTGTTCAACACTGCGTAGGCTGGTTCACGCACCTTAGACGCGGCTGACCGGCTCGTCTTCGGTCCCTGTTGAGCGTGCCGATTAAACGAACCGGGTCGGCTTGGGCCGCCCCGCCGACGAGCCTCGGGGATCTCGCGCGCGGCCCTCGTCGCACTCTCCGGGCTCGGAGCCCTGGAACCGGCTCTCGGCGATCCGTTCGCGGATCCAGCCGTCCACCTCCGCCTCGACCCAGCCCACGGCGCGCGTGCCAGTGTCAATGGGCATCGAAAAGGTCCCACGTCGGGGGAGGGTGGCGCCGAACCGTGCGGCGGTCATGAGGCGGTTGCTCGAGGCGTGGAGACATCGCGGGCGGCGCCGGGGTGGATGGCCTTGGAGAGATCGGCGTGGCGTCGCATGCGGTAGCTGTTGCCGCGGATGTTGACGATATGGCAGCGGTGCAGGAGGCGGTCGAGCAGCGCGGCGGCCATGACTTCGTCACCGAGGATACGGCCCCACTCCTCGAAGCCCTTGTTGGAGGTGAGCACCGTCGAGGCGTGTTCGTAGCGGCTCGACGGGCGAATGACACGCTTCGCCGAGTACTGCAGGACGTTCGCCGCGAGATCGCGCGGCCACTTGATCTGACGCACGGGCGTGGATCGGATCGCGATCACAGTCCGAATCGCTGAGGTTCCCAACCACGAAGCGCGAGCCGTCACTCTGAGCCTCGCCATCTCCCGCCGGGCGTAACAGTTCCCTGACCGCCCATCACATTTTCGCCCGCCGTTGACAAGCAGTGTGCGCGTTCCTACTCTCACCCGCCGATGGAAGTGGCTCCCGTTTGCGGATCCCTGCACGCAGCAGCAGAAGATGTCATTCTTTCTTCAAACAGCGCAACGACAGCGACCGCGGGCACCTCGGGCTGGAGAATATTAAGTGAACCGGCTACGGTTCTTGGCACTGTTATCGTTGATATGGGTCCTCTCGTGCGACCGGGGAGCAACGGCTCCTTCCAGCCCGGGCTCGGCATCCAAGGACCAAGACATCCTAATGGGTCTTTACCACGCGACGGATGGTCCTGGGTGGTTGTTCCGCGGCAACTGGGGGACCGACGAACCGCTGTCAACTTGGGCCGGCGTTTCAACGACGGACCGACGAGTAACGGAGCTGTCGCTGCCGCAGACGATCGGGCCGCTGCGTGGGCACCTTCCGCCTCGGCTTGCCGGGCTGGATGAACTGAGGGTCCTGGAGTTGCATCAGGTCAACCTCAACGGTCCGATTCCGTCTACGTTCGGCACTATGCACAGACTGGAGATTCTTAACCTGGACAATACGGCTGTGGACGGTTCGATTCCACGAGAGCTCGGCAGATTGTCCAATCTGAGGACATTGAGCCTATACAATACCAAGCTTAGCGGTGTCCTCCCGCGCGAACTGAGCAACCTCGCGAACCTCAAGTTCCTGAGGTTGGGCGTCTCCGCCATCGACGGGCGTCTGCCGACCTGGCTTGGGGAACTCTCCAGTCTGGAAGTCTTGGACATCGCATCTGTCTACATGTCCGGCCCGATCCCTCCCACAGTGGGCAACCTCGTGAACCTCAAGGAATTGAAGCTGCTTGAGTTTCACTTGGGCGGTTCAATCCCGGCGACTCTCGCCAACCTCCACAGTCTTGAGGTCTTGGGCCTCAAATTTACTGGGCTGAAGGGATCCATCCCGCGCCAACTCGGCGATCTCCGCAATCTCAGAGCCCTGAGCTTGCTGGGTAACGAGCTGTCGTCCTCTATTCCTCCCGAACTCGGCAATCTCACGAATCTGACCGTACTGGAGCTCACCTGGAATCAACTGACGGGACCGGTACCTTCGGAACTTGGAGATTTGGCAAGTCTTCAGTTCCTGATGCTCGGAGGGAATCGGTTGACCGGGCCGATCCCCGCGAGCCTCGGACAACTCAAGAATCTCCGGTGGTTAGATCTTACCCGCAATGACCTGGCCGGAGCGGTACCGCCCGAGCTCGGGGAGATCCGGGACCTCGAACTACTCGCCTTGAACGGCAACAGCGGCTTGGCGGGGCCGTTACCGGTTGAGATCACGCAGCTGACCGCGCTCACTGGCCTGAGAATCGCTGCCACCGGCCTGTGCGTCCCGGCGGATTCCGCGTTCGACGCATGGCTGGCGAGATTGGAGGAGTTCGACGGCAGTCGTTGCGGTTCCCTCTCTGCCAACGTGAGCGAGACACGAATGGGGAAAATGCTTAGAGTAGGGCGAGGCAGAGAGTTGAAGGATGGGACGAGGAGAAGGAATGAACACGAACGGAGTGCCCCTCTCTTCGGGGGAGGGCAAGCGAAGCGCGGCAGCCCCGCCGGATCCGGAGGTGTCGGCGAGCGAGCCCGATGGACTCTCCGCCGCTCAGAGCTTTGCGGTGAACGTGGCCGCACCCGCGCCCACGACGATGAGGATCACGCCGGAAGCCGAGACGTTGACCGCCATCGACCAGACCGTACAGCTATCGGCGGAAGTGCTGGACCAGCTTGGTCGACCAATCGCCGGTGCGACCGTGGAGTGGGCGAGCGAGGATGCTGCGGTGGTAACCGTCGAGGCGACCGGGCTCGTGACAGCCGTCGGACCGGGAGAGGCGACGTTGCGGGAACGGCGGGTGACGCCTCCGCGTCATCCCGGCTGACCGTCGATCAAATGGTTCCAGTCGATCACGGTGTCCCCCCGATGCCGCGACCATCGCGGCTGGTGAGACCGTGCAACTCATGGCGTCAGCTTTCGACGAGAACGATCACCGCGTCGACGATGCCTCGTTCGGTTGGACGTCGAGGGATTCGGTGGTTGCGCATGTGGACACCACGGGTCTCGTACGTGGTCTCGCGCAGGGAACGGCGACGATCATCGCCGCGACCGATGACGTTGTGGGTACCGCTTCCATCACCGTGGTACCGCCCCCGGACATGTGGCGCGGGATCGTGGTCGCGCCGGAAGACCGTTGCACCACGTACAACGCGGACGACTACCGGCACTCGGCTTCGGTGGAGGCGGAAGTCGTCGCCGCGATGGGTGGACGGGTCTACGAGCCGTACCGCGGCGTTTACTTCGGCGACACTCGCGAAACGGACATCGAGCACGTCATCGCCAAGAGTGAGGCCCACGAGTCCGGCGCGTGCGCCTGGACGAGAGACGAGCGGCGAGCATTCGCCAACGACGTAGCGAACCTCTGCACACCCACGTTCGTGTCTGCGGATTTCGATTTCGTGTCGGGAGGGGGACGTTTGGAGGGGAGCGTGCTCAACGTTCCGATCTCGCGGCCGCACTACACGTCGAACGTGTCAGCGACATGGCTCGTATCGCTGAACCCACCGGTACGAACGGTCACCGTCCACCAGTACCCGCACTGGGAGACGTGGACGGCACGTATCGACGCCGCTCAGCGGACCGACTTCATCGTCGGCCTTGCGGTGGCCCGACAAGCCGTGTCCATCGTCTGGCCGCTCCCGATTGCGACCGCGACGGCGGCCTACCAGGGCGGCACCGACGCTGGACAGAAGATCCTGAACATCCTCGAACGGTGCACCGCGGGCAACGACGGGGACATGGCGGCGATGCTCTCCGACCTGATGACAGCGCCGAACGTGGAGGCGACGAGGGAACCCGTAGCAGGTGCGGGATGGGACGAGAAACCCTAATCTCCTCCCCTGCCGGCCCGGGGGACCGCTTGCGGATTTCCCCGGAGAGCCGTTCGCGAACGTCCATGGAATACGTGTTGGATCACTCTTCCTGGAGATAGCGGGGGGGTCGCGATGGTCGGGGGGTCCGTGATCAGTCGGCACGCGTAGCGAGGGAGACGCTTCTCCCGCGTATCGTTGCCCATGACCTCAGGTGCTGGCGCAAAATGATCTCCGAAGACTTCAGCGTCGAACTGCGCTCGTTCTCCGTGAAGTATCCCCTATTCGAGCTTGAACCGCTCGATCTCCGCCTCGCGGCGGGCGAGCGGGTCGCACTCGTGGGCCCCAACGGTGCCGGGAAGACGACCATCCTTCGGGCGCTCGCCGGGCGGCTTCCGCAATACGAGGGGGAGGTGCTGTTCGGCGGTACGGAGGCCCGCGCGCTACTGCCGGGTCTCAGGAATCACGTTGGCGTCATGCCCGAGCAGATTCTGAGGTATGATTGGATGACGGTGCGACAGCACTTCGCGTTCCTGGCCCAGTTCTTTGCAGGTTGGGATCGAACGTACGAGGCCGACCTGACACGGAAGTTGGAGATCCCTGAGAACGCGCTTCTGGGGAACCTCTCCGGCGGTACCCGTGCCAAGGTTGCCTTCGTTTCCGCAGAGGCCTTTCGACCGCCTCTGCTCCTTCTCGACGAACCCACTGCGGGGCTGGACCCGGTCATGCGCCGGCACCTCATCGATGCCGTCGTCGAGAGCCTGGACTCGGACCGGCGTCGGCTGGTCCTGTTTTCCACGCACATCCTCGAGGACGTGGGTTGGCTGGCCGAGCGCGTCCTGGTGTTGCGCTCCGGGCGCCTCGTGAAAGACCGTCCGGTGCTCGACTTGTGCGCGGCTCGTGCGCCCCTGTCAGAGGTCCTTTTTCGCCTGCTGAGTGACGAATGAACCCACGCCACGTTAAGGCTCTGGTGCACTTGGAGGTGCGGCGACTGAGATCCACAGTGAGCCGCCTGTACCTGGTTAGTGGAGGGCTGCTCGCCGCACTCGCCCTCCTCGGGTCGTTCTCAGGAGAAATGATCCTTCCCGGCATCGTGGGTGGGACGGCCGCCACGACTCTGCAAGTCCCCAGGACCGTGCTGCGCGACAAGGTGGAACGTACGATGGAGTTCCTGCTCTCGCTGCCCGCTTCAGTGCCGGAGTTGGTGTTGGCCCGGTTCGTCGCCGGCGCTCTGGTACCCCTTCCTGGGTGCATCGCAGGCGGCATCGCATTCGCACTGCTTCCCCTTCCGGCGGAACTCCAGTTCATGGGACGGGTCGCGCCTTTCGGTCTGGCATTAGGCCTCTGGCTCCTGCTGACCCTGATGGGGTGGTGCATGATCGCCGTAGGGTGGGCCTTTGACCGGAAGGCCATGACGGGGCCCTTCGTGGTTCTTGTAGCGGGCGTACTCTTCATCCTGCCTTGGGTGATTCGCACGCTCGGTCCCGACGATCCCGGTCAATCGTTCCGATGGTTCCTGGGGCAGCCCTTTGCCGGGGCGGCCGTTGCCGCGGCTGCAACGGTAGTTGTGGCCGCGACCGCAACGGCGGCCTTCCTGCTTGCATGTCGGGGGGTTGCACGCTACGCCCCTCGGCCGGAGGAGCCTCTCTAATGCGCCTCAATGCGGGAAGTTGTCATCGATGCACTTCCTTTGGGCGGGGCGCGGTTCACTTAGGCGAGGACTTCCGCAGGGGGGTCGGCCGATGGATTCTGGCCCCTCTGGATCGTGGACTCCCGCACTCTCTATGGGCCGTGACGTTAGAAAAATCGGGTATCATGCGCTTGACTAAAGGAGTACCGAAGATGAAGAAACACGTCATCCCACTACGGAGTCGGCATCTCGCCGGAGGTATCATTCTGTCGGCGCTCTTGCTCAGCGCCCACCCCGTCATCGCGGCCACGGAGGCGACGGCAACCTGCCGTCAGGCGATGCAGCGGCTGAGGCCGGCTATCAGCTCTCTCGAGACGGAGGGCCACGTCAGGTTCACGGATGCGAAGATTTACGTCTCGGAGGTGCTGTGGCGTCTGATGGACGCTGAGCAGAAGGAGGGGCTGACGTCGAATCTTGTCATCTACCAAGAGTGCCGGAAGACCCCGTCGAGGACGACCATCATCGGGACGGGGGCGGTGTACGGCAAGCAGAGCGGGGTGCGTCTGGCGAGGATCACCCTGTTCGGGGGATTCAAGATCGGTTGATGGACCCTTCCAACTCCACCGCCTTCGTGCTCGGCGTGGCGGCCTTCGCTGTCTTCCTCGCCGTGGCACCCTCGGCGTAGTGGCGTGAGGGCCGAACGGCGAAGTGGCGGTCCTCTGGTGATCTCGTGCATCAAGGCCGCCACCGCCGTGCTGGCGGTGCTCCTTGTCTGCGGTGGCGTGGTCGGATTCGCCCGGGCTGCTGAGGCTGGAGGCGATGGCTCGACGCTGTAGCTCAGTGCGACGATCGCGGTTTTCGGCCCGCCTTTGGTGTGTGGACCCGTCTACCTCCTCTGCCGGATCGTCGAGGCGATCGAGGGGCGATAGGGCGTCCCTGGCAACAGAGGCGTTGGGTGGCTCGACGAGGGTAGGACAGATGCTTGGCCTTGCCGTCCCGCCGCGAGGTCGGGCACGGCGCGACGCGATTCAGACGTGTAGCATCCGAGCACGGCCACAGAGAGCTCAGAGAATCCGCTCAATTCTGGCGGGAATAATGGGGGGTAGAAGGAGGCTGATGAACACCTAATACACTCATAGCAAATCTGTTATGCCATTCGCGGAGACTGTCCGCGGGAACGTCCGGGGGGTGGCGCGGTGGCTCCGATGAGGGCCCGGATCGCTCAGCCGGCACGCCCGTAGCGGTCCTCCAGGCGGACGAGGTCGTCAAGTTCCGGCGTGCTCACCTCGAGGATGACGCTGTCCTCGAGCGCCTCCATGCGATGGACGTTACCGGGCGGGATCGACACGACCTCGCCCGGCGTCCATTCGAACGCGTCGTCGTTCAGCGTGAAGCGCATGCGCCCCGACTGGAGCAGCATCGTCTCGTGCTTGACGAGATGCTTCTGCAGCGAGAGGACATGCCCCTTCTCGACCTCGAGGATCTTCCCCGCGTAGCGCCCGGTGTGGGCATACCACACCTCGCGCCCCCACGGTTTGTCCACGATTCTGGGTTCGCCGCGGCTCGCCCGCTCCGATCCGTCTGCCGGCTGCTCCATGGCGAGACATGATACAACGGCGGCTACCCCGACGCCCCGGCCACTTCTCGAAGTAGCTGCTCGGCTGGGAGGGCCGCGCTCAATTGAGCGTCCGGGCCACGCGGAACCCGTAATAGATGGCCCGGCTGGCGGGGGTGTTCCTGAACCGGTTCGCGGATCGGAGGAACCACGGGTTGATGTCCCAGGAGCCGCCGCGGAGGGCGCGGCGGCCACAGTCTCCCGACTCCCGGGCGCGCCCATCCGTCGGGGCGCCCGAATAGCTGTCGTTCCAGCAATCCTGCGTCCACTCCGACACGTTCCCCAGCACGTCGTAAAGCCCGAACGCATTCGGCGCGAGCGACCCCACCGGAGCGGTGTTCCCGTGCCCATCGTGGCACAGTGGGCTGTCATTGGAACCGTTCGCGCCGTTCGCGTAGCGGCACTGGTCCGATACGCTCTCGCCCCAGTAGCGCGACGTCACCGTGCCCGCCCGCGCCGCGTATTCCCACTCCGCCTCGCTCAACAGCCTGTAGCGCTGCCCCGTCTGCCCGGAGAGCCACGACACGTACGCCTGCGCGTCCTGCCAACTCACGTTGATCACCGGACGACGCCCCCGGCCCCATCGATGGTCGGCCGGCGTGTACCCGCAGCCCCCCGCCCTTACGCACGCGTCCCACTCCGCGAACGTGACTTCGTACACGCCCACCGCGAACGGGGCCCCGATCGTCACCGAGTGCTGCGGGCCTTCTTCCTCTCCCCGGAACTCCTCCGATGCCGGCGAACCCATCGTGAACGTCCCCGCCGGCACGACGACCATCTGAGGACAAACCGCGCAGTCGCGGAACACCTGCCCCGGCGGCAGGACCGGCGTCCCGGGCGCCCCCCCGCTCTCTCCGTCACCCCAGCTCTCCCGGACGAGGACCTCGTAGCCGCTCCCGTCGTAGTACGTGGCAAAACGGCCGTTGGCGGTCGTCGCGTTCGTCTCGGCCGTCTCCGCGGTCTCCCCGTACCCCACCGCGTACGCACGGAACCTCGGGGCGTCCGGATCCGGGGTCGGATCGAGACCGATCGTCCCGTTGTAGCTGATGATCACGACATGACGGTCCCCGGGGTTCGACCAGACACACGACGTTTCCGCGTGATCGTTGAGTTCCGAGAGCAGGGCCCGTTCCTCCGCTTCCCGGTCATCGAGCCTGACACCGACCCGGTACGCCGCCGCCGCATCGGACCGGTAGACCACGGCCACACCTTCCCAGCCGAAGCGGCGGCCGGGTTCCGGCGTCCGTGGCGTTGCCAGTTCGCTACCCACGCATACCACCGCTCCCAACCCGGACTGCGCAGTGGCCGGGACGCTACCGGCGAGCAGCATGAGGCCCGCCGCCGCGTGGGCGACGACCAAGCTGACGAAGCTTCGTTCTGGCAGACCCATATCCGGTGCCTCCCGATGTGCAGCGGCATCGAGTAGCCTCCCCCCCCACCTCAAGGGCTGCCTACACGCGTGTGTCACATGAGTTTCCGACTGTTAACGGCGGCCTCCGCCGCGGGCTGAGGACCTTCAAGCGGCTGAGGAGTATATTCTGGAGTAGAGCTGTCAGATGCCTGTTGCGATGCAACGCGGGACGCAGCGTGGCGGCGGCAGCCGTACCGAAGGAGGACTCCGATTCGCAGCAGAAGCTTCGCTCTCTTCTTCCTGCCGACCCTGGTCTTTGCCGGCTGTGACGGTTCCATGGAACCGGGCGAGCCCGCATACCTCGAGACACTGGAGGTGACCGTCGGCCCCACCCTGGCCAAGTGCTACGGAGTGGGCCTGCAGTCATGCATGGTGGTCGACGGCAGGCTCTTCTACGGTGGAATCGAAGGATTCGAATACGAGGCAGGCTACGACTATCGCCTGAGGATCGGCAAGTACGATCCCTGGGGTGGCGGGGAACCGCCGCAGGATGCCGGCCGGTATGCGTACCGTCTCCTGGAGAAACTGGAGAAGACCCCGGCGGCATCCACCCCTGCAACCTTGTCGGTAGGTCCGTCGCGGGTCAGATGCGCCCGGAGTGACGACTTCTGCCTGGTGGTGGACGGCACCCCGTACGACGACATGATCAATAGCTTTGAATACGAGGCGGGCTACCACTACATCCTCGAGGCCGACAGATATGGCGATGGCCGGTACGTGTTGAGTGAAATCGTCTCGAGAATCAGGGCAGAGGGCACGGAAGAGGAGATCACCATCGATCGCCACAGGGTCGAGTGCGACGACGGCTATCCCGGGTACTGCAAGGTCGTCAACGGCGCCCCCTTCCGCGGCGAGATCGTGGGCTTCCAGCCCTTGCACGACTACGGCTACCGCCTGCGCGTCGAGAGGTTCGACATGTTTCCCGACGGGTTGACCGGGTCGCCCCGGGTCCCGGCCTACGGCTATCGCTGGCTGGAGACGCTCGAGCGCTCTGCCAGCGATTGATGCTCGTGCGTCAGATTCCGCCGGATGCGCTCGGTCCCTAGTATGTTCGGGGAATGGCTGGGACGGAGAACCGGACCGGAGGACCTGAGGATCGATGACCAGCGTTCTTGAAGTCAGGGCGTGCGAGGGTTACCGGATCTGGATTCGGTTTGCCGATGGATCTGCCGGCGAAATCGATCTCTCGGACCTGGCGGGCAAGGGTATCTTTCGGGCGTGGGACGAGGAGGACGTATTCGGCAGAGTCCACTTGGCGCCGCACGGCGCGGTCGCCTGGTCCTCGGAGATCGAACTCTGCCCCGACGCGCTCTACTTGGAGTTGACCGGCAAGTCTCCGCGACAGGTGTTTCCGGGACTCACCCACCCGGTTTCGCATGCCTGAAGTCTGCCGGTTCTACGGCATCGTCATTCGCATGTACTTCCGGGAGCATGGCCCACCCCATTTCCACGCCGAGTACAGCGGCGCGGAGGCCGTTGTCGGTATCGAGGACCTCGCCGTGCTTAGAGGGCGCCTTCCGCCTCGGGCGCTTGGCTTCGTAGTCGAGTGGGCTTCGCTCCATCAAGCGGATCTGCTCGTCGCATGGGAACGCGCAAGGCGTCACCAGACTCCCGGCAAGATCGCTCCACTGGAGTAAGCAGGCGGTGGAGCCGCGCCCCCTCCCCCACGGCGCGGGGCAGGAGGGACGCGCTCCGGGGCTCACATGACCATCCCTGGACGCTCGCGGGCGCACCCGGCGCCCCGTGAGGCCGCCGGTTCCAGCAGGAGAGTGTGCGGGCAACTCGGAAACCGTTGTGGTTGTTCTGGCCGGGGAGGCGCCGGGTTCCCCCGGACGTTTATCCAAGAAGCAAAGACTCCCATCCGTCGGCGCGCCCGCATAGCTCCCGTTCCAGCAGTCCTCCGTCCACTCGTACACGTTTCCCAGCACGTCGTACAGTCCGAACACGTTCGGCGCGAACGACCCCACCGGCGCCGTTTCCCATTCATACCCGTCGTCGCAGGACCTCGCATACCCGTTCGCGTAGCGGCACTGGCCTGATTCGCTTTCGCCCCAGTAGCGCGCCGTGCGCGAGCCCGCCCGGGCCACGTACTCCCATTCCGCCTCGCTCAGCAACCGGTAGCGGGCGCCCGTCTGCTGCGAGAGCCACGACACGTACGCCTGCGCGTCTTCCCAGCTCACGTTGATCACCGGGCGGCGCCCCCGCCCCCAGCCCTCGTCGCGTTCTCCTCGGCCGCCTGGGCGCTCGTACCGTAGCCCACCGCGAAGGCCTGGAACCTCGGGTCGTCCGGATCCAGCGTCAGGTCGCCCCTGATCGCCCCCGTATACCGGATGATCACGACGTAGCTGTCTCCGGAGTTCGACCACGTGCACGACACCTCCGCGTGTTCGCCCAATTCGGCGAGAAGGGACTGCTCCATCCCCTCCCGGTCATCGGTCCGCACGCCGACCCGGTAGACCACGGCCACATCCTCCGTGATGACGCGCCGGACAGGGCCCGAAGTCTGAAGGGTCTGCCGTTCGCTCCCTACGCACACCACCGCCGCCGACCCGGATTGCGCGGCGGCCGGGAACGAGCCGGCGAGTAGAAAGAGTCCCGCCGCTGCGCTCCCGGCGACGCCGGGGAAAATGGTCCGTCGTGGGAGACTCATGGGCGGCGCCTCCTCCGGAGTGCAGGTGATGCGACCCAGTTTAGGGGGTTCGACGCGCTTCTGTCATGACCCCTGTCACGAGGGGCCCACGGTTCAGCGGCAGCCGCCGCCGCGGCCCCAACTCATGGCGGGGGGCGGGTCGCGTCTCAGCGCCTCCAGGTATGCGAACGGGTCAGGCTCGGTGAGCCGATTGGCCGCGGCGGCGAGCCGGTTCGGGGCGTGGGTCGGCTCGGAATCGGGCTCCGGAGGCGCCTCGGACGACGTCTCGGCGGCCGTGTCCGCTTCTCCCTCCACCGGAGGGACCGTCTCCCGGCTCAGGCGAAGCTCGGGGCTCAATCGCAGCGGATGGACGCCCTCGGCGATCACGTTGTACGTCGCGCCGTCTTTCTGAAGGGTTCCATCGACATAAAGGAAGGGCTCGAGGCGGATCGCGGCGCGGCACTCCTGATAAACGTCGGGCTTCACGATCGCGTTGATGGGCCCGGACTCGTCCTCCATGAGGATGAAGATGTATCCCTTCGCCGTATGCGGGCGCTGGCGGGCCACCACGATCCCCGCCACCCGGACCTCGCTCCCGTTGGGGATGTCGGCGAAGCGCGCCGAGGAGACGGTACGCTCGGGCAGGTGGTCGCCCACGAGCGCGAACGGGTGATGCTGTGAGGCGGCGAAGGAGAGGATGCGGTACTCCGCGATCATCTTCTCCATGTCGTGCGTGTCCCCGAAGCGGAGGTCCGCGTAGGGGTCGTCGAGCGCGAGTTCGATCTGGCCCTGATCCGAGCGGTCGGTGCTCCGCCGGCCCCGTACCGGCGGCGCGTCTCCGCCCAGTCCCGCGGCGCTCGTCGCGAGTTCCCGGCGCCGGCGCTCCGTTCCGGTCTCGGCTTCCGGGCCCAGCCAGAGCCCCGTCTGCCACAGCAGGTCGCGGCGTTCGATCCCCAGCGAATCGAGCCCGCCGACCCAGATCAGGTTCTCGATCGCAGCCCGCTTGAGGGTGGCCGGGGTGCGGTGCAGAAAATCGGGCAGCGACGTGAACGGCCCACTGTGCGCGCGCTCGGCCACGACGAGTTCGGCCACCTCGGTCCCCAGATCGCGGACCATGCCGAGCCCGATGCGGACGTCGACCCCCTCGGCGGTGCACGCGACCTCGCTCGCGTTCAGGTCCGGCAGCCGCACGCCGACCCCGTGCCGGCGCGCGTCGCGCCCGATCGCGTCGAGCGAGTAGAACCCCATCGGCTGGTTGTTGAACAGCCCCACGTAGTACTCGGTCGGATAGCGGTCGCGGAGCCACGCGGACTGGAACGCGAGGAGCCCGAACGCGACCGCGTGCGACTTCGGGAACCCGAACTCCGAGAAGGCGACGACCTGCTCGAAGACCTTCTTCGCGGTCGGGCCGTCGACCCCCTTCCCCGCCGCGCCGTCGCGGAACGCCTCCCAGTACTGGAGCAGCGCCTCGCGCGAGCGCTTGCGGCTCATGGCGCGCCGCAGCCCCTCGGCCTGCCCGTCGCTGAAGCCCGCCAGCGCCCTGCACACCTGGAGCACCTGATCCTGGAAGATGATCACGCCCAGCGTCTCGCCGAGCGCCTCCTCGAGCAGAGGATGGTCGTAGGGGATGACGTAGTCCGGGTCCGCGCGCAGTTTCTCGCGCCGCCGGACGTAGGGGTTCACCGCCCCACCGACGATGGGACCCGGCCGGACGATCGCGACCTGCACCGCGAGGTCGGCCAGATTCCGGGGCCGCACCCGCCGCAGCATCTGGATCTGGGCACGACTCTCGACCTGAAAGAGACCCACCGTATCTCCCGAACAGATGCGGTCGTAGATCTTCTCGTCTTCATAGTCGATGCGGGAAAGATCGGGGATCTCGCCGTGGCGCACGTGGATCGTCTCCACCGCCTCCTCGACGAGCGACATCATCCCCAGCGCGAGGAAGTCGATCTTGATGAAGCGCGCGTCGTCGCAGGAGTCCTTGTCCCACTGACAGAGGACGCGCCCTTCCCAGGCGGCGGGTTCGAGCGGGACGATCTCCACCAAGGGCCGGCTCGAGATGATCATCCCGCCCACATGCTGGGAGATGTGGCGCGGAAGCCCCTTGATCTCCTCGGCCAGTTCTGCGAAGACCTGCCAGATCCGCGCGTTCGCGCGCGCCTCGAGGCCGGGGATCCGTTCGAGCTCCGCCATGAACCCGCCCTCTCCCGGCTCGGCGAGCTTGGCCAGCTTCTCGATATCGCCGGCAGGCAGACTGAGCGCCTTGCCAAGTTCGCGCACGATCGAGCGCGTGCGATAGGTGGGGAAGGTGCACACGAGCCCCACATGATCGTACCCGTAGCGTTCATAGACCGCGAGGATCAGTTCTTCGCGAATGTCGCGCGCAAAGTCGATGTCTATGTCCGGGACACTCTCCATGGCGTCGTTCAGGAAGCGGCCGAGGAAGAGGTTCGTCTGTATCGGGTCCACATGGGAGAGCCCGATCAGATAACAGATGATGGAGGAGACGGAAGATCCCCGGCCGCGGCCGGGGGGAAGCAACTGACGCGGCATCGAGTCGCCCCGCACGCGGTGCGCGACCTCCCGGGCCAGTTCGAGGATGTCGTGATAGACGAGAAAGAATCCTGCCAACCCGTGGCGGTCGACGAGCGCGAGTTCGGTGGCGAGCCGTTCTTCCGCCTCTCGTCGGTATCGGCTGCCGAGGGGATAGCGGATCTCGAACGCCCTTCGGCACACATGGTGGAGCACGCGCATGGCGGGGGCGAAGCCGCTCCCCTTGAAGTCGGGGAAGCGGTAGCCGAGGTCGGCCGTGAGGTCGAACGCCCGGCAGCGCTCGGCGATCGCCCGCGTGTTGCGGAGCGCGTCGGGCCGCGACGCGAAGCGCCACTGCATCTCCCGGGGCGAGGCGAGGTGGAAACAGGCGTTGGCACGGCGGAGCGCGTGCGAATCGTCGACCGTCGTCCGGTTCCGGATCGCGACCAGGATGTCCTGGAGACGGTGCCGGTCCGCGACGTGGTAGTGGACGTTGCCCGTGGCCACGACGGGGATGCGGAGCCGGTCGGCCAGCGCCCCCAGCGCCCGGCCGCGCGCGAGGTCGCCGTGGACCGCGTTGTTCTGCAGTTCGACGAAGAGGTTGCCGGGGCCGAACGCGTCGCGCAGGCGGCCGGCCAGCCGCTCGGCCTCGTCCCTCCCCCGCTCGAGCGCCGCGAGGAGCGGACTGCGGCGACACCCGCTGAGGAGGATGAGCCCCTCGCACCGCTCGAGAATCGCGTCGAGGTCGAGCCGGGGCTCCCCGCGCGGGTTCTCCATATGTGACTGGGTGATGAGCCGGCACAGGTTTGCATACCCCGCCGCATTCTCCGCCAGCACCGTGACGTGGCAGTCGCCCGTTTCCGCCGCCCGTTCAGCCATCGCGCGGCCTCTGGACGTTCCCGCGGGAACGTCTCCGGCGCCTCCCCCATGTCCTTCGGTGCGTTCGGCGGCGGCGAATGGCGGGACGAGGGTGAGTTCGGCGCCCGTGATCGGCTGCAGTCCGTGGGCCCGGGCGAAGCGCGCGAACTCCATCGAGCCGTACAACCCGTCGTGGTCGGTGAGGGCCAGCGCGGGATAACCCAGTTCGAGCGCGCGCGCCGCGAGTTCCTCGGGCCGCGACGCCCCATCGAGAAAGGAGTAGGCCGAGTGCGCATGCAGTTCGACGTAGTCGTCCAGGGGCGGCCGGGCGTCCACGGCACCTACTCCGGCTGCAGGAACCAGCGATCCAGCATCAGATCGTGGTAGGCCGTGAGCTGCGCGCCGGTCTCGATCACGATCGAGAAGTAGGCGCGCGAGATCGGTTCCCTCCACCATTCGTCATCGATCCGCCACTGGTCGAGAACCGCGCCGATCCGCCGCCAGCGGCCCCGGATCTCGAGGCTCACGGGCACGCCGGCGCCGCCGAGCCGGACCCGCACCGGACGCGGCCGGTTGAGCGGGCGCAGTTTCCCCGCGGGCGGCTTCGGCCTCGTCGCCACGGGCCGCTCAGGCCAGTTCCATGAGCGCGTGCCGCCGCTCGGGCAGACGTGACTCCGGTTCGAGTTCGAGCACGCGGTACAACGCGGCGCCGCCGAGCCGAAGCCGCAGCAGGCGCGCCGCGCGCCTGAACGGCGGCAGAAGCTCGCCGTTCCGCGTCTCCAGTGACCCGAGCACATGCGGAGCGCCTTCCCTCGGGTCGAAGAGCCCGGCCTGCGCACTCGCCGGGCCGAAGCGGAACAACTCGAGCCGCAGCGTCTCGACCGCACGCCGGGGCCGGTCGAGCGCGATCCGCGAGCGCAGAAACGCCCCGAGCCGCTCAGGCTCGCTCGTGGGTTCCCGTGCAATCGCGCGTATGGACCAGGAGCCGCCGTCTTCGAGGCTCGCCGACACCCTGAGGCCGCGGACGCTCTTGCCTCGCCGCCGCGGATGCTCGAGGGCGCGATGGATGAGCCGATCGAGCGCGGCGTGCAGCAGTTCGAGCTGCCCGATCGGGCTCGGGAAGTCGAGCGCGACGCGGATCGGCCGGGCCGGCGCCTCCGGCAGCACCCGGTCGATGCGCTCCCCCCGCGCCCAGGCGAGCGCCCGGCGCCCGTCGGCCCCGAACTGCGACACGAGCGCCTGCTCGGGCATGCGCACCAGGCGCCCGAGCCGCCCGACCCCGAGCCGCCGCAGCCGCTTGACCATGCGCGGCGACACCGGCAGCACCTCGATCGGCTGCGACGCGAGAAACGCGGCCAGATCGGCTGGCGCCACGCAGACGGTCGCGGCCGGCCGCGCGGAACTCGCCGACCCCGCAGCCCGGGCGGGCTCCGCGGACCGCGCCGCGACCCAGGCCGCGAACTTCCCCGGCGCATAGCCGACCCGAACGCTCGACGCGAGCCACGGCGACAGCGTCTCAAGCCGCGCCCGGAGTCCCGCGATCTGCCGGGCGGGCGGGCCGTACAGACGTTCGAGCCCGTCGACCCCCACGAACAGCCGCCCCCGATCCGACGACCCCTCGACGACCGGACTCCACAGACGAAGGATCCCCATAATCCGGTCGCGCGCCGCGTCATGGAAATCCGGGTCCGGCTCGCAGAGGACGAGCGCTGGACAGAGCGCAACCGCCTGCGAGACGATCATCCCGGGCTCGACCCCGGACGAAGCCGCGAGCGCGCACCCCATCTCGATTCGGCGCCGGTCCCCCGGCGTCGGCAGCGCAAGCGGCTGGTCTACGAGTTGCGGCGTCCGGACCCGCTCCAGCTCCAGTTCGAACCCAGGCCACCAGAGGCAGAGCGCCATCCGGCTCCCGCGACCCTCGTTACGTCCCGCTTCTGACGAGGGGCGACACGTCCCCCCGGCGCTGTAGTCCATATAATCCCCGAAAAATGACCGAATAAAAACCGAAGAATGGGCTCGCAAATCTAGTCGGTTCGAAGCGGGACGCAAGAGAACCCGGATTCGTCGCCGGTCGGGCCAGATCCGGCTACTTTCGACTGATGAACTCAGAGCCGAAGGCGGGAGAGACGCTCACGCCGAGGAGCTGGGCCGCGTTCGTGGCCCGGACGATCCTCGGCCTCATCTTCTTCATGGCCGGGTTCTGGAAAGTGTTCGAACTCGGGGCTCTCCAGCACGCGCGCGGCATGTTCGTGGAGGCCTACGCCGACACGTTTCTCCCCGCTTGGTCGCTGTGGGCCACGGGGGTCGCGATCCCGTTCGTGGAACTGGCCTGCGGGGCGCTGATGATGGTCGGCTGGCAGCGCCGGATCGCCGCGCTGGGACTGGGCGGCGTCCTCATCCTCGTCACATTCGGCCACCTGCTCGCCGAACCGCTCTACGTCTTCACCGCACACGTGATCCCGCGGACGCTGCTGCTTGTCATCGTCCTTCTCCTGTTCGAACACGACCGCCTGAGCCTCGACGGCTGGCTCGCGCGCCGCTCCGCCTCATGACGACCACCTTCCGCCCGTCACGCCCGCAGTCCTGTTATCTTGTTCGGAACGCGCTCACGAAGCCTGTGCGCGGCCGTGAACGGCTCGGTGGAGGCGAGAATGCCTGACGCGAAGGAACCAGCGACACAGGGTGCTGCGCGTTCGCTCGATGGCGCGACGCCGGACGATATCGTCCGGCGAATCGTCGCCGCTTCTCAACCCGAGAAAGTCATCCTGTTCGGCTCTGCCGCCCGGGGCGAGATGGGCCCTCACAGCGATGTCAATCTCCTCGTCGTCAAGCAGTGCGACAACAACTGGGACGTCATGGGGGACATCTACGAAGAGCTGTACGGTGTCGCGGCCGCAGTCGACATCGTCGTTGTAACCCCTGACGATGTGGAGCGATACAAGGACACGCACGCGCTAGTCATCAAACCGGCGCTGCGAGAAGGTCGGATCGTCTACCAGACCGCTTGAACCACGCCATTCGCCCGCGGGTGCCGGTTGATACGATGTTGACACGACGCAACACCGTGGGGCATGATCAGGCTCCGGAGGCATCCGAAGAAAGACATCGAGAAGGCGCTGGCCATCGCCCGCAAAGCCGGGTGGACGGTCATACCGAAATCCTCCGGGCATAGCTGGGGCGTGATGTACTGCCCGGCGACCGGCAGGGGTGCCTGCCGGAAGTTTATCGCTTCCACGCCGCGGAACCCTGGCGACTATTCCAGAGATCTGTGGGAGACCGTGCGCCGCTGCCCTCACGGAGGAGGAGAGGAAGTAAAGAAATGACGACCCATAGCTTTACGCTGATCGTCGAGGGAGTGGATATCCACGACCCGGACGTGTTCGATGCCCTCTACGAAGCCGGCTGCGACGACGCGCTGATCGGAACCACCGTCGGAATCCCGGTCATGGACTTCAGCCGCAAGGCAGCGAGCCTTTACGAGGCGATCTCCTCGGCGATCGCCGATGCCGAATCGGTCGATGGTCTCCGGGTGGCTCGGATCGCAGACCTCGATCTCGTGTCGATGTCCGAAATCGCGGCCCGGATCGGACGCTCGCGCGAGTGCGTCCGGCTGTGGGTGAATGGAAAGCGCGGGCCGGGCGGATTTCCGGCGCCCCTCAACAACCCTCACGACCGGTACCGGTTCTGGCGCTGGTCCGACGTGGAAGGCTGGCTGAGGGGAGTTCTCGGAGGCGAACCGTGGTCATCCCAGGATCACCTGCGGGCGGCGATCAACGCGGCGCTCGAACTGCGGCACCACTTCCGCCAACTCGATCCGCAGGACCGTCCCGACCTGCGGCCGCTGGCTGGCCCCGCCCTCGGCGGCTGACCTCTTTCTTGGATTCACGGTTGATGAACTGACGAACCTCATCGAATCACATCGTTGCTTATCGAGATAAACCGAGATAACTTTGATATAAATGGACCGGCGAACGAACCCGTACGCACCCGGAGCAGGCACGCCCCCTCCCGAACTCGTGGGGCGCGATGCGCTGATCGAGGACGCCGAAATCGCGCTCGACCGGCTGCGCGGCGGCCTCGCGGCCAAGAGTCTTCTCATGGTCGGCCTGCGCGGAGTCGGGAAGACGGTTCTCCTGAACCGGATCCTTCATGATGCGGAGAAGCGAGAGTTCGAGTGCGCGTTGATCGAGGCGCCCGAGGACCGGTCCCTCCCGGCGGCGCTCGCGGGACCGCTGAACTCCGCTCTCATACGGCTGAGCCGCAGCGCCCACGCCAGGGAGCTGGCCAGAAAGGCGCGGAGGTCGCTCGCCGGGTTCGTCCGCGCGATGAAGGTCAGCTACGAGGACATCACTTTTTCGGTCGATCTGGAGGCGGAAGAGGGCGTCGCGGACAGCGGGGACCTGGACACCGACCTCGCCGCGCTGCTTCAGGTCGCGGGCGAGGCGGCGCGCGCCCGCAAGACGGTGCTCGTCCTGTTCATCGACGAGATACAGTACGTGAAGGAGCAACAGCTCGGCGCGCTCATCTCCGCCCTGCACCGGGTCGCACAACGCCAGCTGCCGGTCGCCCTCATCGGATCCGGTCTGCCCCAGCTCGTGGGCCACGTCGGCGTCGCGAAGTCCTACGCCGAGCGCATGTTCGCCTTCCCCGAGATCGGTCCGCTACCCCGCGACGCCGCCAGGCAGGCGCTCGAGGCGCCCGCGAACCGTCTCGGAGCCGCCTACTCCTCCGACGCGCTTGAGGAAATCCTGCGAATCACGGATGGATACCCCTATTTCCTTCAGGAATGGGGCAGCGCCTGCTGGACGGTCGCCGACGGTCCAACCGTGACGCGCTCCGATGTGGAGTCAGCCTCCCCTGTCGCGATCGGGGAACTCGACAACACCTTCTTCCGGGTTCGCTTCGAGCGCACGACGCCCTTCGAGCGACGCTACCTCCGCGCCATGGGTGAACTCGGGCCGGGTCCGCACCGTTCGGGAGAAATCGCAAACGCCATGGGCCGCCTCGTCCAGAGGGTCGCACCCACGCGCTCGAACCTGATAAAGAAGGGGATGATCTACAGCCCGGCCCACGGCGACACGGCCTTCACCGTGCCGCTGTTCGACCAGTACTTGAAACGGACGATGCCCGAACCTTAGATCTCCTAACGCATGGTCCCCGAACAGCGCAGAGCACACTGACGTTCTACATCCGCCATGCGTAGTCCCTGCTCCATATCGTCGCCACACTCCGATCCCAACGGTCATCCAAAGCGCGGAAGAACGTTTCGGCGAACTGATGATCATCCTCGGCATAAGGCTCGCGACGCTGGAATATCGCCGTTCTGTATCGCGGCGCTTCAGCGCTGGTATGTTGTTCCCACACGGTCGCGTAGCCGTAAAGCATTATGCCGATGACATCGCCGCCGTCAGTGTTAGTCCTTATTACCTCTGCGACATTACTGAAAAGATCGTTGACCTCCTTCAACAGTGCCTTTTCGGGCACCGTGGGATCCACGTTCGAAAACCTCGTGTCCAGGTTGATGGCGATCCAACCGCGAAGCCCCGAGCCGCGAATCTGGCGCTCCGCTTCCCTAGCGCGCCTCTTTATTTTATCGTCTCTTAGACTCTCGACCCGCTTTGCCGCCACGCCAACTACCTCCTCCCCGTACTCGATGCGAAGATCCGGTTCTCCTGAGGTGACATCGACGCCGCCCAACGTGAACATTGCTCCCAACATCAGTTCAAACTGCGTGTCTCGAGCGCGACTATGATCCTTCATCATCATTTGCAGTCTCTCGATGGTGAATGGCGTCTCAGTGAGCCGTGATCGGTATGCCGCAGAGGCGATGAGGACCGTCTCGAACGCAGTCCGGTCGGCGGCCTCCAGCTTGACCCGTTGACCGTCGTCTGTCAGATCCAACAATTTCCCCTGATTGAACACCTCCATTTTGCGCTGAGCGGATCGGTGGCGACCGGTTGAATGCACCTTGACGCCCAATGATGCTAATATGTTGATCGCCTGTGTCAGGCGCTCCTCGAGCATTCTTGACCCTCTATCGAGAAGATGCGGGTTCTTGTCCCATCCCATTTTAGTCCCCTATCGCGGTGATTCTCGATAGATCCGCTCCCGCCACAAGTTCGGTTCGCGGTGCGGCACGTTGAACGCCGCGAGCTGACCGCTTGAAGTCCTCCGAAGCCGACGGGTCTGTGCTTCATGGCAGCTCGGAACGTACTCGAGATCTGCCGTTCTGTTCCATCCGCATGCGCAAAGCCGTAGCTACTCCATCGGCAGCGGTCGCAGCAGTTTATGGTCTATCAGGCCCTGGAGGTGTTTGACGACGCTGAGGGCGAGGGGGCGGTCGCGGACGAGGAGGCCCAGTTCGATGTTGTGGTCGAGGGCGGCGGCCGTGAAGTTCGCCGACGTGACGAAAACGCGCTTGTCGTCCGCCACGACCGCCTTGGCGTGTAGGATCCCGGGAGCGTCGGGATCGACCGAGCGGGGATCGTAGAAGACCGCGGGTCTTACCCTGCCCGGCCAATCCCTTTTCCAGAATCGATCCGCGAAGCGGCGAACGACGTCGCCCGGACTGCTGGTGTCGTGGCGACCGCGGTCGATGTTGAGGAGCAGAGTGACACGGAGTTCCGGGATCACCTCCATCCGCTTTGCAAGCAGATCGAAGACGCGCGGGCCGTCGAAGTAGGCGTAACTCACGGCCCAGAGTGACCGGCGGGCTGAGATGAACAGCTCCTCGTAGACCCGCCGGGTGTCTCTGGCCGGAACTCCCTCCACTTCGGGGCCGGACCACACGAGATCGGGACGGCCGGCGGGTTCCGCCGCCGCATCGAGCGCTCGGAGCCAGTTCGCGGCGGCGCGACCGGCGATGCCCATGTCCGCCAGTTCACGGAGAGCCCCGAGGATCTTCTCGTCGGCCCTGCCCAAGACGGATTGCAGCGACACCGGCGAGTACGGCGCGATGAACCGACCTGAGTCCAATGCCTGGGCAAGCCGCTTTCTTAGATGCGTCGGCAGCGCCGTGAGGTCTCGGATCATGCCGCGGCCAGCCCTCCCTTCAAGCCGGACCCTGCGCCGCCGCGGGCTCGAAGAAGGCGGCGTCGGGCACGTCCAGGGTCGGGACGACGAGGGCCCGGTCGAGGTAGTCGTTCCACATCTCGCACGACGTTTCGGCGATGAGGGTGCATCCGTGACAGGCGGCACCGTGGAGCAATCGGTCCTCCACACTGACCGAGGGCCGGTGCTGGGCGCAGACGGGGTCGTTCGAACAGAGTTCGGCCGCTTCCAGGGCCCGCTCCAAGTGGATCTCGATGTCTCGGGCCTGCTGTACCAGCCCGCCCAGCGTGCCCTCGGCGTCCGGGCTCGCCGTGTAGAGCAATAGCCCGTACCGCTCGCCTCGGGCGTCGACATAAATGCGCTCGCGGATCGAGGCGGCCGGGTATCCGCAGTGCATGGAGAGCGACTGGAGGAGCAGGTGCGACAGCGTGTGAAGCATCACGTAGGGGCCGCCGGGGAACGGCTGGCTGTTCTTCCGCTGTTCAGCCCACGCGCCGTGTCCTCGCTCAAGGTCCGCCAGCCGTCGCTTGACGCCGAGCCGGGCCCGCCACGCCCGCACGGCGTCGGACGCGAGGTGGAGGAACACGCCTTCGCCGCGATTCTCCACGGCGGGGAACCACGACGGATCGATCGCGAGGTCCGCCCGCTTCACATCGTCCCGGTATTCGCCGTCGATGTCCGGCATGGGCGCTTCGAGCCGCGTGAACCCCGCCAAGGCCAAGACTTCCCGCAGCCGATGTACCTGCACGACGGTCGCCAGCCCGGGGAAGCGCTCGGAGCGGTATCCGCCCGGGAGCTTTCGCGCGTGGAAGTCGAGGTTGATGGGCACGTCGTCGCCGTAGCCCTCCTCCACATTGAGCAGAGCGTCCAGTTCGACGCTCTTGACGGATGCCGCGGTTTGCGTCGAGCCGGACTTGCGGCGTTGGATCGCCTCCAGGACTTCGTCGTCCTCGAAACCGGCCAGCGCGTGCGCGACGGTCGGCTTCTTCTTCAAGACTCGAAGGTCGTCGGCGTCATCGACGATGTGGAGATCATCCCACAGGTCGTTCACCGCCTGATCCAGTGCATCCCCTCGCTCAGGAAGCGAAAGGGCCCGAACGACCATCGGGAAGTACGCATTCGTGGCCGTGCGGATCAGGAGACGGCTGGGCACCCCGCAGTCCTCCGCCGCGTGCGGTCCCAGCCACGGCCGCGCCCCGCGGCAGGCGCCAAGGGGCTTGGTGCTGATGTCGGCGGCCTCGGACATCCTGCGTGACTTCCCGCACCCACAGCGGACCCAGAGGTTACCCAACTCACCCGTGGCGCCGCTCTCCTCGAGCGTGAGCCGCGGGACATGGTCGGCCCTTCCCCGATGCACGAAGTCCGACCACGGGATGTCGTCCACATGGCCGTTGGGGCAGGCTCGCACGAAGCGGGTCGCGACGGTCGGCTTCCCGCCGTAGCGTCGCCTCTCGTCGAGGGCGTCGCGGTGGACGAGCGGGCGGGAATCCTCATCGACCTGCACGACGAACCAAGCGGGAAACCTCCACGCGGTAATCCCCGGCGGCGACTTCCGCCAGAACTCGCTCTCGTCGCGGGTCGGCGGAGCGTAGAGCCGCGGGGCCGCGACGCCGGTCATGTCGCGCAGCCTGCGCTCAAGGCGAGGCTCGTTCAGTTCCTGCAACTGGCCCGGGCCCGGCCACGCCTCCAGCCCGGCGACGATCGCCGAATCCCGCGGCAGATCGATCAAGGCACCCGGGCCGTAGGTCGTAATGATCTGGCTGCGCCGAATCTGGCCCCGGCCGCCGACGCTCACGCGGATCTCCCCGTGTCGCCGGGATCCCTGACGTACACCTGCACTTCGGGCTCCACATCGCGGAGCGAGCGGTTCGCCCGGAACTTCCGGTGGTGAGGTCTTTCCTCCGATTCCAGAATGTGGCGCAGCAGGGGTCTCGGGGTTCGGTGGCGGCGGCTCTCGTAACGCTGGTACTGGAGTTCGACGCCGTTCGCCCGGTAACCGTCCAGCACGGCCAGCCACGAATCGAGTAGATCCACGACGCGTCCCCGCACGTTGTCCCGGCGTTCGCGGCGGTCCTCGGGGTCTTTGATCGGCTGGCTGTCCACCCGTTCCCGAAACGTGTCGCTCAGCAGGTCCTCGAGCTGGCTGCGAGCGGCGGCGATCGATTGGACGCCGAGCGGGGGCGTCAGGGCCGGGTTCGAGTGCCGGGCGAGCGCGACGAGCGCCCCGGCGAAGCCCCTGTCGAGCGCCCGCGCCGAGAATGGCGTCACGCTGCCCGCCTCCACCCGCCGGTAGAACGTCTCGTGATGGTGGCGGAACCGCTCGTAGTAGGAGCGGTCGCGTGGCTTGTGGACGTTGAGGAGCGTCACCACGAGCCCCGGTCTGCGCGGATCGCGGCCCACGCGGCTGGTGGCCTGAATGTACTCCGAGTGCGTCTTCGGCTGGCCGCACACGACCATGAGTCCGAGCCGGGACACGTCGAGCCCGACGGAGATCATATTCGTCGCGATCGCGCAGTTGACCGGCCTCTCCTCGTGGAAGCCGCGGCCGAGCCGTTGGTACGCCTCCGCCACGGCGCTCGTGGATTCCCGCGACGTCAGCTCCACGACCTCGTCGCGGAAATGCCGGTCCCGGAACAGCCGGCGCTGCTCGCCGATCCGCCTTCGGCCGCCCCGTTTCTTGAGCGTGTTCCGCACCTCCTCCTCGAGCAGCCGGCGCGCTCCACCCAGTTCGCGCAGGCTGTTGAAGTACGCCAGCAGCGTCATGTAGGGGTCGGCGGGATTCGTTTCGTTGCCGCGACCCCCGGCCTCTCGGTAGGCGTGGGCGGCGCCGGCCATGAGCGCGAGCACGACGCGGCGGAAGAGGAACTTCGCGTTCCGGCCGGCCGCCGCGATGCCCAGATAGACCCTGGCCGGAACCTCCGACGCGGGCGCGGTACTCGCGAAGAACGAGTCGCGCCGGTCCGGCCCCGGGGGCGGAAACACCCGCGTATCGTGCCGCGCGAACACCGCCTGCACCTGGTCGCCCGCCTGTCGCACCGTGGCCGTGGAGGCGACGATCTTGGGCCTCGGGAGGCGCTCTCCGTCCCGGAGTGTGCAGAGCGCCTCGATGGCCGTCTCGTAGAGTCCCATCATCGTCCCGAGCGGACCGGAGATCAGGTGAAGTTCGTCCTGGATGATGAGGTCGGGCGGAAGGAGCGGTGCCTGGAGCGGCCTCCCCACGCCCGGATCGGCGCCTCCGTAGAAGCCGTCCGGGCCGTACCGGACGGCCCCGCCCAGAAGGACGCCCGACCGTCCCTCCCACGGCAGCGCCGCGAACTTGTCGACGGTCGAGATGAGGAACGCCGGGAGCCTCCGGTAGAGCGGCTCGTCCACGGCGATGATCGGGAGCGGGCGGCCGCCGGAGAAATCGCACTCGTAGTTCAGGCACACGACGCGGAGTTCGCGCGGCTGGTCGGCGTTGGGCTCGAGCGAGAACGAGTCGCCGTCGAACCCTGCTCCGCACCACGGGCAGCTCTCGATCGGAATCGGGGCGGGGTTGTGCCGCGAGTTGGCGCGATACCGGAGCGTCTTACCGCGGGCGCTGTCCGGCCGGTTGTCTCCCTTGCGGCCCATCCGGTTCGGGGTGGCGGCCTTCCCCACCCACAGCCCGATCTCGAACGGCCACGTCCCGTAGCGGGCGGGGTCCGCTTCCCGTTCCAGTTCCAGCGCGCACACGAGACTCGAGGCCCGCATCATCTGGTCCAGCGTGAGGAGACGCAGCGTGTAGCGCATGATGACGCTCACGCCGGCCCCGGCGCGTCCCTCGTCGCCGGGATTCCGCAGCCGGCGGAGGACCATCGCGAAGGCGGCCAGCCCCAAGTACGCCTCCGTCTTGCCGCCGCCCGTGGGGAAGAAGAGGAGATCGACCGTCTCGCGATCCGGGTCAGCAGGATCGACCATGCCCGGGAGGTTCAGCAGCAGGAAGGCAAGCTGGAAGGGTCGCCACCCGAGTTCGCCTTTGACTCCGCGCCGCGCCAACGCCTTCCCGACCGCCCGGTTCGCCAGCCGAAAGGCGTCCAGCGCGTCGGGGTCCCCGGCGAGCGCCTCGATTCCGCGCTCCATGCGATCCGCGGCCTGACCTGCCTGATTGAGCAGCTCCTCCGCAGTCGCCCGACGCTCCTCCGCGAGTGTGCCGCTCCCCGCCCGCCGTTCGTCGATCCAGCGCCGGTATTCCGACACGAGGGGGGACAGGGC
This sequence comes from Candidatus Palauibacter sp., assembly GCF_965216145.1. GTDB lineage: Bacteria > Gemmatimonadota > Gemmatimonadetes > Palauibacterales > Palauibacteraceae > Palauibacter. Next base: position 412,141 of record NZ_OZ244149.1, read on the forward strand.
CGCCGTGGCGGCCTCGCCGTCGCCCAAGGAGCCCAGCGCATCCATGGAGAGTTCGACGCCGGACACCTCGTTCGGTCTCGTGGCTTCGACCTGAGCGCGCCCGATCCATGTCGTCCACACCTTCCGGCACTCGCCCTCCTCCACCGCCCAGTCCGTGGCGACCCCGTGCCCGGTGGCGTAGGCGGGGGTGTCGGCGTAATGCAGATCGGCCACCCGGTCGTCCCACTCCTGGTCCGTGCGGGCGCTCATATCCGGCCGAGGATGGAAGGGGGCATCGGACTCCACCGCGATCACGGCCTGGAAGGCGTAGGCCGTGTCGGCATCGCGACGTTCGGCTGCGGGGGTGCGACCGTTCGCCAGGAACACCGACACCGCGCGCGTGCCGGGCTCGATCCTCCCACCGAGGGTCTTCGTCGGGACGCTGCGTTCCCTCACGAATAGCGACAGACCGTTCGACTCAGGCACGGGATGACTCTTCCCTGTCTCGTCGCCGTCAAGCGCCAGCACGATCTCACGAGAGTGCGGCGTCCGCTGCCATACCTCAACCTCCCTGCCCTCGCCGTCCTTCTCCTTCGAGCGCGCGTAATCGCCCCAGCTCACCGTGACCCGGAGGCTCCGTGTTTCCTGTCGCACGAGCACGCTGAGACCCATCGAGGACGGATAGAAGCTCTTCCGGGCCGCCTTGCGGTCCTCGGTGGACTCCTCGGCCAAGCCCTGATCCTCGGGCACCTCTGCCTCGAAGTCGTCGTCCCCGTCGTCGTCCGCACGGAACTCGGCGGGCGTGTCCGTTGGCACGAGGAACCCGGTGAGATACCACAGAGAGGGCCGCTCCCGGCCGGGCAGACATTCGTCGGCGTGCTCGTCCTCCGGCCCCGGACCGACGAGATCCAGATCGAGCGTCCGCACGAGATCCGAGCGCACCACGACGGAATCCCTGGAATCCGGAAGTGCGGGGCCGGGGGCCGCGTCCGCCAGCTGCTCGTTCACTCGAGCAACGCTTCGATGGCGCGGCAAGTCTCAACGATCATGCGGCTTCCGCCATGCCACTCCAGAGATTCACCCTCCCGATCTTCGCCGCGCGCGGATCCGGCTGAAGCTGGTCCATCCGCAAGAGTTCTCCGGCGGTGAAGGAACGTGCGTCGATGGCGGACCTTGCAGCGTCGTCGAGCGGACCGATCCACGTATCGCCGTCCTCGGTCGCCACCGGCAGGATGCCATCCTGCGGAACCGCGAAGTTGTCGAGGAGATCGGCTCCGTGGCTTGTGGCGAGTATCTGGACCTTGCGGCTACTCCCGCGCAGCGCTTCCAGCAGCGCCTCCGCCGCCGCTGGATAGAGGACGGTCTCCGGTTTCTCGAGACCCACGACGCTTGGCGCTCTCCCGCCGGGAATGCGGGATTGCCGCGTGGCTACGAGCGTGGCGAGCACCCGCAGCGTTCCATCGGACATCGCGCTGGGGGGGAACTTCCAGCGCCGGTCGGACGACGGCGCATCCTGCCAGAATCGGAGCGTCCGCCGCCGCCCTGCCAAGTGCGTGTCCACATCCGTGATCCCCGGCACGATGGCCGCGAGATAGCGCACAATCTCCTCACGCGACGCCCGGTCGAGCCCCGAGAAGATCTCCGCCAGGTTGGCGCCGTCGCGGAGGAGGATGCTTTCCGGTGTCGATGGCCGGGGCGCACGGATCGCGTCAACGTTGAAGTTGTAGAACGCCATTCCGGACAAGGCGTCATAGACAGGCCGCAGCTCCGGCAGGTGAGACGCCGCGACCAGATACAGCCGGTCGCTCGCGGATCGCATGGACGGGAATGAGCTGCTGACCACCTGACCATCGCGAACCTCGTAGCCGTACGCTTCATCGACACTACGAGAGCGCAGTCGGCACACCTCGCGCCTAATCGCGTAGGCGCCCTTCAGCTTCGCTGCGATCTCGAACGCGTACGACACACTGCCTTCGGGCAGCCGGAGATCGACACGAATTCCCGCGTGGCGCGGACGCCCGGCGGATCGCTTCCTCACTTCCGCGATCCCCCCTCGGGACTGCAACGCGTGTTCGAGAGAGAAGCGGAGCGCATCGGCGACGAATCGAAGCGCGTCCACGAAGTTGCTCTTCCCCACCCCGTTCGGGCCGACGAGGATGGAGAGCGGAGCCGGACGCACATCGCACGCCGCGATGCTCCTGTAGTTTCGCAACACGACTCTGGCGAGGATCCCGCCGCCGTCATCGCCTTCCATGCCTCCGGTCCTCTCTCGTTCACGTCGGCTGGTCCGTGGCCGCCCCCGTAGCCCACCGCCTCTCTCTTGCCGGACACCGAAGGTAACCGTTTCACCCCTTGAAGGGTCAGCGATCCGCAGAGAGATCCGATGTCCTCCTTGCGCCGTCATCCGTCGCGGCGGTGACCAAGAACGGCCCGGCACGGAGATGTGTAATTAGTTGTGAAAATTAGCGTATCGAATTACTATTACGAACATGAAGGCCTTCGAACGCCCGCATGTGGCGCAACTTGTACGAGAGCTGACGGACGAGAGCGGCCCTCCGCTCATCGTGGCCGTCACCGGTCCGCGCCAGTCCGGCAAGACGACCCTCGTGCGACAGGCGCTGCGCAGGCTACGGGGACTGGGGCTCCGCAGCCGCTACATCGCTCTCGACAGTGCGGATTCTGGGCACAGGACCTCCCTCTCGGCACCGGACGCAATCTCCGGAGCGGACGCGGCGACCGCGCGACCCCCGTCGCGCGATGTCGGGTGGCTCGCGGGCACCTGGCGGCGCGCCCGGCGGGACGCGCGGGCAGACAGCCGCGGCCTCGTGCTCGCACTCGATGAGGTCCAGCACATCAACGACTGGTCGGCGGCCGTGAAGGGCCTGTGGGACGCGGACCGGCTGGCGGGCTGCCCGCTCAAGGTGGTGATCCTCGGATCCGCCCCGTGGCGTCTCCTCACAGGGAGAGGAGAGAGCCTCGCCGGCCGGTTCATGTCGTTCCCGGTTCGGCATTGGTCGCTTTCCGAAATGGCGGAGGCGTTCGACGTCACCCTGGACGAGTACATCTTCTTCGGAGGATATCCGGGCGCCATCCGGCACGCCGATGACGTTCGGCGGTGGCGACACTACATGGCTTCCTCCATCGTGAACCCGATCTTCGACCGGGACATCCTTGCCCTGACCCGCGTGGACAAACCTTCCCTAATGCGGCAGCTGGTGAAGATGGCCCCCGAGTCCGGGAAGATCCTCGAGTATCAGACGATCGCTGGGAGGCTGAAGGACGCCGGCAGCTTGACGACGCTCCAACACTACGTCGACCTGCTCTCCGATGCGGGCATCATGACGCAGCTGCCGAACTACTCCGGCAGCGCCGTACAAAGGGTGGCGTCCAATCCCAAGCTCCTCGCGCTCAACTCGGGTCTGATGACGGCGTTGTCCGGCTACTCGTTCGACGCAGCCCGGGCAGACCGGACGTTCTGGGGACAAGTCGTCGAGACTGCCGTGGGAGCGCACCTTCACAACACGCTGGAAACCGCCATGCACGTCGCGTACTGGCGAGACGGCGCCGACGAGGTCGACTTCGTGCTCTTTCAAGGCCCGCACGTGCTCGGCATCGAGGTGAAGTCCGGACGGCGGCGGGGCTGGCCTCGGGGACTGCGGGCGTTCGAGGAACGGTTCCCGAGAACTCGCACGCTGCTGGTCGGGGGCGAAGGCGGCGTGCCGCTGAACGAGTTTCTGTCGCAGCCAGCCCGCTATTGGCTGGAGGAACGGCGATGAGCGGAACAAACTCCGGGGCAGCGATTGTCTCCCGTGACGTGACCGTGGTTGGAGGCGAATCCGGCCAAGCACGCCCTTTGGCAGACTTCCGGTCCGAACGCTCGTACGTCCTGCTGGGCGATCCAGGTGCCGGCAAGACCACGGCCCTTCAAATGGAAGCCGATGCCGACCCGGACGGCCTGCTCGTGACCGCGCGCAGGTTCGTTCGTCGCAGTCTCGATCAACACCCCGAATGGCGCGGCAAGAACGTGTTCATCGACGGGCTCGACGAGGTCCGCGCGGGCAGTCCTGACGCCCGATCTACCATTGATGAGATCGTGGACCGTCTGCAGCGGCTCCAAAGTCCAAAGTTTCGGCTTTCCTGCCGCAGCGCCGACTGGCTCGGCCGCAACGACCTCGAGCAGATCGTCTCGACGGCGGGGTACGGGGGGACACATATCCTACACCTCGAACCGCTAGGGGATGAAGAGGTCCGCGCCATAGCGAAGAGCCTCTGCGGCGGCGACCCCGAGGCCTTCCTCTCCAAGGCAAGCGACCGCGGTCTGGGCGGACTGCTCGGCAACCCCCACCTGCTCAAACTGCTGGTGCGCGCCGTCCGCGACGGGAATTGGCCCGACGGTCGCCTGGCCACGTTTGCGCAGGCCTGCGAGATGTGGGTGCGCGAGCACAACGAAGAACACAGCGCGGCGAACCGCAACGCCCCTCCGGTATCCGTTGAGGAGACCCTCGATGCGACCGGTCATCTGTGTGCACTGCTGCTGCTATCGGACAGAGACTACGCGTCGCCGGACGAGACCGGCGACGCCGAGGCGCTGCCGTTGGGCGACGTTCGTGGCGGCGCGCGGGACGGCTACGGATTCGCCCTGCGCCGCGCACTTCGATCTCCGATGTTCGTTGCAGACACGGATGGAGGACGAGTCCCCGCGCACCGACAGATCGCGGAGTTCCTGGCCGCCCGGCACTTGGGTACTCTCATCGAGTCGGGGCTACCGGCGAGCCGCGTTCTCGCGCTCTTGGCAGGATTCGACGGGGTCGTCGTTCCCGAGCTGCGCGGTCTCGCCGCCTGGCTGGCCGCCTTCAATTCGTCGGCGCGAGCGCCGCTCATCGAAACCGATCCGGTGGGCGTGGCGCTGCACGGCGACGTGGGCGCGTTCACGAAGGACGAACGGGAGCGTCTGCTACGCGCCTTCGGCGAACGCGCCGACGAGATCAGGGTCTGGGACTGGCCCGAGGCGGCGCTCACCTCTCTGGTCGACCGGTACACCCCGGGGATCCTCGCAGCCTATCTCCGGGAAGATGACCGAAGCGAGGGAACGCAAGAGGTCGCCTATCTGCTGCTCACCGCCTTGTCACGCACTTCCGTCCCCCTGCCCCTGGATACGGGACTGGTCGCGACGGTCCGGGATGGCTCTTGGCGATCTCATGTAAGGAGCATGTCCCTGCGCGCGCTCCTTCGCCGCCGAGAACACGACCCCTCATGCCTCCCAGACCTGATGAGCCTGCTTGACGATCTGCGGGGCGGGCGGGTGAAGGACCGCAATCACGAACTACTGGGACTGCTGCTGTGGTATCTCTATCCAGACCAGATCGGTCCGGGGAGCGTGTGGGACTACCTGCTCCCCGACGACGTGCCGCTCGGTGGCTCCTACGGCTTCTTCTGGCGGAGTCAGCTCGTCGACAAAACGGGAGATGACGCGCCCGCGCTGGTCGACGCACTCTACGAGCGGGGGACGGGATGGCTCGAGACGGGTCCCTACGACGCGATGTCCCGGGTCGTGCACAAGCTGGTTCAGCGGGCGTTGCGCGTCAGCGGGGATGTTGCCGACACCGAGCGAGTCCTCAACTGGCTGGAGTTGATCGGTTTCGAGGCGTTCGTGTCGGGACCAAGCTCCGAGGCACTCCGGGCGATTCGCGAATGGCTCACGGCTCGTCCCGACATGCAGAAGCAACTCGCGCTTAACGGTCTCGGTCGGCATGGCGGACGCGAGAACTACCGCCCTTGGGCGTGGAGCGTCCGATGGGCGGAGTTCGGTGCCGCCGCACCGGGCCAAGGATCTCCGGCGCTGCGGACGGACGCGGAGCAGCTTGCGATGCCGCCGCCCGAGCCCATCGTCACGACCGTGCGGGAGGAGGCGGCGGAATACGTAACCGCAGCGGAACGCGAGAAGGCCGACGTCGTTTCAGCGGTGCGCGACCAACGGGGACAGTTGCCAGACGGGAAGTGCGCGCCAGCATTGCTTGACCGGCTTGCGTCGGCGTACCACGACACCTTCCACGACCAACCCGGCGCGGATCCCGAGTCCCGCCTGCTGGGGCTTCTCGATGGAGATCGGGGAATGGTTCGGGCGGCCTTTTCCGGGTTCCGTCGCGTACTCGAGCGGGACGACCTGCCGAGTCTGCGAGAGATCATCAGGCTCGACGAGGACAATCGGAGGTCGTTCTTCGCGCTTCCTTTGCTCGCGGGGCTCGACCTGCTCGGATCCACGGCGCTCCAAGGTCGGGACGCGGCAACTGTCCTCCGGGCCATCGGCATCTACTACGTCACGCCCGTCAACCCGAACCAGCTGGCGCACCCGGCGTGGTACGACGCAATCCGTCAGACACACCCGGACCTGGTCGCCGAAGTCCTGGTCAAGGTCACCCGCTCTCGGATCCGCAGGAAGGAGGACTGCCATTATCTCTGGCGTCTGGCGCGCGACCCGGCCTACCGGAAAGTGACTCGGATCGCGGCTCCTAAGCTGTGGCGCGGATTCCCCACCAAGTGTACTGAACCGCAGATTCTGGCGCTGCGAGAACTCCTGCGGGCCGGAGTTCGCTGGGAGGCGGACGGGATCGAGGAGGCCCTGCGACGCCGGATCGATACCGATCTGGACGTGGCGCAGCGCGCATTGTGGCTCTCCGCCGGACTGTTGGTATCGCCCGTGGAGTACGCACCGCTCGTCGTCTCTTTCGTGCAGGAAGGAGAGGAAGCGCGCGGACGCCACATCGTGGACTTTCTGGCCCCTGCGGACGACGGGTATCGGCTGCCGATGCCTTCGGGCACACGCGAGCTGCGATCTCTGATCACCCTCGTCGGACGCCGGTACGAACCGTGGGTCAGCGAGGCCAAGAGATCGAGCCCCTGGACGGACGGGAGCCGAATGAAGGCGGAGCAGCTCATTCACCGCTGGACACGCAGACTCGCCGCACGCACGGACGATGCGTCCGTCGCCGCCCTCGAAGCGTTGGTGTCGGACGCCTCGCTCAAACCGTGGCAGACGATGCTACGACGGGCCGGGGACGCGCAGATCGTAGCGCGCCGCAGCGCGACATTCGCCACCCCCAACCTTGCCGCCGTCCAGAGAAACTTGTCCGGCGGACCGCCCGCGAGCGCCGCCGATCTTACTGCCTTCGTCGCAGTCGCGTTCGAGGAAATCGGGGAGCACCTCCGGCATGGAGACACCGACAGGTGGCGGCAATTCTGGGACGAACCGATCAGTTCCGCCGACAAGCAGCCCAAGCACGAGAACTTCTGTCGAGACCGGCTTCTCGACGCGCTACGACCGAAGCTCCCGCCCGGGGTGGACGCCCGTCGCGAGGGAAACTACGCCGAGGACAGGCGGGCGGACATCCGTGTTTCGTACGGCGGTTTCGCCATCCCCGTCGAGATCAAGAAGAACCGCTATCGGAAACTCTGGAGCGCGGCGAGCGATCAACTGGTGGCGAAATACGCACGCGATCCTGAGTCGGACGGATACGGCATCTACCTCGTACTTTGGTTGGAGCGGGAACGTACGCCGGTTCCACCGTCCGGCCCGCGACCCAAGACTCCCGACGAGCTTCGGGATCGTCTAGAGACAGGTCTCGCCGACCGTGACCGCGTCAAGGTAAGCGTGGTTGTACTGGACGTCAGCCGCCGTGAAACGGCCAAGTAAGGAAGGACCGAGAGATGAGGACTCCCGGAGACGAGCGTGAACGAGGCGCGGGACGTGAAGACGAGCATGGAGTCCCGCGTTGAGCGGCACCGATCGCCAGTGTCCGCTGTGTCTTCGGCAATGCGGAGGCGGCGGAGGTGAGTGGGGATATTGGTTTGATTGCGAAACGTGCGGGAAGTTCAGCGTCGAGCAGTACCTCAGGGCCAGCGACGCGACCAATGGTCTGACGGTTACACAGCGGTCCTGGCTGTCGCACTTCGCGCGGACGAAGTGGGACCTCCACGAGTCGTTGCCGAAGAGGGTTCCCGGCACCACTCCGGAGCCGACCCCTGCCGTGATCGACCGCAAGCTCGTGGAACAAGCCCGAAACGGAGACTTGGCCGTAACCCGTGCGCAGCAGGCGGCGAACGCGATCAGGCACATTGGAGATCGAGTCCTCGAGGGAGGAGGCGCCATCACTCTCCGATATGGCTCACCCAAGTTCGCAGCGGTCATCGGTGCTCCGAACTCCGGTAGTGCGCGGGAACTCATGGGCGAACTCGCCGCGGCGGACAGGGTCAAATGGAATGAACCGCCATACTTCCAAGGCGGCGAGGAACCGTATGCCAGTGCGGACCTTACGCTCACAGGCTGGGAGCAGTACGAGGAGATGAAGCACGGTTCGCTCGATGGAGGGTACGGATTCTTCGCGTGGCAATTCGGCGGCACAAGAACCGAGCCCATTTTCAAGGATGTCCTCAAGCCGGTCTTCAGGAAGCGGGGCTATCCGCTACGGGATATGAAGGATCTCTCCCAGCCCGGCCTGATCGACAACATCATGCAGGACCGGATCCGGGGCGCCTCGTTCGTCATCGTCGACCTGACCGACGGCAACCGCGGGTGCTACTGGGAGGGGGGCTTTGCACAGGCTCTCGAGAAGCCGGTCGTGTACATCTGCCATCAGGAAGCGTTCCACGACCCGGCCACGAAGCCGCACTTCGACACGAACCATTACACGGTCATCTTCTGGGGTGCCGACAAGCCGAACGAGGAATTCGTCGAGGAGCTTATCGCGACGCTGCGGCGGCACCCCGGCGGACTGGATCTTTGACCGGGTTCATCGCCATGGACTGGTTGAGCGTCGGTCAGCGGACGGATGTGCTCGACTGCGGCGGCAACCGGTACGCGCAATCGACCGGCCAAGTGCGGTTCAACGTGGGGGTGAAGGCGGACTCGGAAACGGTCACGCGGTAACGGTGAACGCGGCGCTGCGCCGGGAGGAGCTGCTGCGCCCGTTGAGCGCGCCGTGGCTGACGTGTTACTCTACCGGTGTGCCGCAAGCGGAGATCGCGGAAGCAGCGGAAAGATGGGTCAATCTGCCGGGTGAACCGATGAACAGAGAAGGGAACGTCACAGATGCGTAATCCACCAACATCTAGTTACGACATTGTTAGTGGTACATTCGATCTTTCTATCGACGGAAGCACCGTAACCGTAAAGGGCGATATCAGCAGTACCTACAACACGGCCCTTATCCCCATAAATGTATCGTTCGATGTGGACAACAACCCTATGGACTATTCACTACGGGAGTTGGGCAAAATGGCCATCGTGCAGCACTTTCAAAAGAATGAGAGTTGAGGTCAATTGAGGTCCAAGCTCCACTAGTTGAAGACAACCACTTACATAGGGTGTGTAAATTGGCGACCCGTCCAAAAAGCCGGGAACACCTCAGGATTCTATCCGAGGCTGTCGCGCAGGATTCTCTCCAATTCGTCAACTACGGCCCGCATGTGCAGCTTGTCTTCCGGGCGCTCTTCACTATTGCGTATCGTATCGACGACATTTGACCATGTCTTATGGATTTCGGGCAATCTGAGCATCTTGGGATCCGCATTTAGTGCTACGTGTAGCAGCTCTTCCGCGCGAGTAAGGTCGAAAGCGTCATACGCATTAATTTTTTTGATACAGGCAAGATGCTCATTGGGGAAGTCCAACATCTGATAAAGATTATCAATATCTCTTGACAGATAAGCAGTATCCTGAAGAGCGCTTACAACTTGCTCTGCGATGTCCGACATGTTTGACTGGTGTCGGATCGCGATGGCCTCCTCAACGGCGTTGGCCAAATTGTCCCGAATCCACTCGTACCGTTCTTCGCTACTTCGCCCGGGAGGATCGTAACACTTCACCACACGGGAAAGATCTTCATGTGCGCCGACAGCGATCCTGAACGGATTCGGACCCCTTGCGGCCACATGTCCATCCCGGTTTCGCAGGCCGTGGATGCGAATCCCGACGACGCCCATCCCATCCTTCCAGGACTTCTCAATCTCGTATTCGACCCATGGCCGTCCGGTGGTGTGGGTTCCCACCAAGACCACCGTGCAGGAGCGTGCTCGCATCTGGTCGACGATCCACGCCCTGATGGCCGGAGCACCCTGACGCGTCAATTCCTCCCAACTGGTATCCGTCGCCGGTCTGTTTCCCTCAACCACGCCGATGTTCCGAACCGTCGCCGCTCGCCAGCGGTCGGTTTCGTAGTTAAAGCTGTAGAACACCCTTCGCTTTAGCATGCCGTTCCTCCACGGCTCCCATCCACTATCACCGGCGACCGCGGGGGCGACATCGGTCGGAGGAGCGAGAACGAGATAAGATGCAACTCGGACGCCAGTTCTATCGCGCGGGCCGGACGCCTCCCTTGCGGCGCAGACCGTAGCCGATCCGGAAGACATCCGGGACATCGACGCGGTCATCCCGGAGGCGACGGAAGATACCCAGGGACTCCAAAGCCTCGCGGAGTTCATCGTGGTCATAATCCATATGCGGCAGCGGGAGCCGCCACCCGTCTCCACTACCCGCCTGGGCCAGCTGCTTCAAGACGCGTCGCTCACGCCACAGATGAACGACTTCCTCGAAATCACACGGAACAACCCGTCCGGAGAGCGGTTGCATCAGCACCTGCACCCATGGATAATCCTCCTGTAGCTCCCGAACCCGCGTCGTGGACGCCTCCCGCACACCGTGCTTGATGCTCTGGTAGTGAAGGGCGTAGCCATGATCCGGATGGCGTTCATGAGAATCTTCCGCCGCTGAGCGCAACGCCGTGAGAAACGAGCGCGGACTGACCTTGCCCCCGGCGTCGGCGAGGTGGTTTGGGATCCATGTGTACGGGTATCCGCGTCTCCGATCAGTGCCCATCCACGGGCCCGCGAATTCGTGGAACTTGTCGCGCTGGGCCCCCTCGTCGCGGTCGAGCGGATACGGCACTTCGAAGCGCGGTGCCGTATCGTCATCAGTCGTGGACCAGTGTCCGTCCTGCAAGCGCGGACGGACGAGGTCACCTCGTGGACCGTTGGCCAGGGAATGCCAAAGCAGGCCGTAGAGATCCCGGCGCGGCCAGCTGAGATCGACAGCCGACGACAACACTTTCGAAGCGTCCGGAAAGTCCGTGATCCGCCGCTCGTCCACCTGATCAGTTCTCAGGAAGATCTTCGCGCGCAAGCGGCGATACGGACGCATGTCGAGGGCGTGCTCCAGCAATCCTCGAATCAGCTCGGACGCAGTCTGCCAGTCGGAGGCGGCGCGATCCAGAGCGTCAAATAGCACGACGGAATACACACCCCTTGAGTCCAGTTCGACATCGATAGTCCGCAGGAGGTCGAGGACGACACTCGGGTCATCGAGGACGTACCTCGCGCGTTCAAGCCACGTATCGAACTGTCGTATCGGATGGTCGGCACCCGCCACCGCGCACGCATGCACGGTTCGCCAGATGATCCGGGGCTCCACGTTGTTGGCGATTAGTCGACAAAGATCGTCCCTCACCGGATAATCGCCCGGCACATTGGAGACACCGAATCCCGACTCGACGACTGAATCTTCGTTCAAAGGAAAGCCCCGCACCTCTCGCCCCAGCGAGCGACGAACCTCGGGACTCTGCAGGGCGCGCCACCAGAATGTCTTGCCTGAGCCGCGCATTCCAGTGACGAGCATCGTGTCGGGGTGCATGGCCTTTCGATGCGAAGGCGGGATGTACACGGCCGACGACGGGACGGGCTCGCCGTAGCTCGCCGGATCGGGCAGCTCGCTGAACGCGAGGCGCACGGTCTCGGCCCGGGTCGGGTCGCCGACTGGCTCGGGGCTTCGGTAGAGCAGGTCGAACCGTCGGAGGAACTCCCTGTACGCTTGGGCCACCGTCGTTCGCTCCAGCTTCCGGAGAGAAATTCCGGCCGCGAACCCTCGTGTCCAATGGATCACCAGCGGATCATGCTGCCCCTCCTCGGACGACAGGTCAGCCGACACCCCCTCATCCGTTTCCCCGAGATCCACGATCTCGTCCTGCAGGCGATCCCGAAGGAGGATTCGTGCGTTTTCCCGGAACCGTTCGACGTACCGCTCGGTATCCGTCTCGGGCGTCAAGGCGGAGACGATCGACAGGCGTTCGCGTATCCGGGATGCCATGTTTGTGCGCGCCCAATGATCGAACAGAATCCCGTAGTCCGTCCAATGGCTGTCGGAGTCGACGGCGAACAGCATCACCTCCGCGTCCAGATCCGTCACCGTTGCCGCCGCAATATCGTGGAGGCCGCTCCGGCTCTCGATGAGCACGACGGTCGGGCTGAACTCCGTTTCCAGGTTCACCACCAACCGCTTCAAGCGACTCGTCCAAGGATCGATCGCCGTATCCATGTACGTGCGCCCGAGCTTTGCGAGGTATTCCCCCGGCTTCCTGCCGTGCGCCGGCGCCACCAGCACACGTCCCGGCAAGTCATGAGCCCAAGAGGGCTTCCCCGTCATCCGGCTCACGACATGATCTCCCTGTCCGACCAATTCTTCGACGAACCAGTCCGTGACGCCGAACTCCGGCTCGGCCGGGGGTTCCAACATGGCCGACGCCAGCCCGGGCGACTCTAGGTCCAAATCGATGACAAGCACATCCTCCGCCTGCCGGGCGAGGTGCCACGCCAACACCGCCGCCGTCGTGCTGCGCCCCACCCCACCCTTCACCGAGTATAGGACGTAGCGGGCCGGGTGGTGTTCGCTCGACGGGTCCGGGACTGTCCACCATTCTTGGCCGACGACGAGCCGGTCGGCCCAATGAACGCCGGGCCTGATCAACTGCGCCGTGTCGCCCAGCGTCTCCAGCAACGCGGGATCTACGAAGAGCACTGTCTTCTGCGGCAGGTGTCCGTGGGCCGCGAGCGCATCCGCCAAGCGACTCGCCAAGCGGCTCAGCACTTCGCCGAGTTCGCGATCATCCTGGGCTGCTTCCGATACCGATATGCCGACCTTGCCGAAGAGGTTGCGCACGAGGTATAGCGGCGGTGCGTCGGCTGGGATCTCCATCCCTTCCAGCACCTCCGATACGAGCCGCCGCACTTGGTCGAACGGAACGAAGGTGTCGCTCATGGCGTCCCTCCCTGCGCAGCCCATTGAACCATCAGCCGAACCTCTGACGCCGCCCGACGATGCGGCTCGACGTAGGCCTCATCGAAGTTCCCCCGGCTGGCGTAGCGGTTATGGTGCGACCAATCGGAGAACGGTTCCCCGCCCGGAAGCTGCGCAAGCAGCGCGCCCGCGCCTCGCTGCGCCGCGAACTGGTCGAACACGTTCCACAGTTCCTCGATATGTACGCGATGCGCCCGCTCTTCCGGCGCGCCGTCGGGGCGAACGAGCATACCAAGATTCTGCATGAGCGACTTCAGGCCGCACTCGGCGCTGAACCCGTACAACTGATCCGCGTTGGCCCAGCGACGCGCGGCCGACAGGTACTCGGCATCTTCCCAGTGTCGCTCGTGCGCGTCCTCGAAGTCCGCCGCGTAGATCATGCTAGCTCATGGCCCCGCGCAGCGCGCGTCGTGTTCAGATCCATCAGACGAGCGAGCACCTCATTGCGCACGTCGCCCGGCGGTCGGGTCAATAGGGTGTAAGTGCCATGAGGCGGCGACCTTCCGTGGCGCTCATGAGCGTCCGTGAAGTCAGCCGGATGGATCACGAGTCCCCGGCAAGAATAGATCGGCAATCCGCATGTTCACCCTCCATGGTCGGCTCGTCGCCGTCTGCGGTGCGGTTTCGGCGGTCATGCATGATACTGTGGCGCTCCAAGTTAGACGCCGGAGCGGTTTCTTGCTCCACCGCAGCCTCGCACGGCTACTGCGGGACATCGCAAGAGGTCGTGTCGATCGACCCTCTTCCGAGAGCTCCGCGGCGGAACTCCGTCCGGTGAGCGTCCGTTTCCTAAGGGGGTCACGGCTGTTCTTGAGGGGGTGTAGCGCTTTCGGCAGCACAGGCGATGGCGTCAAGCTTCTCGCTCACTTCCGGATCGACATCCGCAGGCGGCATGTGGCCGACGAGCCGGTAGAAGTTGCCCTTCGGCATGAGGTTTGGCAGGCCCAGCTTCGAGAAGTACGCGGTGAGCAGCGGCTTCAGGAACTCCGTGCTCACCTTCAGGTCGGCGCCCCACGGCGACGGCTTCCCGAGACGCCGCACGTTCACGGCGCCCTCGTCGAGCCGGGTCTCGGCCGCAGCCAGCCCCGACATCGGCGGCAGGAAGGCCATCCTCACGCTCCCCGCCTCGTCGGGGACGGGCATGCGGTCGGGAACGCGATCCTCCGTCAACCGCAGCGGACGGCAGTACACCGACTCGTCGTTCGCGTAATCGAACTCGAGCCCGCACGTCCAGGCACGCCCGCGGGTCACCCCCTCGACGATGATGTCGATGCGGATGTTCCTCGTTTGCTGTTTACCGCCTACGTACCGCACATCTCGCACCCGAAGATCCCGCCACGCGAGCTTAACGCTCGGAATTGGAATGGACACGAGATCGCGACGGTTGATGGTCACGCCCGGGCGTTTCTCGGGCGTTCTCTTGCCGGCCCGCTTGGCGTTCCACTGGGTCAGCCCCGTGTGCCACAGGGCGAGCGCCTGCATGGCGGAGGTCTTGCCCGAATTGTTGGGTCCGATGAAGACGACCGGGCTCCCGAGCTCGACTTCGACGTCTTCGAAGCGCTTGAATCTTCGAATGGTCAGCTTTGTCAGCATACGACGCCACCACTTCCCGTCCGGTCGCTTGCATGCGGCTTCAGCCAGCAGAGCAGCGGAACCGCGCATGGCGCACTGCTCATCTGACCCCCTGGAACTCCGCATCCACTCGTTCCAAGTCACGTCTCAGGTCATTCGCCGCTTGGCGCGCAAGGCGGAGCCGTTCCTTCTGATTCCGGCACCGTTCGCCCAGTTCCGAATAGCATATGGACAGATTGAGAAGTGACGAGAACAGGCCTTGAGCTGCCGTGTCGACCGCCTTGAGATCTTCCGGCGAAAAAGGCAGATCGCTTCCGCGCTCACCAAGTTCTTGGCCTTGCCCCGCCAGCTCGCGTAGACGCAGATCGCACTCGTTCGGCGTGCTCTTACCCGCTTCGAGATCGGAGAGGACGCGGATCACATTTTGCACGAGAGGACGGCTGGCTGAAACAAGTGTCTTGATCTCCCTTAGCATGGGCCCCTTCTTGCCCGTATGCTGTCGATGGAATTCTCTCCAGTGCCCGTACTGGTGATTCCAAAGAATCGAGACACCATCCCAAACTTCGTCACCGTCCCACGGCATCGGACGACAGGATGGATCGAGGCCCGGATCAACCCACTGAGTTCGCGCAATCCAGTTCGCGTGACGAACGTCGTCGTGTCCGCCCGCCACATAGAGGTATACGACGTCTGCTCTATGCCCGGACCAAAGCGCCTCAAGTTGAGGACTTCGGTGGTATTCCTCTTCGCGAATCTCCGGAAGAGCCCGACTGATCACGTCCCTAACGCCATCGCGCCCCGCGTGGCGATCAACTACCAGCACCGCTGAATAACGCTTGGCACCCGCATGACTCACGTCCTCGAGCCGCACGATCTCGTACGGCAGGTCGCCCTTCACCGGCACTTCGAGGATTGCGTCGGGCGCACGACGCTGGCCACAGGCACACGTCCCGTCGTTACGGAACAGCTTCCCGTCCCGAGGGCAGATCTTCTCGTATGCGATGAGGAGCCGGGCGCAATCAACCGTATCGACGATGAGGTGTGGGACAGTCGCGTCGCTGGCCGTCTGCGCAAAGTCGCGTCGCGCATCATCCTGAATGTCCCCTACGGCCATCAGCACTGCCAAACCGAGGTCCGGTATCGTTCGGAGCTTAGCGAACTGATGAGAAACGATTTTGCTCGTAACCTTCGGGAAGGAAGGACCCTTCAAGACGAAGCCGGCGGTAACCGGACGACCACGTAGGACGATCCGAGTCGTAACGATGTCGGCGATCTCCGTTGGACCGTGTGGCGTTTCGTTCGGGTCGAAGAGGATCTCACGAACTGCTGATTCCAGCGCACGTTCGTTCAACCGCCGAACCTCCGCGAGCACGTCGTCAGACACGCCTGTGGCTGGAATCCGAACCACCTTGGCGAACTGATCGATTTCACCGAGCGCCACCAAACGGGCCCGGTTCACGCCGATCCCCATCCGGTCGTGAAAGACCTGTTCTGCCTTGTTCTCAAGTCGTTCCTCCCGCCGACAGGTGTTGCGTACCCTGCGCACGTTCGGAATTTAGAGCCATCAGGCGGGCCAACACCTCGTCCCGCACCTCGTTGGGCCAGCGATATCGATGGGGTGCCCTTGCACGGCGACGCTCATCTTCGTCGGTCTCATGGTTGAGCAGGAACTCGCATCGGGTAGGGATGTCGGACCAGCCGTACGCATCGAGGACGACCCGATCGATGTCCGCGTGAAGCTCGCGGAGCCTCGATACCGCCGGATCCGTTTCGTTCCGGTCGTGGAACCGGTTGTACGTCTTGGTCAAGCCCTCCTGGTTGTGAAGCATGAGGTCGCCGCGAAACTCGTAGTATGCCTTGCCGACTCGCTCCCGGACGGGATCTGCATGCCAGTCTGGAGGAAACGGGAAAGTCTCAAAGCAGTCGGACGGCGTGTACCGCAGCCGTTCCTCAAGCGTCGACCCGAAAAAGCGTGCCCAAACCTCGTGAACGCGGGATTGAAGGACGCAAAACGCTGCGTAAGTGTCCATGGAAAAAATCACAAGAGTGTTGGCGAAAACCATTCGGGCTGGAAGAAACGCTAATGCCAGATGGGGCGTGGCACCGCAGTTGACGGCCAACACTCGATTCAAATCCGCGATGGTCGCGTAGAGTCCTGCAGCTTTTTCGGCGTGTTGCCACCAACGCTCTCGACGCACCTTACGGTTCTGTCGCTCACGGTCGGGCTTCACCTTTTCTTCTAGAATCTGCACTAACTCTGGCCATCGCTCGCGGCACTCGTCCTGCCGACGCTTGCCAAAGTTGATCACGTAGCGGTGATGCGCTTGCGCGAGGCTCGTGTTGACCTCCTGCCCGCCAATGTAGGGGAAGATCACTTGCGCATTGTGCGGATCCTCAGCGATAAGCCTCCGCATT
This sequence comes from Candidatus Palauibacter sp., assembly GCF_965216145.1. GTDB lineage: Bacteria > Gemmatimonadota > Gemmatimonadetes > Palauibacterales > Palauibacteraceae > Palauibacter. The sequence continues at coordinate 429,227 of NZ_OZ244149.1, forward strand.
TCGGCCAAGGGCGTGGCCACTCCCTTGGTGTCGGTGTCGTCGAACGTGAAGCCCATGCCGAGGACGATGCTCCCCTGAAAGCTCTGCTCCGCGTTTTCCTTGAGCCGCGGCGGGTCGTCGTTCCCACCTGCGTGGAACAGAAATGCCGTGATCCGTTCGACGGCGGCGTCATCGAGCGATTTCTGGTGCCCGAACCTCCCTTTCACGATGTGCAGGACGCTGACCACTACAGCCGCAACGCCCGGCCACTTGAAGCGGGTTTGCGCGCGGTAGATCTCTCCGCCGCGCGTGCAGATCCAGCGGAGGCCCGTGGACCGGGTGTCGCCTTGCGAAATCGTGTTCGTCGCGATGAGGCCCAGCGTGCCTTGTTTGCGCAGCAGGTTGAACGACCGCCGGAAGAAGTGGGCGACCAAATCCGCGTTGCCGTGGCTCCGCGCGTGCAGTTCCTTGAGCCACAGCGGGTAGCCGGGGACGTTCGAGGCCGCGACGGTGTTCTTGCCCGCGAACGGCGGGTTCCCGACGAAGGCGTCAAAGCCCGGGTTCCGGCGCTCGAACACCTCCGGGAACTCGATCTCCCAGTGGAACGGGGCGAACGGCGTGGTCTCCTTCCGTTTCGCGGCGAGGCGCCCCCCGTGGGAGAGAACGGCGAGGCGTTCCGTATCGCTGTCGCCCAGAAGAGACGCGAAGTGCTGCCGCCGGCGGGCCTCCCGCTGCCTCGCTCTTGTCTCGAGGAAGAACGCCTCCAGCGCCAGATCGCCGAAGAACCGGACGTCCGTCAGCGCCGCGTTCGCGTCGTCCAGCTTGTCTCGAAGTTCCCGCTGGTCGATGTCGGGCGGCGCGTCCCTGATCTCCCCGCGTAGCGCGACCACGCGGTCCACTGCGTCCGAGACCACGGTGTTCAGCTCCAGCTGGGGCGGCAGGGATCCCCTCTTCCAGGTGAAGGCGGCGATCTGCGGCTTCGCCAGGCCGACCAGGGAGTCGCCGTCGCGGAGGGCGTGGTCCACGAAGGTGAGCGGTTCGTCCTTGGCCAGGGTGGCCAGCCACAACGACATCTTGGCGAGGTCCACCGCCATGGGGTTGCGGTCCACGCCGTAGAGGCAGCGATGCGCCACGAGACGGCGGGCGAACAGATCTTCGTCCTCCCCGGACGGGAGAGCGGGGAGCGTTCCGTGCATCCGCCATGCGGTGACGAGATGGTCGCCCAGTTGGCGGCAGGCCTCGACGAGGAAGGCGCCCGAACCCATGGCGGGATCGCAGACCTTGAGATCGAGGATCTGCTCGGCGCGGGGCGGGCCGCCGTCTCCGAGGCGTTCGAGGATCGGTTCCAGCGCTTGCCGCACGATCGGTTCGGTGAGTTCGCGCGGCGTGTAGTGCGATCCCGAGCGCCGCCGCGCCTCGCTGGGCTGGAGGATCATCGCGCCGCGCGGCACCAGATCCGGTGTGGCCGCCGCGTCGATGACGTTGTGCAGGGAGGCGTGCGCGTCGGCGAGCGTTTGCGCCGCGCGGAGGGGCTTGCTCACGGTGGGCGTCAGCTTTCGGCCCGTCCGGTCAAGAATCCATTTCGGGCGATCGACGGGCGCAACATCCAAGAGCAGTTCCAGATCCACCGTTGTCGAGGCTCCGAGCTTCTTCTGCGCCTTGACGGCGGCGGACCGGCCCGTCGCGGTCTCCAGCCGGAACCCCATCATCGTCTCGTACACGGAGCCGATCTGCTCCACGTCGAGCGCGCGGTACGAGATCCGTTCGCCGTCGAGGACCAGCAGCTTGTCGAGCACCCGGTAGATCGTTCCGTCCGGCACCAACGGAACGTCGATCCCCTCGTGCACCTGCGGTGCGCCGCTCCCGCGCCATCCCTCGAGGAACGGGAACCGACTCGGGCTGAACAGTTCTCCGCGCCGCGGCGGGAGTCTCATTCCGTCGCACTCCGCCCCGTCGTGGACCATGCGAAACAGCACGACGAGCTGTGCCCACGCCCCGTAGCGCTGGTCCATCGTGTCCGGGTTGAGCGCCGCGTCCTCCCTCAGCCTCTCGTACAGTCCGCCCAGCGAATAGGAGCCGAGGAAGGTCGCGTCGTCCGACAACATCCCGCGCTCTTCGGCGTAGAGCACGAACACGAGGCGCAGTACGACGGTGAGGAGCGCGCGGTACACGTTGTCCGGATCCTCGTCCAGCGCCTCGCGCAGAAGCTTACCGTGCGACGCGTCGTGCGCCGCCTGGAAGCCACGCAACAACTCGTGCAGGGCGTGCAGCACCTGCTCGGCCAGCCGCTCGCTGACCACGTTCTGGTACTTGCGGCTGCTCTCCAGAAGGGCCGCCAGCCGTTGCTCCCGCGGCAGCGCCAGCAGCCGCTTCTCGGAGAGGAGGAGGCGTAGCGCCGCACACAGCGGGCGGCCCGCCGTGGAGAGCATGTCGCCGACCCGGAAGTCCATCCACCCGGAACTCTCGCCCCGCGGCGCGGACATGAGCCGGATCACGCGTCCGTTGAAGAGCAGCCCGGCGGGGACCCCGGTGCGGCGCAGCAGCCGTTCCATGCGCCCGTGGGGCGAGGCCTCGAGCCGGCCCGCACCCGTGGCGACGCGATCGAGGTCCTCCCCGGGGTCGAGGACGGTGACGAGCAGTTGCCACGGCACGCCTCCCTCCGCCGGATCCCGTTCGCGCACGGCGAGGCGGGGCCGCAGCACATCCCGGTATTCCTGGAGGCTGACCTCCAATTCGGGAGGAATGGGCGAATCGCCTATGCCCGCGTAGCCGCTGGGCGAGAAGCGCCAGCCCAGGACGGATCTCGCAAACGCTTCGAAGTCGGGCAGGTAGGGTTCGGGTTCTGCCGAGGTGCCGAACGCGCGTTCCCGGACGCACTCGTTCAGAAGCCGCTGTCCCCCGATGTCCCGCCGGTCAAGCACCGCGCCCGCCTGGACGAGCGCGTGTGCGGACACCACGAGCCCGGTCGGCTGGATGAACCCCAGCCACTCGAGGTGGTCCCGGACGTAGGGCGAGGGCTTGGCCACGCGGCTCAGCCGGTCTCGGGCCAGAGATACACGAGTCCGACCGGCTCCACGCGACGCGCCCGCACCCGATAGAAGTCCTCGATCCGCGCCGGCTCGTCGCGCAGGTCGCGCTCGAACTGCTTGAGCCGGTCCCGCCACGAGCGGATGTTGGCCCGAAGCTGCTTCCGGTCCTCGTCGTCGAGGGCGAGCGTGAGCTGGGGTTCCTTCTCGTGCCGCTGCAGCTCCTTCTCGACGCGATCCCGCTGGCGAGTCAGGGTCTCGCGCAGCTCCCCCGCCTCCCGCTCACCGCGCTCGCTGAGACGCTCGGCCGCCTTCTTCGCCAACTCCTCCGCTCTGGGTTCCAACTGGGGTCTCAAGTCGCCGATGTCTGCGGGGGCCGCGGCGAGCAGCCGTTCCCGCACGGTCTCGCTCGGCTGCGACACCCGTTCCGAGTCGAGCACCCGGTCGAGCAGGGCCAGCGTCTTCCGCTCCGCGTCCGCCCGGTATCGCTCCAGCGGGCCCTGGCGGCGTTCGGGGTCCGTCCAGCGGGCCGTCACCGTAACGATCTCCTCGTGCAGGCGCTCCGCGCGTCGGCCGTATAGCGACAGGCGCCCCAGCAGCACGACCCGGGGGATGGAGTCGGCCACCTGCGCGAGACAGGCCCGCGACAGGTCGTGGTGCACGAAGCCCTGCGCCCGGAACCGGGCCAAGAGGCGCTGCGCGACCCGCTGTTCAAGGTGCAGGTGCACGACATCGTCCGTCAGTTCGCCCGGATCCTCGAACACGACCGGGCGGACGGGCGCCTCCCGCCGCCACTCCACGATCTTCTGATCCCGCTTCATCGGTGCGCGCAGCGTGTCGAGGGTCGACGCCCACGAGGGGTCCGCCGCCACCCGTCCGTCGAGGGCCGGGAACGACCACACCGCCCGCCCGTTCTCGTCGCGCGCCTCCCTCAGCGGCGCCGCGTTCTGAAGCCCCAGCGAGCACGACAGCGCCCTGCGGAATGCCTCAGGACCGAACCGCACCCACTCGCGCGACTTCTCGAGCAGGTTCCGGCAGCGCTCGATCTGATCCTCAAGATCGCTTTGCCGCTCGCGCGCCGACTCGAACTCGTCCGCCACGCGGCGCTTGCGGTCCGCCTCCAGATCCATCCCCGCCAGCGTCTCGGCGAGCCCCGTGGCATCACGGCGCCGAATCCCCTGCTTGAGCCGCTTCTCGATGTCCTCCTCGATCACCTTCGAGAGGCTGCCCAGCTCCCGGCGGATGGTCTCGGTCTTCCTCACCAGCACCTCGAGCACCCGGTCTTCGTGACGCTGGGGCAGGGTGAAGTAGTGGCAGCGCACTTCGTCCGCGGGCTGGAGCTTGCGGTCGATCCGCCCGTTGCGCTGCTCGATCCGGCCGGGGTTCCAGGGCAGGTCGAAGTGGAATAGGTCGGTGCAGTGCGCCTGGAAGTTCAGCCCCTCGCGCGCCGCATCCGTCGCCAGCAGGATGCGCAACGGATCCCGCGACGGAGGCGTGTTGAAGCGGCGCTGGATTTCCTTGCGCCGCGCGCCGCTCGTGGCCCCCTCGATCACGGCAATCCGCTCCTCCGCCCTGTCCGTTCCCGCGATCGCGTGCGACAGCGCGTCCCTGAGGAACCGCTTGGTGCCCTCCACATGCTCGGTGAAGATCAGCACCCGGCGCTCGTTCCAGCGGGGCGTCCCCACTGCAGGCATTCCAAAGGGCGGAAGTTCGGGACACAGGTTCTCCCGGATCCAATCGAGGAGCGCGCGCGTCTTCGCGTCGGGGTGCGTGCGCGCAGAGTCCGCGACCTCCTGCATGCGGTCGAGCAGGCGCTGCTCCTTCCGCCACAAGTCCTCGATCCGGGCATCGCGCTTCAACGCCGACTCGGCCTCCCGGTTGGCGGCCTCGATCTGTGCTTCCTCCGCAGCTTCCTCAGCACCGTCGAGGATCTCGTCGTCCGCCCCCGGTGTCGTCAGGAAATCCTCCGCCAGCGCCCGGCGCGCCGCTCCGCCGCGAGCGTGCCGCTCGTCGCTTCCCGCGTTGCGGCCGGTCCCGGCCTCCCATTGCCTCTTCACCGTCTTCCGGTGCCGCGCGAGACTGATGGCGAACGCCTCGATGGACGACAGCAGGCGCTGTTGAAGGCCGACGACGAGCAATCCCGCCGCCGCCCGCCCCCGGGCCGTCGCGTGGGCGAAGCGCTGGTCGCGCACGGAGCGGTATTCGTCCAGCAGCCTTGAGAGCACGAGTTCCGGCGCGTCCTCCGGCAGGTTGTCGATGACGACCGGTCTCACGTCCCGCTTGGGGAAGCCGCCCTGGATCTCGCGGATGTCTTCCTTGAGACGGCGGATCATCACGGCGTCGAGGTCCGTCTTCCCGCGCACCGTCACGCCTCGCGTGAAGCGGTGCGGGTCGAGCAGTTCCAACAGCGTGGAGAAGCTGTTCGAGTGCCCGTTGTGCGGCGTCGCCGACAGGAAGAGACGATGCTCGAAGCGGTAGCAGAGGTCGCGAATCGCGCGCGTGAACTTCGACTCGATGCCATACCGCCCGCCGTGGCTTGGGGCGGCGTGATGCGCCTCGTCCAGAATCAGCAGGCTTCCGGGCGACATCGTTCCGAGCCACTCCCGCATAGGATCCGCGTAGGCGGGATCGGCCAACAGCCGGTGCGAAACGAGGAACCGGCTGTGCGTCCGCCACGGATTCACGCCGAAGCCGCGCTCGCGGCGCATCGTCGCCACGTAGTGCCGGTCCAGGATCTGGAACACGAGCCCGAACCGCTCCTCCATCTCCGCCTTCCACTGCTCCAGCACCGAGGGAGGCGCGGCCACAACGATGGTCTTCGCCTTTCGGCGCAGGAGAAGCTCGCGCGCGATCAGCCCGGCCTCGATCGTCTTGCCCAGACCGGTGTCGTCCGCGATGAACAGGTTCACGCGCGGCAGGCGGAGGGCCTTCCTCAGCGGCTCCATCTGGTAGGCGTCTAGGGTGATCCCGGCCCGGAACGGCGCCTGAAACAGCGACGGATCGGTCGCGGTCGTGCAGCTCCACCGCAACGTGTTGAGGAAGGCCGCGAAGTACTCCGGCGAGTCGAAGCCGCGCTCCGCCAAGTTCTCCCACGGCTCATCATCGAGGATGGCGCGGTCGAGCTCGTACTTCCAGAAGACTTCGAGTTCCTGCCCCTGCGCATCGTCATCCGCGCACGCCAGCCGGACCCGCGCGGACTCACTGGACTGTCGGCCCCCCGTCACCTCCTCCACCAGCCAGCGCCGTGTACGTACCCGCACCATCTCCCCCACCTCCGGATCCCGGCTTGGCAAGCCACGGGAAAGCCGAGGGTCACCGTGGGCGTTAGCTGCGTCATGGGAACCGAGCGGTTCCAGGTCAGGCGTCATGCGGAGCGTCCAAGGGCACGTACCGGGTCATTCCGGTTGGGCGACAGGATGACCGACACCTCAGCCCTCCGGCAAGCTCTCGCGCGTCCCTCCCGCCGTGCCCTCCCATGTTGCATACTCGCTCCTCGTAGCCAAGCACCCCGCCTCCGATGCAACCTTTCGGATGTCGCCCGGTTTTCCGCATGATCGTATCGTTCGACCGGCTCGACCTGTCACCGCGTGCGTCCGTCAAAACGCTTATCATGCATATGCTCACGAAAACTGAACTTACGGGCTCTCCACAAAACGGACGCCCTCACGTTGTCCTTCTCGGCGCGGGTGCAAGTAGGGCCGCGTTTCCCGATGGGGACCGACACGGCAGATCCATACCCCTAATGTCTGACCTCGCAGACCTCCTCGGATCGCCCTGGACCGATCTTGTCGTGCGCGCCAGTCCTCCGGTCAACGGCTTTGAGCGCCAATTCACTTGGCTAAGGGATCAGCATCGTTACACGGATTCTCTCCATGAAATAGAGTCCTCCCTTTTTGACTATTTCGTGAACCTCGCTCTACCGGACCACGCAACGATTTATGATCATCTTGTCCTAGGACTTCGCCGGAAGGATGTAATTGCGACGTTCAACTGGGATCCGTTTCTGCTTCTTGCCCATCGACGCAACAGACTTCCTAATCTGCATCTTCCCGACATCAGGTTCCTTCACGGCTGTGTGCTGTACGCCAGTTGCATTCAGCATTCTGAAGTGCTTGGCTCACCAGGGGAGATCTGCCCTCGCTGTAACAAACCTCTAACTCGAAGCAGTTTGATCTTTCCCGTTGAAGACAAGAACTACGTCGACGACCGCTTGATCGCTGAGGATTGGAGGGCGGTGACGGATACACTCCCAAGAGCTTTTCAACTGACCATATTCGGATACTCCGGTCCGTCGACGGACTACCAAGCCAAGACGTTGCTCCGAGACGCTTGGGGTGCTTCGGCTACTGACGATTCTTCCATGTCCCCCATACGTCAATTCAGCCACCTCGAGATTATCGACACCGTGAAGGGCGGTGAACTGTATGAGCGCTGGAAGGATCTCATTCCTCTCGACCACCTCATGTCGACCGATACGTTCTGGGATTCCTCGATGGCCAGATGGCCCCGCAGAACCGCGGAGTCTAAGTTGCAGGCGAGCATCTTTGCGCGAATAGTTGAACCCCTCGGTCCGTGTCGCACGACGAATCTTGGGGAGCTCCAAGAGTTCCACATGGAGCTTGCAAGAGTGGAGAGGGAGAAGGGTGTGGAGTAATATGGGATCGGGGTCGTTCAGCGGTCTGGTGCTCAGCGCGGGCCGACCGTCACCTCGGTGACGCCGGGGGGGACCTCGACGCGCTCGACCGCGCCACCCGGCCACCGGACTTCGACGGCCACCGGATCGCCCGAGAGACCCATGATCTGCACCGGGTCGTCGTGCGAGCCCGTGCCGGACCCCGCCCTCACCTCCCGGGCCGGGCCCATGCCATCGGCGTACACCACGCGCAGGACGGCCCCGATTCCGTAGCGGTTCCCTCCGGGCCCAGCGAGGCGCACCCGCAAACCCGGCGAGGTTCCGCTGCCCCTGAACAGGCGCGCCGCTCCACCGTTGATCCCCAGCACGAAATCGAGGCGGCCGTCGCCATCGATGTCCGCGGCGGCGACGCCCCGCTGGTCTCCGTAGACGGCGACCCCGGACTCCGATCCCGGCACGGGGCGGAACCCGCCGAGCCCGTCCCCCTCCAGCCACAGTCCCCGGCCCGCGTCGTAGCGTGGCGTGTCCTCGTCCGTGGCGAAGAAGTTCTGGGACAGGAACAGATCCTCGCGGCCGTCCCCGTTGGCGTCGGCCACGAGCAGCCCCATCGAAGGAGCCTGCTGCGCCTCGCGGGGCAGCGGAGCCGCCTCGAAGCGGGCGCCCCGGTTCAGGAACACCATGTGCCGCAGTTCCGTCGCCTCCAGGCGGCCCTCCGGCCAGGCGCCCAGCGCCTCACCCACGTCCGCCTCCGCGTAGTCCGCGCGCGTCGGCATGCGCTCGCCCACGGGCGGTATGTGTTCGGCGAGGCGGCCCAGCGCGGCCAGCGGCGCCACCGCGCCCAGGCGTTCGTCGTGCTGCGCCTCCACCAGGTCGAGGGTGCCGTTGAGGTCCACGTCCCCGAACAACAGTTCCAGCGGTGCCCCGGGCGTCGGCCGGTATTCCGTGTTGTCTCCCCAGGAGACGGCGACGAGATCCGAGCGGCCGTCCCCGTCGAAGTCGCCCGCGGACACGCCATTCCAGCGGCCGAAATACTCGTGGAGACCCACCTCTTCGGTGACGTCGGAGAACCGGCCCCGGTCGTTCCGCAGCAGGCGCACCGGACCCCAGTCGACGGAGACGGCGAGGTCCGGATCCCCGTCCACGTCGTAGTCGGTGAACACGGCGCCGGTCACCATGCCCAGGCGCTCGAAGACCGCGGCATCCCGTCGGTCCTCCTCGAAGCCGCCGCCCGGACGGCCCCGGAAGACCCTGGACGGTCCTGACACCGGGTAGCCGCCCGGCACGACCCTCGCACCGGCGAAGAGGTCCAGCCGTCCGTCGAGGTCGTAGTCGGCGACGGCCAGGACGCCCACCGAGGCCGATGTCCCCGGCGCAACGCCGCGGTTGATCGGCGTCACGGCCACGCCCGTCATCGCGGCCCCCGGCCATTCCGCGGACACCACGGCCGGCACCTGGGTCACCTCGGCGGCCGGCGCCTCGTAGCTCGACAACCCGAGCAGCACCCGGACCGTATCCGCCACGGGCAACGGGATTACCGCGGTCTGGTCGATGGGCGCCCGCGGCCCGGCCAGCGTCACCCGGACCAGCGTCCCGCCGTCGTTCCGGAACAGCACCGGCGCCGCGTTCGCCCCCGAACCCAGGAGCAGATCCGGGTCGCCGTCGCCGTCCAGGTCGTGCCACGCCACGCTCGGCCCCATCCGGGACAGACGCAGCGGCAGGAGCGGCTGCCGGGTCACCTCGGCGAACGGCGGCTCGTCGTGGATCGGCCCGAAGCTCTCGTCCAGTTCGAACCACGGCGCCGCGACCGGGGTGGGCGCCGCCGTCCGGGTGCCCGCGACCGCCGCTACCCCGGTGCCCGCGGCCGCCCCCGTCCGCGTGGCCGATTCGGGCCCCGAGGCTTCCGCCTCGAACACCTCGTACAGACGGTTGGCGCCGTCGACGCGCACCACCGACCGGCCCCCGCCCCGCCAATCCACGCCCAGCGTGCCCTCCAAGGCCTCCCCCATCGCGAACGAGACGAGTTCCTCCGACCCGGACAGATACCCCCCGCCCGCGGCGATCTCCTTCGTCTGCCGCGGCAGCCCCGGGACCTCCAGCCACACCGTGGCTCCGATCCCGGCCGTATTCGGCGCTTCCCCCCGCAGGCGGACGGCCAGCCGGGGCGCCGCCGCGTCGTTCCTCAGCAGGAGCGCCGGCTGGTCGAGCCGGTTCACCACCGCGTCCAGATCCCCGTCCCCGTCGAAGTCCGCCAGCGCTGCCCCGTGCGACACGTCCGGCTCCGGCGCCACGCCCCACGCCCCCCCCACCTCCTCGAACCCCCGACCACCCAGATTCCGGAACGCCACGTTGAGCAGCGGAAGAGGACGGTACAGGAGCGTGGATTCGCGCTCGCCCGAGAGGCCCGCCTCCCGGATGCGGATCTGGGTGTCCGCGTCCATCAGGTCCCGGATGTGGCCGTTCGGGATCAGGAGATCCTCGAACCCATCCAGGTCCACGTCGAGGAAGAGCGCCGACCACGACCACCCGGACGCTTCCACCCCCGCCTGGCGCCCGACCTCCGCCCACGTCCCGTCCCCCCGGCTCGCCAGCAGCGTGTTGCGGTTCACCTGCTGCGCCCCGGAGGCCTCGCCCGGCGGCGTCTGCACCACGCGCGACACCGGATCCTGCGTCTTCCTCGACCTCGAATCGCGAGCCAGCATGTCGAGCACGAACACATCCGCGTCGCCGTCCCGGTCGAAGTCCGCGAAGTCCACCGCCATGGAGGAGGCGCTCGTCGTGGGCAGGGCGTGGGGAGGCGGCAGGCGGAAGGTGCCGTCCCCCTGGTTGATCCAGAGCCGGTCGGGACTGTGCAGGTCGTTCGCCACGTAGAGGTCCGGGTCCCCGTCAGCATCCAGATCCCCGAAGCGGGCCGCCAGCCCCCATTCGGTCGGGGCGGCCTCGAGCGGCGCCCCCTCGGGGTCGAGGAAGGCCCCCGAGGAGAACGGGACGTGCCGGAAGCGGCCGCCGCCCTCGTTCACATAGAGTTCGTCGGACTCCCCCTTCTCGAGCCGCACCACGCCGTCCGCCCGCCACGCGAGTTCGTAGTGCTCCGCGAAACGCTCCACCACCTCGAACCCCCGCCCCGCGCGCCGCACCGTATTGGGGAAGGCGACCTCGTCCCCGGGGAAGAGGTCGAGCACGGAGCGGCTTTTGTAGCGGGTGAGGTAGAGGTCGAGATCCCCGTCGCCGTCCACATCGGCCAGCGCGCTCGACATCCCCCCGCGCGAGTCCAGCAGCCCCGCGTCGGGCGCCTCCGCGAAACGCCCCTCGCCATCGTTCAGGAACACGGATCTCGGGCCCTCGACGGAGGTGAGGATGAGATCGTGGTCGCCGTCACCGTCCACGTCGACGAACGTGGCGCCGGTCGAGAAGCGGTCCCCGGCGGCGACGCCGCTCTCGACGGCCTCCTCCCGAAACCGCCAGTCCCCGAGATTGATGTAGAGGGCGTTGGGACCTTCCAGGCGCGCGAGGTAGAAGTCCGGCCGGCCGTCCCCGTTCACGTCGCCCGCGGCCACGCCGGAGCCGTTCCCGCGCATCTGGTTCTCGATGAAGCTCGCGTCCGTGAGCGCGTTGGCGAAGTCCACCCCGGACCACGAGGGCGGAATGGAGGTGAACCCGGCGTCGCCCCCCTCGACCGCCAGAGGCCGCCAGCGGGCGCCGGACACCTCCGTCCACTCCCCCGGCTGCACGGGGGCGGAGAAATCCGCCGGACCGCAGGCGGCGATGGCGGCCAGCAGCGCGCATGAGGCGCGACGACGCGCGGCCTGGATTCGTGGGCGGTTCATGAAGCGGGAAAGACGCTCAGAATCCGGAGAGGATGGCATCCGCACGGCCGACCAGGGCCCGGTTCAGCGACAGCCACGTCTCCACCGTGGTCGGGTCCGCCCAGCCGGAGGCGGCAGCCGCCACCAGCCCCGAGGTTTGGGGCCACGGGCGGCCCTCGGCGAACTCCCGCACGTCCTCGAAGGCGGAGAACACGGTGGGATCCACCTCGGCCCCGATCGAGGTGAGACGGTTGGACACGGCGCGCCACTCCGCGCGCGTTGCCGCGTCCACGGCGAGCTGGGGCAGGCGCACAGCGCCCGCCAGCGAACCCGTCAGCGGGCCGGCGGAGCCGTCGGCGGCCCCGGGAACGACCCAGGTCACGATCTGTCCCTCGAGCCCGAACCGCCTGAACTCCTGCAGCCGGTAGAAGAGGGCGAGCGCGAGTTCCCGCTGCAGCCGGGCCGCCTCGTCCGCCGCCTCCGTGAGCCGCCCGAGTCGCCGGCCCTGCCGCTCGGCCATGCCCGCCAGGATGTCCGCCGCCGCGTCGCCATCGCCCGCAGGCCCCCCACCGGGCCCACCCAATGCGACCCCCGCGACGCCGCCCAGGACGAGGCCCATCAGGAGACCCGCCGCCGCGGCCCGAACCGGCTTCGCCGAAACACGCCACGTCATCGCCGGTTGTGGTGCTCGTCGTAGTGTTTGCCGAGCCAATCCTCGCCGTAGTCGTTGCCGGGGTCGCGCATGATGCTGTGCACATGGTTGGCGGCGCCGCCGTCCCCGACGCCGCGCTCGACGATGTACTCGATGAGGACGGAGGGTCCGTGGACACGGTAGTAGTAGCGTGCGGACACGTCATCCACGGGCCCGATCCACGCGAAATGCAGGGCATCCAGGCCGTCCGCACGGATCTTCTCGAGCTGGGTCTCCGCCGCACCGTGATCCGCGTTGGCCACATACTCCTCCACGAGCTCCCACAGAAGGGCATGCTGAGTTTCGGAGAGCGCGGACGCCGGGAGACCGGCGAACGCGTTCAGGTTCCCTTTCCGGCCGGGCCCGGTGAGCACGTCGCGGGGGATGTCTTCCCCGAGGACCGCCCGCGCGCGCTGGTCGCCATCCAGCGCCTGCAGCAGCCGCCAGCCCCGTTCGCCCTCGTTGGCGAGCACCCGCCAGCCGGCGTCGAGCCCGTGAAGAATTTCGTGCGGCTCCGCTCCCAGGAAGAGCGGCGTGAAGCTGATCCGGCCGTCCGCCACCGTGAAGTTGGCCGCCAGGTGGTGACCCGAGATCTGCCAGCCCCAGTTGGCTTCCTCGCCGGGGCGGCCGAAGAAGGAGATCCAGTAGTTGGCCGATGTCCAGCTCTCGACGAGGTCCGACGGGAGCCGTCGCTCGCCGCTCGCCACGGCCGCCGTCGCTTCTTCGTGCAGCATTTCATCCAGGCGCACGACCCCGGCCATCTTCTGGTATCCCTGGCTGCTCGTCGACGCACGCAGGAGGTCGTGCAGCCGTCTTCGTTGGAGGTCGGTGAAGTCGCCGATCCGCGCCCCGCTCCGCGCCACGATGCTGGCCGGCAGGTTGCTCCAACTGGTGCGGGCCGTGTCGGCCTCGAAGGGGAATTGCGCGGCCGCACGCTGCGCCGGAGACAGCGAGGCGAGGAACTCCCGAGCCGCCTCGGTCATGCGCGCGGGCGACAATTCGGCTTCGATGGCCACTCCCGCCCTGGCGGGCCGCGCTTCCGCCTCTCCGCCACAGGCGGCCAGCAGCCCGGCGACGACAACACCCTGCAACGTCGACATGATCCGGCGGGGGCCGGCGGCGCTCCGACCGTTCACTGAATCCCTCCTCCCAAGTGTGGCTTCCGGCGAGGCCGGAGTCTCCGAATCGGGTTCCCGAACGTAACCCGCCCGGGGGCATGCGTACATCGTTGGCAGGGTCTTAGGTTGCAACCCCATCCCCGGAAGAAGGCCACCGGAAGGAGGCGCCCCATGGTCTTGCACGGCACACGTCTCAACGCACTCCGATTCGTCACCGTGGTCCTCGGTGTCGGCACCCTCTCGCTCCCGACACCGACGAGCGCCCAGGAGACCGCGCCCGCCATCGAATCGATCACGGGGGCCGACCTTCGCGCCGACCTCTTCTTCCTGGCCGGAGACGAGATGCGCGGCCGCCTCGCCGGCTCGCCCGAGGGCCGCCTCGCGAGCGCCTTCATCAAGTCGCGCTTCGAGCGGCTCGGGCTCACGCCGGCTGCCCCCGGTGGCTCCTACTACCACTCCTTCAACGTCGTCCAGGCCGAGGTCGGGGAGGACAACCGCCTGGCCGTCGAGTACGACGACGGGCGGGTGATCTCGAAGGAGCGCGGCCAGGAGTTCTACCCCCTGCGAGAGAGCGGGAGCGGCACGGCCGGCGGGCAGGTCGTGTTCGCCGGCTTCGGGATCTCCGCGCCGGAACTGGGCCACGACGACTACGGTGCCGGCGTGGCGGGCAACGTCGTCCTCATCCTCGATCACGAACCGGAAGAGACGGACCCCGAGAGCGCCTTCGATGGCCTCGTCACTTCGGAGGCCTCCGCCGCCTACCGGAAGCTCGCCGCCGCGCAGGAGGCCGGGGCGGTCGCCGCCCTCCTGGTGACGGACGTCCACAACCACCCCGAACCCGGCAACTTCAGCGCCGAGGCCGCCGGCTACTGGCCCGAGACCGTCCGCCGCGGGGGACGCTACACACTCGAGAGCCGCCTGAACCGGATCCGCATCCCCGCCGTCCGCATCTCGACGGCGCTGGCGGAGAGTCTCGTCGAGGGCACCGGTCGCACGCTGGCGGAGCTGGCGCGCGGCGCGGAGGCGGCGGGAGGCGCCGCACCCGTTTCCCTCCCCGGTCTCGAGGTGATGGTCTCGGCGGACGTGCGACGGGAGGTCCACACCGCACGCAACGTAGTCGGCCTCATCGAAGGCTCGGACCCGGAGCTCAGGGACGAGTGGGTCATCGTGTGCGCGCACTTCGACCACGACGGCGCCGAGGGCGCGATGATCTACAACGGCGCGGACGACGATGGCTCGGGCACCGTGGCGCTGATCGAGATCGCCGAGGCCTACGCCGAGGCCGCGCGCATGGGCGAGGGCCCCCGCCGCTCGGTCCTGCTCGCGGCGTGGGACTTCGAGGAGAAGGGACTGCTGGGCGCGTGGGCCTACGTCGAGAACCCGCTACATCCTCTCGACAAGACGGTGGCCGTCCTCAACATGGACATGATCGGGCGCAACGAGGAGGTCGTCGTGGGAGGCGGCCGCCGCTTCCGGGGGCTCGACATCCAGTCGGCCGGATCCAACGCCAACGCGATCAACATCCTCGGGACCACCCGGAGCGACGACCTGCTGTCCGAGGTCCAGCGAGCCAACGCCGAGACGGGCCTCGATCTGCGCTTCCGCTACGACAACCACCCGATCCAGCTCCTGCGCCGCAGCGACCACTGGCCGTTCATGCAGGTGGGCGTCCCCGCGCTCTTCTATCACACGGGGCTGCACCCGGACTACCACCGCCAGGACGATATCCCCGAGCGCATCAACTACGAGAAGCTGGAGAAGGTGGCCCGGCTCGTGTACCAGACGAGCTGGAGCCTGGCCCAGCGGCCAAGCGGACCGGCGAGGATCAGCATGTCACCTCCCGCGACCTGTCCATCACGTCGACGATGTCCGGCGCCTCGGCAAGGTACTCCTTCTTTGCCCTGGCAATGATGTAGTCCGGAACCCCGTGCATCGCCTCGGCGATCGGGCCGGCGACGGCCGCGAGGGTGTCGGAGTCGCCGCCCAGGGATATCGCGTTGCGCACCGCGTCTTCAAAGCTCTCCGCTTCCAGTGCGCAGGTAATCGCTTCCGGGACCGTCCCCTGGCACGTCACATCGAAATGATAGCCGGGCCGGATCTCGTCCACGGACCGCGAGAGGTCGTATCCGAACTCATCCACAATCTTCGCGCGGATCTCGGCGGGACTCCTGCCCCGGAGCGCAAGCCAGATGGCGCGGGTGGTCGCCCGCGCACCCTTCAGACCCTCGGAGTGATTGTGCGTGACCTCCGTGACCCGATCCGAGGCCGCGAGCGCGTCCTGGATCGTTCGACCGCGGTTCAGAAATGCGGCGGGCGAGACCCGCATGGCCGCCCCGTTCCCGTAGCTCCCGTAGGCTTCGGGATCCGCCTCATGGATCCAGCGACGGAAGAAGCCTCCATAGCCACGCCCGGGATGACGCCTGCACCACCGCTGCAGGGTGGAGGCGGCGGGCAGGTCGTCCAGCAGAATCTCCGCCACGGCGGCCGTGCAGACCGAATCGTCGGTATAGCGGCAGTGCGGTCCGAAGAACTCGAACGCCTTCGTCTTGATCTTCTTCCCTCGCCCCTCGTACACCGACCCCACAATGTCTCCGATGATCGCTCCCCACACGGCGCGACTACTCCCCGGCCCCGCTTCGACCGCCTTCCGTCGTCGTGTGGGCGTCGGCCTCCCCTGCCCCCTTCACGTAGCGGTCGAACCAGCCGATCCAGCGCGCCCACATGTCGAGGTTGTTCTCGATCGCGCGCGGCGTGTGCGACTCGAAGGGATACTCGAACAGGGCGGCGGTCTTCCCGAGCCCGGTAAGGGCCTGGATCATTCGCCTCGACTGTATGGGATACGTGCCCGAGTTGTTGTCGTCCGCCCCGTGGTACATGAGGAGCGGGGTGTTGATCTGGTCCGCCTTGAAGAAGGGGGACATCTCCATGTACACGTGCGGCGCCGCCCAGATGTCGCGCGGCTCGGCCTGGAACCCCATCGGCGTGAGCGACCGGTTGTAGGCGCCGTCCCCCGCGATCCCCGCCTTGAAGAAGGGCGTGTGCGCGAGGAAGTTCGCGGTCGCGAAGGCGCCGTAGCTGTGGCCCCCGTGCCCGATCCGGTCCATGTCGACCACGTCGAGGCCGTCGACGGCGCGGATCGCGGCGTACATCCCGTCGACCATGTTCGAGATGTAGTAGTCGTTGTAGTTCTGCCCCACGATCGGGATATCCGGATAGACCAGCGCGTACCCCTGGGTGAGCCAGATGTCGGACCAGCGCAGCCACGTCAGGTTCGTGTACGCGTTGTGGTTCCGGGCGCGGATCGTCGCGTTGTCGAAGTCGTCCTCGCTCCGGTATTCGCGCGGATAGGTCCAGAAGATGGCGGGCACCTTCGTCCCCTCGACGTAGTCCACCGGCAACGACACCCGCCCCTGGATCTCCAGGCCGTCGCGACGGGTGAACTCGAAGTCGATGCGGCGCGCGGCGGTCAACCGAGGGAACGGATCCACATTCCGCGTCAGATTCTCCATGCCGCCGTCCCGGGTCCACATGTGGCTGTCCGGGAACATGTTCTTCCCCTCCCGGCTCACGATCATGCGCTCCAAGTCGGCGTCGAGCGGCACCAACGGCTGATCGAAGCTGTCGCGCGAGCCCTCGAACAACCGCTCCGTGGCTCCATCCGCAATCGACAGGCGGTCGACGAAAGGCTGCGGCCGGAAGTCCTCCTTCAAACCGTCGCCACGCAGGTAGGCGCTCTCCCCGCCGGAGGACATCCACGCGTACTCGATCCCGTTCCCGGTCCGGGCCGTGAGGAGGTCGCCCGGCAGTTCGACCGCGTCTCCGGGGTCGTGGAACGGGACGAGGGTGCTTCCCTCCGCGTCGCCCTCCCCCAGCGCGTAATGCACCAGCGCGGCCTCGCCGTCCCGGCGCACCGAGGCGAAGGCGTGGCCGCCGTCCGCGGAATAGGTGACGCCCGAGATCCGGTCATCGCTCGCCGCCACCTCCTCCGCGTCTCCGTCGCCGAACGGGGCGCGCAGCAGCATGATGCGGTCGGGGCGATCGTCCTCCCCCTCCTCGTCCTCCCCCTCTTCGGCTTCCGCGCGGTGCAGGTAGGAGATCCCGCTCCCGTCCGGACGCCACACCCGGTCTCGCGGTCCGTTGTCCGGGCCGCCGCCGGAGCCTTCGCGCAGTTCGCGCTCCTCGAGCGTGGCGAGCATGTCGCCGCTCTCCACCTCCAACACCTCGGTCACGCGCGGGAATCCTGTGTAGCTCGCGATGTAGGAGAAGGGGCGCGCCAGGCGCGTCGCCATCACGTGACGTCCGTCGGGGCTCATCGACAGCGATTCGTACATGCCCGGCTCGCCGATAGCCCGCGCGGGCCGGCCGGGCGCCAACTCGACGATCTGGCTCCGCGTGTAGTACTCGAACAGATCGCCGGCGTGCGCGTCCTCGAGCAGGAAGGGCATCGTGCGCGTCGGCGTGGCCGTCGCGCGCGTGTGACGGATGGTCGGGCCCGAGGGCAGCCCGGGAGGCGGAGGCGGGGGTCCGCGGTCCGCCGGCGCCGCGAGCGTGAGGATCGAGCCCGCCGGCGTCCACTGCAGCATCCTCGAAGGCGCCGATCCCTGTCCCCGTGACGAAGTCCCGATCGTCGCGATCACCCGCGCGTCGCCGGCCGGCGTCACGCTGCCGTCGCTCGTGTCGGCGATCCAGACTTCGGTGCGTTCCTCGAGGTGCGCGAGGAAGGCGAGCCGGGAACCGTCCGGCGACCACATGAGGTCGCTCACGAAGATGCCTTCGGGCAGTTGCACGTCGGTGAAGGCGCGCGCGCTCAGCGAGTAGAAGCGAAAGCCGTACAGGCCGTAGATGTCGAGGTGCCATGGCCGGTCGGTGCGCGCCCGGATCTCCAGCATCCCGAGGCGCAGCGTCTCCTCCCCCACCTCCGCGAGCGTCGAAAGCTCCGTCGAGAGCGGGACGACGAAGTGGTCGCCGTCCGGACTGATGTGGTCCAGCGTGGCGAAGTTCGGGTCGGTCGCGAACAGATCCTGGACGGTCTGGCCCGGGAGGATGTAGCCGGACGGGATGTCCAGTTCCGGCGCCTCTTCGGACGCGTTCTGGGCGGCGAGCGGCGACGCCGCGGACCCGTAGGACACAGCGATCGCCAGCAACAGCGCCGGCAGCACGGAACGAAGACGGCGGAAGACCCTCATGGTCTGGCTCCTGGGCGAGGTGGGAGGCCTGAAGGCCCAAGCTGGACCGCGCGAACGACCCTCCGCAAGCGGCACTCCTGCGCCGAGATTCGACCGCGCTGCGGATGAGGGGCAGCGGTCAGTTGTTCTCTGCTTCTTGCTGGACTCTCTGAAGAATCGCCCGATCGAGTACGGAGCGAACGGTCGGGCTGACGCCTCTGAGCTGGATCGCCGCCATGAATCGGAGCGCCCCGATCCGCACGAAGAGCTTGCCCAGGAACTCGTCAGCGAAACTGCTCGAAATCACCGAAATGCCGTCAAAGTCGACGTTGATGGGGTAGCTCGGATACATCGCCAGCAGGTTCTCGATCTTCGTCCGCGCTGACCTCCCGGAGAACCTCGATCCGACCGAGCCGACTTCCTTTGTCACAACGAAGTTGAGGACGTCGTCTGTCTCATCTTCGTAGCGAAGTTCCACGTAGTCGGCTGAATCAAACCGATCTCTATCCTCAAGGGCCTGCCACAGCGCCTCCGGCTCCGAGTAGTCGAGCCGAACGACGACGAGAGTGCCGACTACGGGGATCGTTTCGTCGCGGGAGCCGGACTCGGAACCGATGCTTGCGTAACCGGAGTGAATCGCAAAGCTGCCCGTACCCACGCGCGACGCCTGTTGAGTACCGAACAGACCGTGTCCCATCCCGGCTTCTGTGCTGGTGATTCCGCGCTCGATGGAGAGTCCGAGGGCCTCTGCGTCGGACAGTCCGGGCCTCGTCGTTCTCATGGTTTGGGGGATTCCTCTTCCTGCATCGGCGACGACGAACTCCACCTGCTGCCTTGTCGGGTATTGACTCAGTTGAACAAAGCCGCCCTGTGGAGAGTCGGCGTGCCGGAGCACGTTGTCCGCGATCTCGAACACGGCCCACTCGAACGCCGCGAGATCGCGGCGCGTCAAGCCTGCCGGAGAGGAGAGAACCGCGTCGACGATTTGGCGTACGATGTTCTCCTGTTCCTCAGGGGAGCTAAAGCGCCTTGCAGGCATGACGTCCGTCGGTTGCCACGTCGATCCTTCGAACTTCCGGGAAGTTGCAAGGTGCGCCCAGTTGGCGTTGGCAAACAGGCGTCTCAACTTCCCTTCTGTGGGGCGAATCAAGGTTAGGTCGACATCCCGTTCATCCCGCAGTCGGGCACAGATTGCGAGCAAGGCGCACATCGGAGCGGGGAATGCGCTGGTAGTGGCGGAAAAGTCCAGCGTGATGTCCGCGAACCCCTTCTCTTCCGTAGCTTGGTGTATCGCGGCGAGAAGACGCCGGAACGAACCGAGCGTGAGGTCGCCGGCGATCTTAATGAGACCGCCATCGCGATTGACTCGTAGATTGCCAGGGTTCATGACACCAGTGTCGGGAAGGGTCGGGGGTCAGGGCGCCGCGCGGGCTCGACCGGCTGCAAAACTCGGGACCGCTCTCGTTTGGGTCAATCTCTTGCACGGAAGCCGTGACAGGATGGACATGAAGAACTTGGGGAAGGCTGGCGCATGTCTCGCCCTCTGGGCGGGTGTTGGCTGTCAGGCGAACGCGGCGGCGCTCTCGGAAGCCCGTGCCGCCTCGATCCGCGACAGCGTGGCGACCGCGATGGACACGTTCCGGGAGATCGGGTCGGGCCCGGACCCCTCGGCGGTCGCCGGCCTCTATTCCGAATCGCCGACCTTCCGCTTCTACGAGAACGGGGAGCTGCGCTACCGCTCGGCGGCCGACGTGCGCGCCGCACTCGAGGGTCTTCCCCCGAGCATGCGGATCTCGACCGAATACTCGGACACGGACATCGAGGCGCTGGCGCCGGGACTCGCGCTCGTCCGGTCCCTGTTCGAGAGCACGATCGAGGGCGAGGGCGGGTTCGAGTTCGGCTACGGCGGGGCCGTGACGATGCTGTGGACCCACGAGCCCGGGGGCTGGCGCATCCTGAGCGGCCATACTTCCGCGCCGGTCCCGCGCGGAGGGTAGCGGCCCGTGGCGAGCCGGGAGTGATCGCGACGGAAGCGGGCGATGGCCCCCGGGAAGCCGTCGAGTCGCTCTTTCAGCGGGGGATGGGCGCACGGCGGGAAGGCCGCCCGGACGAGGCCATACGCCACATGAAGGCGGCGGTCGCACTGGCCCGGCGGCACGACGATCCCGTGGCGCTCGCCCGCGCCCTGCACGGTCGGGCGAACGTGGAGCGCGACCGGGGGCGGCGCGACCTCGCCCTTCGGCTCTATCGGGAAGCCATCCCGCTCTGCCGGCAGGGGGACGATCCGCTCGCCCTCGCCCACACCGTGCGCCACCTCGGCGATGTCCTCCGCGAGCTGGGCGACCTCACGGAGGCGGAGCCGTGCTACGCGGAGGCGCTGGCCCTCTACCGGGCGCACCCGTCGCCGCCCACGCTCGACCTCGCCAACGCCGTGCGGCGGATGGCCATCCTCAGGGAGGCGCTCGGCGAGAACGAGCACGCCCGGGCGCTGTGGCGGGAGGCCGGCGCGCTGTACCGCGAGGTCGGCATCGAAGCCGGCGTGTCGGAGAGTTCGGCCCACCTCGAACGGCTCGGCTGACGCGCCGCCCGTCTTGCCAGATCGGCACGTTTGGACCACCGTGATTCAGAAGGGCGGTTGTCATCCGCCATCGGGAAATGTCGAAGGAGGACTCGCAAATGCTTCGGAATCACGGGCTGAACCGTCGGGCGTTTCTCAGGAGCACCGGAGCCACCGCCGTACTGGGCGCCGTCGGCGCGCGTTCGGCGCTGGCGAGCGAGGTGGCCGCGACGAAGGCGGCCGCGACCGGGTTCGGCCCCTCCCGCGCAGACTTCGACTTCGATGAGATCTACGACCGCCGCGGCAGCGACTGCGTCAAGTGGGACCGCGCGATCGAACAGTTCGGCCCGGAGATCGAGGTCGGCATGGGCATCGCCGACATGGACTTCCGCGCCGCGCCATGCATCACGCAGGCGATCGCAGAACGCTGCGGCCATGAGAACTGGGGCTACCAGCACCGCGACAGCTCGTTCACGGACGCCGTCGTGGCCTGGAACCAGCGCCGCTACGACCTCGACATCGACCCCTCGAGCATCGTCTGGACGTCGGGCGTCCACCCCGGGATCATCGCCGGACTTCACACCTTCGCCCCTCCCGGCAGCCGGGTCCTCATGACGACCCCCACCTACAACGGCTTCTACTCGGACCTGCGCTTCACGCGCACGATCGCCGAAGACAGCCAGATGAAGGTCGTTGACGGCCGCTACGAGATCGACTGGGAGGACTTCGAGCGCCGGGTGCAGCGGGTGCACGCCTTCATCCTCTGCAATCCCCAGAACCCGACCGGGAACTGCTGGTCGGCGGAAGACATGACCCGGATGGGCGAAATCTGTCTCGAGCACCGGGTCCCGGTGCTTTCCGACGAAATCCACTGTGATTTCGTGATGAAGGGACAGAAGTACACGCCGTTCGCCAGCCTCGACCGGAGGATCGCCGACAACAGCGTCACCTTCAAATCCAACAGCAAGACCTTCAGCCTCGCCGCGAACAAGGTCGCCTGGTACTTCTCGACGAACCCCGCCTTCATGGAGCGCCTGCGCCCGTACACGCGCGCGGATCTGAGCACGATCGGCATGGTCGCCGCCCGCGCCGCCAACAACGAGGGCGAGGAATGGCTCGACCAGCTCCTCGTCTACCTCGACGGCAACCACGACTTCACGGAGTCCTACATCGGCGAGAAGATGCCCAGCGTAGAGTACACGAAGGCGCAGGGCACCTTCCTCGCGTGGCTCGACATGAGCGGGCTGATGGACCGCATCGACGCGCAGGGGCAGGCGGACTACGAGAATCGCACGGCTGCGCAGCCGGTCGATCCCGAGACGATCCTGCAGCGCTGGCTGGCCGAGAACGCACGCATCTATCTCAACAACGGGCCCAGCTACGGGACCGGCGGGGAGGGGCACATGCGGATGAACATCGCGACCTCGCGGCAACTCGTGCAGCGCGCCCTCGACAACCTGTCCGGCGCCATCGCGGCTCTCTAGAGCGCGGCACCATAGACGGATTTGGGAGCCTGACATGACGCGCGCCGTCGCCTCGTTCGACGTCAAGGGATGGGACCAGGGCGAACCCGAGTCGGAAGCCGGAGGCCCCACCCTCTCGAGTGCGGTGGTCCGCAAGCAGTTCGACGGGGACCTGGTCGCCGAGAGCGAAGCCCGGCTGATGATGTGCCAAGCCGACACGAGCGACATCTCGGCGGGCGCGGGCTACATCGCCAGCGAGGTCGTGCGGGGGACGCTCGCGGGGAAACAGGGCACGTTCGTGATGCAGCACTGGGGCCTGAGCGCGGACGGGCGCGAGCGAACGGGCGGGCACGTCGTTCCCGGCTCCGGCACCGGGGATCTGAAGGGGCTGACGGGCTCGGTCGAGATCTCGGTCGACGGCGCCGGCACGCACACCCTCACGATCGACTACGAACTCCCGGACGGTTGACGACGGCTCCGGGTTTCGGCACCGTAACTTCCACGCCGGTCGAGGTGCGCCGGCGTTTCTTCCTGAGAGGGATAGTACGATGAAAAGATGGTCCATGGTCCTGACGGCGTTCCTCCTCGTCGCGACGCTTTCGATCGTTCCCGGGAGTGTCGAAGCGCAGTTCGACGAGGTCGGGTCGATCGACTTCCCGACCTCCGCCACCGGCGAAGCGCAGGAGCATTTCCTTCGCGGCGTCGCGATCCTGCACAGCTTCGGATGGAAGCAGGCCCGCGAGCAGTTCCACGCGGCGCAGGAACTCGATCCCGACTTCGCGATGGCCTACTGGGGCGAGTCGCTGGCGTACAATCACCCGCTCGTCTCGCAGATGGACGCGACGGATCCGCGCGAGGCGCTGCAGAGGTTGGGGGCGACCCCGGCGGAGCGTATGGTGAAGGCGCCGACGGATCGTGAGAAGGGGTTCCTGAAGGCGGTCGAAATCCTGTGGGGCGAGGCGGACCACACGGAGCGGCGCGTCGGGTACATGGAGGCGATGCGCGAGCTGTACGAGGCCTATCCCGAGGATCCCGAAATCGCCGCCTTCTACGCGCTCTCGCTGCTCGGCGCGACCGCGGCGACGCGAGATCTGAGCCAGCGCTGGAATGTCATGGCCGGCACGATCGCGCTCAAGATGTTCAACCAGAATCCGATGCACCCGGGCGCGGCGCACTACACGATCCACTCGTTCGACAACCCGATCATGGCGCCGCTCGCGCTGGACGCGGCCTACGCCTTCGCCGACATCGCGCCGGCCGTCTCGCACGCCCGCCACATGCCGACGCACATCTTCATCCAGCACGGGATGTGGGACCGGGTGTCCGGCAACAACCAGTCGGCCTACGGCGTCGCCCAGGAGTTGTGGCAGCCGGGCGACCCGGTGGGTGACGCCGTGCACGCGCTCGACTGGGGGCAGTACGGTGACCTGCAGCGGGGCGACTACGCCAAGGCGCAGCTCTGGATGGACCGTCTCGGCGACATGGTCGACAACGAGGGGTTCGGGACGGCGAGCGGCGCACGCGGCGCCGCCGGGATCGCGCGGGCTCAGGGCGCGGTCTCGCTGCTCAAGGCGCGCTACATCGTCGACACCGAGGAGTGGGAGGTGCAGCCGATCACCGAGGACTCGCCGGCGCACGAACTCCTCGCCACGGGGCTCAGCGCTCACCGCACGGGCGACCAGTTGATCGTCACCGAGGCGGAAGCCGCGCTCGGGGAGCTGTCCGACGGCAGCGGCTACACGCACGTGATGCACAAGCAGATCGGCGCGCTCCGGCACGCCGCGATGGGCCACCCGGGCGTGGCGATCGGCCTCATGGATGAAGCCGAGGCCGAGGTCATGACCATGGCGCCGCCGCGCGGTTCGGCGAGCCCGGTCAAGCCGCTGCACGAACTGTACGGCGAGGTGCTTCTGGACCTCGACATGCCGGCGGAGGCGATCGAGAAGTTCGAGACGTCGCTGCTCCGCATGCCGAACCGGCCGCGGTCCCTGCTCGGTCTGGCCCGCGCGCACGCGGCCAACGGCGATGCGGCGCTGGCCGCCGAGTTCTATGCGAAGGTCGCCGACCTCTGGCAGGGCCATGCACACGCCGGCCTGCGTGAGGCGGAGGACTTCCTGGCGCAGTCCATGAACGAGGGGAACCGCTAGTCGCTCCCCGCCGTCGGCGACGGCGAAGACCAGGCCCCGGGGCGCGAGCGACGGCTTCGCGTCCCGGGGCCGCGGTCCATCAGTAGATCGCGAGCAGATCCAGCACCGGGACACCCATGAGGGCCGAACGGCCCGTCCTGACCTGTACCAGGATGTCGAGGGTCTGGAGGGGCCGGAGGTCCTCGGCCGCCGCCAGCAGTTGCGCGGGGACCGCCACGTAGACGAGACCATCCCCGGGATCGGGCGCCCTCGCGAGCAGGAACGGTTCCCCCTCGTAGAAATCGATCCGCTCGGGCTCGGCCCGCTCCAGAGACAGGAACTGGACCGCCCACCGGAGCCTCGCTCCCGCGTAGTCATCCGGGTTCGCGCGCAGGGCGGCGGCCGAGACCCCGGCCACGACCGAGTCCGGATCCGCCGTCACCAACTGCTCGGAGGGGGCCCAGCCTTCGACGCGCACCCGCGTCCAGCCGCTCCGGCGCTCGACGACCGTGACGGGAGTCCCCGTCTCCACCGTCACGATCGTCCGCCCCTCCGGCGCCGCGTACAGGACGAGCGCGGCCTCGCCCGCCGTGATTTCGCTCCCCGGGGCGACGAGCGGAGGCGGTCGGCCGACCTCGCTCTCCGGCGGAGCGAAGGATGTCGCCGGCGCCCCGAGCGCGGCGTCCCGCACCCAGCCCGTTCGACGGACGCGGCTCCACTCCTCCCGGTCTTCCACCCGGTCCACCAGGAACCCCTCGAGAAGCAGCCCGGTCACGGGCCCGGAAGGCTCGTCCCTGAGCGGTTCGCCGCCCCGCGTGGCGATGAGCCCGTTGTGACCCTCGCGCGTGGACGCGGCGATCGCGGCGGATGGAACCCAGCCTTCGATGTCGACTTCCGCCCAGGACCCGTCGGTGCGGCGGACCACGACCCGCGTGCCCCGATTCAGCTCGGCGAGCCGCAGGCCGTCGGCCGTCTTCCGGAACGTCTCGCTCTCGAGGACAACCTCACGCACCTGCCCGGACATCTGAAACGGCAGGCAGAGCAGCGCCGCCGGGAGGAGGATTCCCGGCCGCAAGCGATTGCAACGAGACGTTTTTCTGGTAAGGACCCCGTCCGCCACCTACATTCCCCGCGCCGCGACCCCGTCGTGAGATCGAGATCTCTCTGATTCAGGAACCTGCTCGTCGAATATATGGAAGCCGCGTCAAACCAGTGTCAAACAGATTGAACCTCCGCCGACGCAGCCGCCCGGTCACCGGCCTCTTCGTCATCGGGCTGGCAGCGCTCGCGTCCTACCCCGCGGCCCTCGAAGCTCAGGCCGAGCGCATCGACTCGCCATTCCGCTGGCGCGAGAAGGGCTTCCGCGTCGGCCTGTTCGGGGGATACCACGCGGCGAACCGGGGCCGGCTCGAGTTCGGCCAGGGGCCGACGAGCGTGGCCGGCGCCAAGATGCGCGTACGCGCGTCGAGCCCGCTGTCGCTCGAACTCGGCGCCACCTACGGCGCCGCGAGCCGCTGGACGCTGGACGTCACCGGGGAGGGCGGGCCCGCGATCGTGGACACGGTCGCAGCGGGGTGGCTGCGGGCCGACGCCGGGGCGCAGATCGGCCTCACCGGAGCACGGACCTGGAACGGCATCCACCCCTACGGGATGATCGGAGGGGGGTTGGTGTTCGGCGTCAACGAGGGCGCTTCGGAGGCCCTCGCCGATCAGGCGCTCGAGCCGTTCCGTTACGACATCTCCACGGCGCCCCACATCTACGTCGGGCTCGGGTTCGAGATCTTTCCCTCGGAGAAGATCGGCATCGGGTTCGAGATCCGGGACTACCTCGTCCGCGTCACCGCCCCGGAAGGGTATCTCTTCTCCGGGACCCTCGATCTGTTCGAGGCGTCTGGCGCCCCCGCGCCGGAGGGGACGGTGTGGGGTCACAACCCGGAGTTCGGCATCTCCATCTGGTACTACTTCTAACCTTCTGGCGCCGAGGCCCGGCGGGAAGGCACCCGCCGTCGAGACGCGGCGGACCCGGGAGCGGGCGAGCATGAGCGACGCGGACTGGATCTCCTTCGAAGAGGCGCGTGGTCGCGTCCTCGCGGCCGTCTCGCCTCTCGGGACCGAGCGCGTGGCGCTGCCCGATGCGTTGGGCCGCGCCCTCGGCCGTCGCGTCTCCGCCGTCGTCGCGCATCCTCCGTGGGACAACAGCGCCATGGACGGCTTCGCCGTGCGATCGGACGACGTCCAGGGCGCGAGTCCGGAGCGGCCGGTCGTCCTCCCCATCTCCGACGATATCCCGGCCGGGGCCTTCCCTCGAGGACCGCTCGAGCCCGGCTCGGCCGCGCGCGTGATGACGGGCGCACCGGTCCCCGCGGGCGCGACGGGCGTGGTTCGTGTCGAGCACACGGATGGAGGCCCCGGACGGAGCGTGCGGATCTTCGACGACGCGGACGCTGCGCGGCACATCCGCTTGCTCGGTGAGGATGTGGAGGCGGGCGACACGCTCGTGGATCGGGGCGAAGAGGTCGGACCGGCGGCGCTCGCGCTGCTGGCCACGGCCGGCCTTCGAGAGGTTGAAGTGGGGCGCCGCCCCCGCGTCGCGGTGCTCGCCAACGGAGACGAACTGGCGGACCTGGACGAATTCGAGGAGGTACTCGCCAGCCGCCGAATCCTGAATTCGAACAGCTACGCGCTGGCGGCCCAACTCGCAGCCTCGGGGGCCGAACCGGTATCACTCGGCATCGCGCGCGACGATCCCGCTGACCTGCGGCGATGCCTGGAGCGGGCCGACGATTGCGACGGGATCGTCTCCGCCGCGGGAGTGAGCGTCGGCGAACACGATTACGTGAAGCAGGTGCTCGACGAACTGGGCTTCGATCGCTCGTTCTGGCGCCTCCAAATGCGGCCCGGCAGCGCGACGGTCTTCGGTACGCTGGGCGGGCGGCCCCTCTGGGGGGTCCCGGGCAACCCGGCCTCCGCGCTCGTCACCTTCGAGACGCTGGTGCGTCCGGCCGTGCGGAAGATGGCCGGCTTCGCGCGGCCCTGCCGCCGGCCGATCACGTGCATCGCGGCGCGGGATGTCCGCGGCCCGAGAGATGTGGTCTCGTTCCTGCGCGTGCTCGTCGAGGCGACCCCGTCCGGCGAACTCGTCGCTCGCCCGAGCGGGCCGCAGGGGTCGGGCAACCTGAGCTCGATGCTGGCCGACGGACTGCTCGCGCTGCCGCTCGGCACGGACGTGGTCCGAGCGGGCGAGCGGGCGCTGGTGATTCCCCTGCGGGAGTGGGCGAGTCCGCCCGGCTGAGGCGGTTTGTAGCGGGGCCGTCGGGGCGCCGGGTCAGACCCGGATGACCGCCGCCGCCATCGTGTAGCCTCCGCCGATCGACGTGAGCAGGATCGTGGCCGGATCGGGCACAGGCCCGTGCTTGCCGCGGAGGACCTCGTCGAGCGTGATGGCCACCGTCGAAGCCGACATGTTGCCGTAATCGGCGATGTTGTGGACGACCCGCCCATTCGGAAGTTCGAGCTTCTGCTCGAGCCCGCGTGTGATCCGCATGTTCGCCTGGTGCGGAATCACGAAGTCCACGGCCGACCAGTCCAGGCCCGCCCTCTCGAGCGCCTGCTCGCCGACGTCGGCCATCTTCATGATCGCGTTTCTCACGATGCGAGGACCGCCGTCCATATGAAGGATCGGGATCCGGTCATCGTCCCGCCGCCAGCCCTGTCCCGCCAGATACAGCGGATCGCGGGCGAACTCGCCCGATGAGGCCGGAGGCCCGAGGACGCCCCGGTCGCCTTCACAGCGCTCGAGCACGGCCGCCCCCGCCCCGTCGCCGAAGAGCACCGCGGTTCGAACGTCGGTGTAATTCACGAGCCGGGTGAGAGCGTCGCCCGAAATAACGAGAACCCGCTCCGCCATGCCGCTCACGATGGCCGACCAGCCCGCGCCGACGCCGTACACGAAGCCGGCGCAGGCGGCATTGATCGTGAACCCGCCCAACTGCGGGTTCCCCATCTTCGTCGCCACCGTGCACGCCATGTTCGGCACTTCGTCGGACGGCGACACGGTCGCGACGTACAGCAGGTCGATCTCGTCCGGTTCGCGTCCAGCCGCCTCCAGCGCGGCGAGTCCCGCGCGGGCGCACATGTCTTCGGTTGTCACGTCGCTTTCCGGCGGGATCCGCCGGCGTGACCTGATTCCGGTCACCTGGCGTGCCCACTGATCGAACACCTCGGGAGCCGAGAGCCCGTTGGCCCCTTCGATGCCTCGAAGCGCGGATCGGGCCTGCTCGACATCGAACGACGCGCACAGGGTGCCCATCTCGAAGAGCTGGAAGTTGTTCACGGCGTCGGGCGGCAGGTAACTCCCGGTCCCCGTTACCGCGGCAGTGACTCTGGCTGCCAAGGGCACACCTTCCCCGGTGGATTGGGAGTTGGATTGGAGAGTCCGGGAGTATAGGCGGGGACGGGGAGCGTTGCCAACCCGCCCGGCTGGACCCTCGAGGGTCTAGGGGAGGGACCCGGCCATGAGGAATCGTTCGGCTGCCGAGCGGGCGGCCGCGGCCAGCGCTTCCGTCGGACAGGGGCGGGCCGGCAGCGCCCGCGCGCACTCACGGACGGCCGCGCGGGACCAGCAATCCGCCGGCTGGCCGCCGCCGCACTCTCGCACGAGGAGCTTCACGCTGGCCGGAAGGCGGAGCACCGCGTCGCTGTCCAGTTCCTCGGACAGGGCGTAGCGGACCAGCTCCTCGGCGGGGCCCAGTTCGACCCCGGCGTCGAGCAGCTCCTCGAGAGAGACGACGACGATCGCGAAGTCGTCCGGGCGATCGCGCCCGAGCGTGGTCAGGAGCCCGCGCGCCACCCCGCGGCGCAGCGCATCGGCCGCCTTCTCGAGCGCGATCGGCTCGGCGCCGGGACCCACGACTGCCACCGCGGCCCGTAGTTCGTCGGCGAACGCGTTCACCGCAGCGAGGACGACCTCCGGGGCCATCCGCTTGGCGACGCCCTCCATGGCCTTGTCGATGAGGAGGCTGCGGGGGAGCCCGTCGCGCACGCCGGCCTCGATGACGGAGAGGGTACGGGCCGCGTAGACCGCGCCGAGGTGCTGGCTGAAGCGGGCTCGCGCGTCCTGCCCCGCCAGCGGGCCCGCCACCAGCAGCGCCGCGACGAGGAGCAGGGCCTTGGCCACGAGCTGCTAGGGAGCCAGCGAGCGGGCGCCCGCGCCGCCCGTGATGGCGATGACGGCGTTCTGGTTGCCGTATCCGTCTTCCACATAGCGTTCCGCGTGTGGATCGGTCATCCAGGTCTCGCCGTCCACGAGGAACATGTACTTGTGCACCCCCGGCGGAAGCCGGACACGGCCGGACCACAGGCCGGTCCCGTAGGGGTCGGCCAGCGCGATCTCCGGCTGCCAGTCGTTGAAATCGCCGGCCACGTAGACCGACGTCGCCCCCGGCGCCTCGAGGCGGAACTGCACGTAGTGCACCTCTTCGCTGACGAGCGTCGCGGCCGCGCCCGCGGGCTCCGAGAGCACGTTTTCGCGCGGCAGGAACAGGAAGGTGGCCAGCGCGGCGGCAGCCGCGAGCCCGAGCCACGGTCGCACCCGTACGGAACGGGGATGGACCCACCAGTCGACGAGACCGGACCAGGGACGCCGGTCCTCGGCCCGGATCGCGTCGAGCACCCTCGACTCGAGCCCGACCGGGGCACCTTCAACTCCCGAATCTCGGACGTCCGAGAGGAAGAGGTCCCAGCGCTCGGCCTCCCGCGCAACATCGGGCGGGAGTTCCGAACGGTCCATTCCCCCGTCCAGATACAGATTCAGATCGTCTCTCATCGGTAATCCTCTAACAGCACCTGTAACTGATCCCGCGCCCGGTGCACGCGCATCTTCAGCGCGGACACGGAGACTTCCAGTTTCTCAGCCATCTCTTCGTACGACCAGCCCTCGACGTGCTTCAGGACGAAGGCTTCGCGCTGTTCATCGCTCAGCGACTGCAACGCCCGGTAGATCTGTTCCCGGATCTCCGCCCGTTCGGCTCTCGCCTCCGGGAGACCCCGCGTCGCGGTCAGGGGACCGACCGATTCCAGGGAGACTTCCCTCTTCGCCCGACCCTTCAACTGATCCTTGCACAGGTTCACGGTGATTCGAAACAGCCAGCCTCCCACGCGCTCCGGATCACGGCACCGGTCGAGCCGACGGAAACCCCGGATGAAAGTGCGCTGCACGACATCCGCGGCGTCGTCCGCACGGCCGGTCATCCGCTCCGCGTAGCGGTACAACACATCCTTGTACCGCCGGACGAGAATCCCGTAGGCCTCGCGGTCGCCTGCCAGAACGGCCGACACCGTTTCCGCGTCGCTCGGCTCCTCGCGGGCAATCCGACCCTCCCGCCCGACCCGAAAGATCTTCTCTTCGGGAATAAGACGACCTCTACCGCGTTACGGTCACTCGCTTCGATCATCGGCCCCGGGGCGGCGTCCCCTCGAGACCCCGAACCTGCAGCGAGAACTTAGCGGAGGCGGGGTTCCCCAACTACCTTGCGCGCGTGAACGCCGGGAACCATGCCACCCACGAGAGCCGCGATGCCGCGACGCGGGCGGCACCGGATCTGTCCGGTCTCCCCACCCCGGCGCTCCTCCTCGATCTCGATGTTCTCGAGAACAATCTCCGGGTCATGCAGGAGCGCGCGGACGCACTCGGCGTCCGGCTTCGCCCCCATGTGAAGACGCACAAGTGCGTGGAGATCGCCGAACGGCAGCGCGCCGGGGCGGCGAGGGGAATCACCGTGTCCACGCTGGCGGAGGCCCGGGTCTTCGCGGAGGCGGGGTTCGACGACATCCTCTGGGCCTTCCCGCTCAACCTGTCCCGGGTCGGCGAGGCGGCGGAACTCTCCCGTGAGATCGAACTGGGCGTGACGGTGGACTCGCACGCGGCGGTGGCCGCGCTCGAGACGGCCGCCGCGCGCTTCTCCGTCTGGCTCGAGATCGACTGCGGCTACGGCCGTTCGGGAGTCCCCCACGACAGCGACCGAGTCGTGGAGGTGGCGGCACGGATCGCGCGCGCGGACAGGCTCACGCTGCGCGGCTGCCTGACCCACGCGGGCCACACTTACGCGGCGGACTCACCCGCCGCGATCGCGGCGGTGGCGGAAGAGGAGCGGCAAGCCATGGTCGACGCGGGGCGGGCACTCCGCGCGGCGGGGATCGAACCCGGCACGCTGTCGCTCGGATCCACGCCCGGGATGAGCCGGGTCGAGACGCTGGCGGGGGTCGACGAGGCGCGGCCGGGCAACTACGCCCTCTACGACTATTCGCAGACGCGCCTGGGCTCGTGCTCGGTGCGGGACTGCGCGGTCACGGTACTGTCGACTGTCGTCTCCGCCGGGGGCGGATCGAGCGGATCGATCGCCGACTGCGGGGCGCTCGCGCTCTCGAAGGATCTCGGACCCGACGACCCGCCGCACTACGGGCGGCTCTTTCTCGACCTCGCGGGAGGCGAACTCGGGGACGACCGCGTGACGTCGGTGAGCCAGGAACACGGGCGCATCTCCGGCCGGTCCGCGGTGGGGGAGAAGATCCGGGTGCTGCCGAATCACGCCTGCCTGACCGTCGCGCAATTCGATCACTTCGATGTCGTGCGCGGGCGTCGGGTGGTCGACGGCTGGAAGATCAGGCGAACGCGCGACTGAGCGAGTCGGGCCGGGATCGCGGGTGGAGGGCGGTCCGGGTCAGGGCGCGCGGCCGAGCGCGATGAGCTGCGCGAGGATCGAGACCGCGATCTGCTCGGGTGTGCGGGCGCCGATGTCGAGCCCCACCGGGCCATGTATGCGGTCGCACGCGGCCTCGTCCAGCCCGCGCGCGCGCAGCGCTTCCCGGCGCTTGCGCTGCGTCCGTCGTCCCCCGAGCAGACCGACGTAGCCGCAGCGCGAGGCGAGCGCGCTCTCGAGCGCGGGTTCGTCCAGCTTGGCGTCGTGCGTGAGGGTGACGACGCTCGTGCGGGGGTCGAGATCGAGCGCCTCCAGCGCCTCGTCCGGCCAGCGGGCGTCGAGCGCGGCGGCCCCGGGGAAGCGCTCCGGCCGCAGGAACGCCTCACGCGGGTCGACGACCAGGACCTCGAAGCCGGTTCGGGCGGCCATGGCGCAGAGCGCGTGAGCGATGGGCGTCGCCCCCACGATGACGAGGCGCGGCGGCGGGACGAAGGACTCGACGAAGACGGCGCTCTCCGGGTCGCCGCGCACGAGTTCGACGACCTGCGCGTCCGACCGGTCGAGCCATTCGTTGACGCGGGAGCGGGCCCGTCGGTCGAACTCCGCGGATCCCAGCGTTCCCAGCGACCTGTCGGCCTCGAGGAGGAGGTGCCGCGAGCGCGTCGACGCCGCGGCGCCGGTGAGGAGGACGCTCGGTGCGCCGGCCTCCTGGAGCTGCCACAGCCGGTGCCAGACGGGGTCACCGGGATCGTACGGGTCGAGGAGTACGTCGATCTCCCCGCCGCAGGAGAGGCCGACGCCCGCGGCCATCTCGTCGGTGATCCCGTAGGTGACGGTGGCCGGCGCGCCGCCGCCCAGCAGCGCGGTGAGCCGTTCGTGAAGGTCGCCCTCGACACAGCCGCTGGAGATCGAGCCGGCGAGTTCCCCGGTCCCGGAGATGGCGAACCGCGCGCCCGGTGGCCG
Source organism: Candidatus Palauibacter sp. (assembly GCF_965216145.1). Taxonomy (GTDB): domain Bacteria; phylum Gemmatimonadota; class Gemmatimonadetes; order Palauibacterales; family Palauibacteraceae; genus Palauibacter. The sequence goes on from NZ_OZ244149.1 coordinate 462,448, forward strand.
CGGGGCCGACCGGCGCACCGCGATCAGCGTCGCGATGGCGATCGGATCGCCCCGCCCGGCCCAGCGCGTGATGTCCTCGCGTACGTCCCGTAGACTCATGGCGACCGAAGGCGGGTGGCTACCCGCCCTGACGGACCTCGCGAACCGCCTCGGTGAGTGCGGGCAGAATCTCGAACACGTCGCCCACCAATCCGTAGTCGGCCACGCCGAAGATGGGGGCGTCGGCATCGCGATTGATCGCGACGATGATCTTCGCGGTGCGCATGCCCGCCAGATGCTGGATCGCCCCGCTGATCCCGACCGCGAAATAGAGATTGGGGGAGACGGTCTTCCCGGTCTGCCCCACCTGCTCGCCGTGCGGCCGCCACCCCGCGTCCACGACGGCCCGGCTGGCGCCGAGCGCCGCCTCGTCGCCCAGCGCGTCCACGAGTCCCTCGAGGAGCGGCCAGTTCTCGGGGCCCTGCATGCCGCGCCCGCCCGAGACGATGATCGTCGCTTCGCTCACATCGAGGCGGTCGCGATCGCCCTGCTCGGCGGCGACGGTGCGCACGCGCCCCTCGATCCCGCCGAGATCGAGCGCGGAGATCTCCCCCGCCGCGGCCTGTTCGACGGGGGCGAAGACGTTGGCCCGAATCGTCATCACGGCCGGTCCCTCGCCGAACCTGAGGGTGGCGATCGCCTTCCCTGCGTACATCGGGCGCCGGACGACGATCTCGCCGTCTTCCAGCCGGCAGTCGATGACCTCCGACGCGACCCCCCGCCCGAGGCGGGCGCCGACCCGTGGAGCGACATCCTTTCCCTGTGCGGTGGCGGCGAAGATGACCGCCCCGTAGTCCCCGGCCTCCACGAGGCGGGCCACGACCTTCGCGGCGATGTCCGGCTGGCAGAGCGCGAGATCGTCAGATTCCCCGACGAAGATGCGGTCGGCGCCCAGGCCGGCGAGCGGCGCAGCCGCCGCCTCCGTGCCCTCGGGGCCGAGCGCGACCGCGTGCGCTTCGCCGCCGAGTTCGTCGGCGAGCCTGCGCGCCAGCGCCACCGCCTCCTGCGACGGGCGTCCAGCCGACCCTTCCCGGATCTCGGCGTAGGCGAGCACATCCGACATCAGAGCACCCCGGCTTCCTCGCGCAGCGCGCGCACGAGTTCGGGCACCGCGTCCGCCCCTTCGCCCACGATGCGGCCGGCCGCCGGGGCCGGCGGCTCCTCCAGACGCACGAAGTCGATCGTGGGCGCGCGGAGCGTGACCTCCCGCTCCTCGAGCGGCTTCCGCTTCGCCGCCATGATCCCCTTGAGGCTCGGATAGCGCGGCTCGTTCAGCCCCTTCTGCGTCGACACGACGGCGGGCAGCGTGAACTCGAGCACCTCGTGTCCGCCCTCGACCTCGCGGCGGGCCCTCGCCTCCCGTCCCTCGATCTCCAGACCGACGACGACGGTCGCGCACGGGAGTTCGAGGAATTCGGCCACCATCTGGGGGACCTGCATGTTGTCGTCATCGATCGCCTGCTTCCCGAACAGGACCAGATCGTACTCGCGGCCGCGGATCTCGTCCGCCAGCGCGCGCGCCACCGGCAGCGCGTCGTGCGAACCCTCGCAGCTGAGGAGCACCCCTTCATCGGCTCCCATGGCGAGCGCCTGTCGGATCGACTCGGCGCTCTGCGGCGGCCCGAGCGCAATGACGGTCACCCTGCCCTCCCCCGCCTCTTCCCTGCGGCGGATGGCATCCTCGAGCGCGAACTCGTCGTAGGGGTTCACGACGTATTTCACCCCGGCCGGGTCCAGCCCCGTCCCATCCGGGGTCACGCGCACCCGGGTCGCCGAGTCCGGGACGCGCTTCATGCAGACGATCGTGTTCATCGCGTCTTTATCGTTTCGCGTCAGGCGTTCTGGTAGGTCTCGATTTCTTCGTTGCGGAGGGCACAGATGCGAAACGCGATGATGTCGACGAGGGCGTCGGTGACGTCCCGCTGGCGGTGGATCGTGGCCCGTTCGTGCTCCGACCGGGGCCGCGCCTCGCGAAGCTTCACGAGCCGCGTACCCAACCAGTCGAGGAAGTCGTGCGCCACGTCGCGGCGTTCACGGTCGCGATCCGGTTCCCCGTTCGGGGCCCTCGGAAGGAAGGCGTCGATCAGTGTGAGCAGTCCGGGAAAGACCATCTCGGTGAGTTCCTCGTCTCCGACGAGTTCCTCCTCGGTGATCTCCTCCCAACTCATCTCGTTCCAGTACAGTTCGCAGGCTTCTTCGAACAGATGCCGGCGCACCTCGGGGGGCGTTCTTCGCAGGACGAGGTCGCCCGGCCCGAGCCTTCGGCCGACGACTTTGCGAATCCCGCGGATGCGTTCCCGGACGAGGGTCCGGCCGGCCAGGGCGAGGGCGTCGTCCCCTGGATCCTCGGGCGAGGTTCGGGCTTGCGTTGCGTTGTTCACGGGGCCGAAGATGCGATGGCCACGGTGAAGGAACAAGCACCGCGCCGGACGATGCGGGGGGCGGTTGCAACGGCCGGTATCGAGGGAGTGTTACCCAAGCGATGGTGACGCCTTTGGCGGAGGACACGCGAACGCATACACATCGACCGGCCGCCGGGACCCGCTCCGGCGCCGGGCCTGATGAGCAGACGGACCCCGGGGCGGACGAGCCCGGCCTCGTGGAGGCCGTGCAGGCGGGCGATGTGGAGGCGTTCTCGCGGTTCGTGACGCGGTATGCGGATCCGGCGTACGCCGTGGCGCTTTCGATCCTGCGTCAGGAACAGGACGCGGAAGACGCGGTGCAGGCCGCGTTCATCCGCGCGCTGGAGAGAATCGGGCAGTTGCGGCCGGGGAGTCGCTTCGGCCCGTGGTTTTATCGTGTGCTGCGGAGTACGTGTCTTAATCTCCGGCGGCGCGAGATGCTGCGGACGCACTCGGAACTCACGGACACCGCGGCGTCGCGGGACGATCCGCACCGGGAGTTCGAACGAAGTCACGCCCGGGGCCGAGTGCTCGAGGCGCTGGAACGGCTTCCGGAGCGGCAGCGGACGGCGGTCATGATGTACGACCTGGAGGGATACGATCACGCCGAAATCGCCGGGATCCTCGGGATCGCGGTGGGCACGTCGAGGGCGAACCTTCATCACGGGAGGCACGCGCTGCGCCGAGTTCTGGGCGAGAGTGCGTCTCCTACCGAAGGAGCAGAAGATGAGTAGCACGAATCACGGGCGATCCGGCGGGCGGCGACCCGCCTGGCCCGCATACCTCGAGCCGCTGCGGCCGGACCAACTCACGCGGCGCCGGCTGCGCCGGAACGTGATGGCCGCGGCGGGGGCGCTGCTGGAGCGACGGCCGCTCTCGTGGATCGACATCACCGCCAGTTGGTCGGCGGCTCTGACACCGATCGCGGCGGGCCTGCTGGTCGCCGCCGGGGTGCTGGCCTATCGCGCCTCGGGACCGGCCGCACCGGCGGTCGTCGCAGAAGCGGAGGCGGAGTCGGTCGGGCTGGTGCGCTCGCTGGCGCCGGACGCAGAGGCGCCGCCCGCGTTGCTGATCGACCTCGTAGAGCCGAGCCGGGACGCGGTGCTCACGGCCGCGCTCATCAACCCCTAGCACGCTGAAACGCGATTACGGCCGGGTGCGTATGGACACTTCAAGATTCCGGGCGATGCTGCTGCTGGGCGTCATCTTCGCGGCGGGCGCCGTGGTCGGCGTCGCGGTCGACCGGCTCGATCTCTTCACTGGCGGAGCCGCGGCCGATGAGCCGGCGGACACCGCCACTTCCGAGTCGGAGGAAAGTGACGGAGAGCGGCGCGGACGGCAGACGACGATCGAGGCCTTCGCGGACGAACTCGGCCTCACGGCCGATCAGCGGACGCAGATCGAGGCTTACCTGGACCATTTCCGGGGGGGTGCGAGGATGCTGCAGCAGGAGGTCCGCCCGCGGTACCGCGCACTCATGGATTCGGTCCGGACGGAGATCGAATCGGTGCTCACCGACGAGCAGGTCGAGGGGTACCGGGAACTGCTGAGGCAGCGCTACAGCGGTGGACGGGAGCGAGAGCCCGGTCGGTCGGGCAACGAGAACCCGGAGTCGGACAGCTGAGAGACGGCTGACACTGCGAAAAACCAGCCCCTCCGGGGGCGAGGAAACGATGATCACTCTACATAGATCGGGACCCGAAGGCCGGCGCTGCGCCGGTCTTCGTCGATGGGGGTTCGCCCTGCTGCCGGGGATTCTGTTCGCCTCGGCCATGCCAACCGGGACGGCCGTCGCGCAGGTACAGGCGACCGACGACGTCCGCGCGATCACGGTCGACGAGGCCGTGGAGATCGCACTCCGCCGCAACCCCACGCTGCTTCAGGCCTACTCGTCGATCGAGATGGCGGAGCACAACCGGCTGAGCGCCTTTGGTTCGTTGCTGCCGTCGCTCAACATGAGCTTCGGCTATCAGAATTCGTCCACGGGCCGCCTCGATCCGCTCGGCGAGGGGATCGTGGCGACGAGCTACTCCACGCGGCTCAACGCCTCCTACAACCTGTTCAACGGCTGGAGCCGCTTCACGGACCTCAAGGGCGCGCGGCTCGGCGTCGTCGAGCAGAACGCCCGCTACCGCGAGGTCGAGTTTCAGGTCATCCAGCAGGTGAAGCAGGAGTACGCGGCGACCGTGGCCGCGCGTGAACTCGTCGCGGTCGAGGAACGCCGCGTCCAGCGGGCGGCCGACCAGCTCGAATTCGTGCGGCAGCAGCTGGAACTGGGGCGGGCGACGCGCTCGGACTCCCTTCGCTCTCAGGTTGATCTCAACAACGCGCGACTCGCGCTCCTCAACGCGGAGAACGACGTGCGCACGACGATCTTCCGGCTCGCGGCAGTCGTGGGGTCGGAGACGCTGATCGGACCGACCGCCGAGGCGGAACTCGCCGGGACGCCGATCCCCTACACCCGCGACGAGCTGTTCGCGATGGCGGATGTGACGGCGCCCGCCCTGCAGGCCGCCTCCGCGGCCGTCGAGGCCGCCGAGGCGTCGGTATCAAGCGCGCGCTCCAGCTACCTGCCCTCGATCAACGTCGGCGGCGGCTGGGGCTGGTCGAACCAGGAGTTCCCCCCGAGCAATCGCTCGTGGCAGTTCTCGTTGAGCGGCTCCTACCCGCTCTTCAACGGCTTCCAGCGCGAGACCCAGGTGTTCCGGGCCCGGTCGCAGGCGGACCAGGCCCAACAGTCGGAGCGGGCGGCCCGGCTCAACCTGAGTTCGCAACTCGACGCGGCGTACGCGACATCCCAGTCCGCCCTCGCGGGCGTGGACCTCGCGGCACAGAACGTCGAACTCAGCGAGGAGAGCCTGCGGGTGGTCCAGGAACGGTACCGGCTCGGTCTCGCCACCATCCTCGAACTGCAGGACGCGCAGATCACGCTCACGCAGGCGGAGGTCGACCTCGTCACGCGGCGCTTCGAGTATGAGGTCGCGGTCTCGGCGATCGAAGCCCTTCTCGGCCGGAGACTCGACCAGCCGTAACGAGCGGTCCGGCCGAACGGACCGCGGACGGCCGAACTGTTCAACGTCCCGCTGGCTCCGGGTGTCGTGTCAAGCGTGTTCGTCGGCACCCGCAGCCGCCGGATTGTCTTGAAGTTTACCTGACACGAGACGAGATCCCGATGTCCATGACGCAACGCTGCTCCCGGCGCTCCGCGCCCCTTGCCGCGGTCTTCGGCGCCCTGGCCGTCGTGGCCTCGGGTTGCGCGATCGGCGAGGCCAACGAGCCTGAGCAGACCCTCCAGGCGCTGAGCGCGTCCCGCCAGACGATCATCTCGAGCGTCGAGGCGACGGGCACGATCGAGCCGATCCGCGTGATCGAGGTCAAGTCGCAGGCGGGTGGCGAGGTGCTCGAACTTCCCGTCGAACTTGGTGACAACGTCGAGCAGGGAACGCTCCTCGTGCGGATCGATCCACGCGACGTGAACAACGCGTTCGCCCAGGCGGAAGCGGACCTCGACGTGGCTCTGGCGCAGAACGAGGTCGCGCAGCTGCAGCTGGAACGCATCACCACGCTGCACGATTCGGACATCGTCACGGCGGAGGAACTCGAGAACGCGACGCTCTCGGCGGCCACCGCGAGAGCCTCGCTCGTGCGCGCCCGGACGAACCTCGAGCTCGCGGAGGACAAGCTCGACGACGTCACGCTGCGGGCACCGATCACCGGGACGATCGTGGAACGGACGCTCGAAGAGGGTCAGGTCGTCACGGGGACGCGTGATCTGACGGGTGGCACGGTGCTCATGCGCATGGCCGACCTCAACGAGGTGCAGGTGCGCACGCTCGTGGATGAGACGGACATCGGGCGCCTCGAGCGGGGGCTCCCGGCCAACATCACGGTCGAAGCCTACCCCAACCGGACGTTCCGGGGATCGGTCCTAAAGATCGAACCGCAAGCCGTCGTCGAGCAGAACGTGACCATGTTCGCGGTGTTGACGCGGATCTCGAACGATGAGGATCTGCTGCGGCCGGGGATGAACGCGGATGTCGAGGTCGTGATCGGGCGCCAGGAAGGCGTGCTGGCCGTCGCGAACAGCGGGATCAAGTCCCAGCAGGAGGCCGCCCAGATTGTCCGCGCCCTCGAGATCGACGCCGATGTGAACGCCCTCATCACCGATCTCCGCGAGCAGAATCGGCCGCCGGAGCCCCTGGAGACGGCGGACGGAACGACGGCCGAGGCGGACGGCGAGGCCGAGGAGGAACCCGAGATCGGCGGCGTGCCGATGTCCGAGTTCCAGTCGATGTCGCAGCAGGAGCGGATGCGGGTGATCCAGAACCTGTCCGCGGAAGACCGCGGCCGCCTGATGCAGCAGTTCCGCGGCGGCGGGCCCGGTGGGGCCGGCGGCGGGGCCGGCGACCCCCGGCGACGGCCGGATGAGCCGCGGCCCGCGTTCGTGTTCAAGTACGACGAGATGGGCGCCCTCACCGTCAAGGCCGTCATGATCGGGCTCAGCGACTTCGACCACACACAGATCGTGCAGGGACTCGAGGAGGGCGAGGAGATCGTGGCGGTTCCCCTCTCCCTCATCCAGCAGCAGGAGTTCCTGAATCGGATCCGCAGCAGGTCGGCGCTGCCGGGCGTCGGCGGAAGGTGACGAGGACCGCATGATCTTCTTCGAGGTGCTTCGCGTGGCCATGGACGCGATCCGGGCCAACAAGCTGCGCTCGTTCCTGACGATGCTCGGGATCGTCATCGGCGTGGGGGCCGTCATCACGATGGTGGCGCTCGGCGAGGGCGCACAGCGTCAGGTCGAGCAGCAGATCGCCTCCCTGGGGACGAACGTGCTCACGGTTCGCGCCGGACAGGGGATGTTCCGCGGCGTACGGGGCGGCTCGAGTTCGCGCCTCACGGCCGACGACGTGGAAGCGGTGCGAAACGGGGCCCCCGCGCTGGTCCAGATCGCGCCCGAGATGCAGGGGCAGTTGCAGGTTCAGTACGGACGCAACAACGCGAACGTCCGCATCCTCGGCACGACGCCGAACTATGCCGAAGTCGGCAACTATACGGTCGCCCTGGGCAGGTTCTTCGACGAATCGGAGAACCAGGGACGGCGGAGGGTCGCGGTGCTCGGGGGGGCGGTTCCGACAGTCCTGGGCACGGACCCGGCCGAACTCGTCGGCCGCTCGATCTCGATCCGGAACATCAGGTTCGAGGTCGTGGGCGTTCTGGAGGAGAAGGGCGGGCAGAGCTGGTTCAACGAAGACGAGCAGATCTTCGTCCCGCTCCAGACGGCGCAGTTCCGGCTCCTCGGGACGGACCGGGTGAACCAGTTCAAGGTCGTCGTCGAGAGCGAGGCCGCGATTCCCATCGCGATGGTGCAGATCGAGGACGTGCTCCGGCGAGAGCACCGTCTGCCCCTCGGGCGGGCGAACGATTTCTTCATCTCCGACAGCGCGCAGTTTCTCCAGGCGGCGGAGGAAACGACCCAGACCTTCACCATGCTGCTGGCGGGCATCGCCGCCGTCAGTCTTCTCGTCGGCGGGATCGGCATCATGAACATCATGCTGGTGTCGGTCACCGAGCGGACGAAGGAGATCGGCGTCCGCAAGGCGCTCGGCGCCACGCGGAGCGCGGTCATGCTCCAGTTCCTGTTCGAAGCCACCACGCTCTGCGTGACGGGCGGGATCCTGGGCGTCGGCTTCGCGTACGGCGCGGCGGAGATCCTCTCGCGCTCGGCCGGCTGGACGATGGCGATCGCTCCGGAGGCGATCGGGCTTGCGGTGGTGTTCGCGGCCGTGGTCGGCGTGTTCTTCGGCATCTGGCCGGCTCGCCGCGCCGCGCGGCTCGATCCGATCGTGGCGCTGCGGTACGAATAGCCCGCTTCCCGCGCCGCTTCTTCCGGCCACCTCTCCCCGCGGCGGGATTGGCGGTACGTCGCGGGCGGACGTATGGTCCCGGCGTGAGCCCTGACACCCGCGCGGGCCTTGCCCCGGGGTGTTTATTCAACCCGGTCCCGGACGCAATCGAATGAGCGTTCCGCTGAGAGAACTGCCCGACACCGCCCGTCTCTGGATCTACGGGACGGACCGTCCGCTGTCGGACGGGGAGCGCGAGGCGCTCGTGGGCGACCTGCGCGCGTTCGTCGACGTGTGGACGGCCCACGGGGCGGCGCTCCGCGCCGGCGTGGAGTGGGTCGAGGGGCGCTTCGCGGTCATCGCCGTGGACGAGGCTTCGGCGCCGGCCTCGGGGTGCTCGATCGATGCCATGGTGCGGCGGCTCGCCGCGCTCGAGGCGCGGCTCGCCTGCTCGCTGCTCGACGGCACGCGCGTGTTTTATCGCGGCGAGTCCGGCGAGATCGTGGGGTGCGCCCGGGCCGCGTTCCGGGCCCGGGCGGCGGCCGGCCAGGTCGACGATTCGACCGCGGTCTTCGATCCCACCATCGAGACGCTCGCGGAACTGCGTGCGGGCGACCTGGAGCGGCCGGCCTCCCGCTCCTGGCATCGACGGCTCGTGGACCGGCCGGACGGACGGTCCTGATCCGGGGACCGGTGTGACGGGAGGTCCGGGGGGGAGCGCACCGGGCTCGGCGGAGGGGAAGCTGGCCTTCGCCCTCTCCGGGGGAGGTGCCCGGGCCGCCTACCAGACCGGAGTCCTGTGCCACATCGGCGAGCGGCTGCCCAGGCTGCAGATCCCCCTTCTCACCGGCGTCTCGGCGGGCGCGATCAACGTCGGGTTCCTCGCCTCCTATCGTGGCGACTTCCGGCAGGCGACGCGGGCCTTGAAGCGGCGCTGGCTGTCGCTGACGACCGAGGAAGTGCTGCGGACGAACCCGACTTCGCTCCTGAAGGTGGGGATCCGGCTCGGCGGTTCGCTTCTCGGGGGCGGGATCGGACTGAGTCCGCAGTTTCGGAGCCTCGTGGACACCGCGCCGCTGCGTGAGTTCATCGAGCGCAACCTCGTCGTCGGGGCCATCGGGGAGCGGATAGCGGCGGGCTACGTCGAGGCGATCGGTCTCACGGCGATGTCCTACCAGACGGGGCGTACCGTGCTCTTCCTCCAGGGGGAATCGAGCGCGCGGCCGTGGCCCGCCACCGCGCGCAACCGGCTCGTGCGGACCGACATCTCGGTCGACCACATCCTCGCCTCCGCGTCGATCCCGCTCGTGTTCCCAGCCGTCAAACTGGGGCAGCAGTACTACGGGGACGGCAGCTTTCGCACCGCGGCGCCGCTGGCGCCCGCCATCCACATGGGCGCGGATCGCATCTTCACGATTTCGGCGCGTTATCGGCGCTCGGAACTGGAGACGAGGCGACCGGACATGGCCGGCTACCCGCCCCCGGCGCGCGTGCTCGGCCTGCTTCTCAACTCGGTCTTTCTCGACACACTCGACTGGGACGCGGCGGCGTTACGCAGAATCAATCATCTCATCGACAGCCTTCCGCCCGAAGTGGCGGAGGAGCAGGGTCTGCGCCACGTCGACCTGCTCATCCTCAGACCCTCCCGCGACATCGGGAGACTCGCACGCCAGTTCGAGATCGAACTGCCCCCGGCGCTGAGGTTCCTGGTGCGCGGCCTCGGAACGCCACGGGCGAAGAACGCGGATTTCCTCAGCTATCTCCTGTTCGAGAGCGAATACGTCCGAGCGCTCGTCGAACTCGGGGAAGCCGACGCGGAATCGAACTGGGACCGCATCGAGTCGTTCCTCACCTGACCGTGCACGTGAAGATCGTCCATTTCGCCGACCTTCACCTTGACTCTCCCTTCGCCTGGTGCGAGGCGAGCGGGGACGTGGCCCGTCGGCGGCGCGAGGCGCTGCGCGAGACGCTCCTCGCGATCACGGCTCTTGCGAGGGATACAGATGCCGACGCGCTCCTCTGCGGCGGCGATCTGTACGAACACGACCGCGTGACGCTGGACACGGAGAAGTTCCTCCGGCAGACGTTCGCCGGTCTCGACCCGATGCCCGTCTACATCGCTCCGGGCAATCACGACTGGTACGGGCCGACGAGCCTCTATGCGACGGAGGAGTGGAGCAGCAACGTCCACATCTTTCGCGAAGCGGTTCTGCGCCCCGTCCCGGTCGCACCCGGGATCACGCTCTGGGGCGGCGCGCACTGCGCCCCCGCGAATACGGACAACTTTCTCGGCGGCGGCTTCCGGGTGGAGGGGCCGGGCGTCCATCTCGCGCTCTTCCACGGCGCGGAACAGTCGTGGCTCGCCGCGCAGGGAGAGGGGAAGGTGCCGCACGCCCCCTTCGACACGGCGGACATCCGGACGGCGGGCCTCGACCACGCGTTCCTCGGCCACTATCACCGGCCCGCGGACGGCGCACACCACACCTATCCGGGCAATCCCGATCCCCTGCAGTTCGGAGAGGACGGGGAGCGCGGGGCCGTCGTGGCGACGTTCACGGCGGAGGGCGCGGTGGAGTGCGAACGTCGTGTCGTCGCGATGACGCACGTCCACGACCTCGCACTCGACGTCACGGAGTTCACGAGCCGACAGCAGATTCGAGACACCCTGCGCGAGGTCGCCGCGGGCCGGGGCGGTCTCGCGCGCCTTACGGTGACCGGGGACCTCGAACCCTCGCTCGATCTTCAGGAGGAAACGATCCGGGAACAGTTGCTCGAGACCTTCGAGGCCGTCCAGATCCGAAAATCGGGTCTGCACCTGGCGTACGACCTGGATCAGATCCGCGAGGAACCCACCGTGCGGGGCCAGTTCGTGAGAGATGTGATCGGGGCGGATCTGCCGGAGGACGAACGACGCCGCGTGTTGAGGATGGGACTCCGAGCCCTCGACGGGCGGGACGATCTGGAGGTGCTCTGAGCCGTGCGTTTCGAGTCTGTCGTAGCGTACGCCTTCGGCCCCCTGCGGGACGAGAGCCTCGAGTTCGCGCCGGGCATGAACGTCGTCTACGGTCCCAACGAGGCGGGGAAATCCTCCTGGCACGCCGCGGTCTACGCCGGCCTGTGCGGGATGCGGAGGCGGCGGGGAATGCCGCGCAGGGACGAGAAGGTCTTCGCGGAACGGCACAGGCCCTGGGGGGGCGACGGATGGGAGGTGGGGGCCGTCATCGCGCTGGAGGACGGACGGCGCGTCGAGTTGCGGCATGATCTCGCGGGCAGGGTCGACAGCAGCGCGCGGGATGCGAGCGTCGCGGGCCGCGACTACTCGAGCGAGATCATCCACGAGGGCGCGCCCGATGGCTCGCGCTGGCTGGGACTCAACCGCCGCTCGTTCCTTCACACGGCCTGTGTACGGCAGGCGGACATCCTCAGGGTGCGGGACGACCCCCTGTCCCTTCAGGAGGACATGCAGCGCGCCGCTGCCACGGCCGGGGCGGATGCGACGGCCGCCGCGGCGCTTCAGCGGCTCGATGACTACCTGAGGGACCGGGTCGGCTCGACACGGGCGCCGACGAAGCCGCTGGTGAGGACCGAACGGGAAACCGACGACGCGCGCGCGGCGCTCGAGACCGCGCAGGAGGCCCATCGCGACTACCTGCGGCGGCGTGTGCAGGTGGAGGATCAGGAGCAAGCGGCCAGGGAGGCGGAACTGCGGGTCGAGGCCATGCACGCCGCGCTCGCCGATGCTGAAGCGAACGCGCTCGCCGAACGGCTGGGAGACGCGCGAGCGCTCGATGAACAGTTTCCGGAGGGCGTGCCTCACCCGCTGCCCGATGGCGGCGTACTGCACAGGAGAGTCATCGAAACGCTGACGACGTGGAGTAACCGGCCGGTATTGCAGGAGCTGGCGGGGCCCTCGGCGCAGGAACTGGCGGAGAGGATCAACCGGGCCCACCGCGGGCTCCTCGCGGCACGCGCCGCGGTGGCGGAAGCCGGGGCGCTCGACATCGAGCGCCGCGTCGCGCGGGCACATGAGCTGGGGGCTCTCTTCCCGGCGGGCGCTCCGCGCACCTCCGCCGCCGAGGAAGCGCACGCGAGCCTGGTTCGGGACGCGCTCAACGCCTGGGAGTCGCTACCATCCCTCCGGGAGCCGGACGGGCCGGACGTCGAGCAACTCGAATTCAGCCTGGCTGATTTCGACAAGAAGCGTCGGGGGGGCGGCGGCGCATCGGGGGCGCGACGATCCGGATCACATCTCCTCGCCTGCGGTGTCGCTGCAGTGGTGGGGATCGTCGCGGCCCTGCTGCTGCCCGATTTGCGGGTCGTGGGTCTGACCCTGGCCGCCACCGGGGCCGCGGCGTTCCTCTGGCTCCGGTTCGTGGACTCGCGGCCCGGCGGGGCGGACATCGCTCTCGTGCTCGAGACGCAACGCGACGCCATGGCGCGCAGTCTCGCGGTGCGCCGCACCGAACAGGCTGGCTACGAAGCCGCACTCGAGCGCAGAGCCGCGCTGATCGAGCAACTGGTCGACAACGGCGCGCTCGACAACGGCGCGGGATCGGAGCCGGAGACGGTCGTCCGAAGGCTGCGCGAGTGGGAGGCGTCGTGGCGCGATGAGAAGCTGGCGCGTGCCCAGTTGGGCCTCGAGTGGGACGAGCTTCAGGGACTGCTGGGCGGGTCGTCGCTGGAGGAACTCGTCGCGGAGGCCGGTCGACTCCGGGAAGAAGCCGATGGCCTCAGCGCATCCGCGGACGAATCCCGGCTGGACGAACCGCGGGCACGAAGCGTATCCGCGCGTGAACTCGCCGAGATGGAGCAGCACGTCGACGACGAACTCCGCGGGTGGCAGGAAGAACGAGCCGAACGCCTCGCGGCGGAAGCCCGGCACCGCCTGGACACCGAGCGGGTCGCCGCCGCCACGGAGACGCTGCGAGCGACCGCCGCGCGGATCGGCGTGACGGGCGACGACCCGGAAGAGCTGGCCGACGCGCTCGAGGTGTGGCGGGCAGGCCGGGAACGAGCCCTGGGGGAAGCCGGACGGCGCAGTGAATCGTGGGACCGGCTACAGCAGCTGCTCGGCGACCGAACGCTGGATGAGTTCGCCGCGGAGGCGGAGCGGCTCCGCGCCCGCGCGGACCGGCTGGCGCACGAGGTGGGGCCGCGCGCGCTTGCCATGGCCCGCGAAAGCGGGCCCACGGCCGAGAGACTGGAAGCTCTTCGTTCGACAGCGGAGGCCGCGCGCTCGGAGGTGGACAGAGCGCACGGCCAGCTCACGGAACGCGAGCAGAACCTCCCCCGCGTGGCGGACGCCGAAGACGCTCTGGCTGCGGTCGAGCGCGAACAGGCCCGCGTTGGGCGACTCAAGCGCACACTGGACAGCACGATCGCCTTCCTGCGGGAGGCGGAGGAACGCGTCCTCCGTGACATCGCGCCGATCCTCACGAGCACGATCCTCGAATGGCTTCCCGGGGTGACGGAAGGACGCTATACGGGCTGTCGCATCGACCCCGAGTCCCTGCTCGTGGAGGTCCGCACGAACCGGGGACGCTGGCGTGCCGCCGAGCTGCTGTCGCACGGGACGGCCGAGCAGATCTATCTGCTCCTCAGGTTCGCACTCTCCCGCCATCTCACCGGGACGGGCGAGACCTGTCCTCTGATCCTCGACGATGTCGTGGGCGCGTCGGACGCGGAACGCAAGGAGGCGATGCTCCGGACGCTGCGCGCGGTCGGGGAATCGACCCAGGTCATCCTCTTCACCCATGAGGACGATGTCCGGGACTGGGCCAGGCGGAACCTCCACGCCCCGCGCAACCGTCTAATCGAACTCGCGGGACCCCGGCCGCACGCCGAGGAGCGGCCGGCTACCTGAACGCCTTCGAGCTCGTGGAGTGGCCCGGGTCCACCTTCGCACTCGGGTCCATGTAGTGCACCGCGTTGTTGACGGCGATGGCGGCCTCGCCGAAGCCGGTGGAGATGAGTTCCAGCTTGCCCTCGTAGGTGGCGATGTCTCCCGCCGCGTACACCCCCGGGATGTTCGTCCGCATGCGCGAGTCGACCAGGATCGCATTCTTTTGGAGTTCGAGTCCCCATTCGGCGATCGGACCGATGTTGGGGACGAACCCGATGAGGGCGATGATCTCGTCCACTTCGAGCCGGACCGTTTCCTTCGTCTTCGTGTGCTGGAGCGTCGCGGCCTCGACCCGGTCGCTCCCGTGGATCTCCGTCACGGTGTGGAAGGTCCGGAGCTCCAACTCGCCCCTCTCGTGCGCCCCCTCGACCTGCGCCACCGTACGCTCGTGCGCGCGATACCGGTCCGAGCGGTGAATGTGGGTCAGCTCGCCGGCGATCTCGCGCAGCGCCCAACTCCAGTCGAAGGCGGAATCGCCCCCACCCACGAGGAGGACCCTCTTCCCGCGGCATGATTCGGGGTCCTTCACATGGGCGGTCAGCCCCCGCTTCCAGAACTCGTCCCAGCCCGGCACGGCCAGGGTCCGGCTCCTGAAGGCGCCCTTCCCCCCGGCGATGACGACGGTCCGCGTTGGACGCGGTCCTTCATCCGTGCGAAGGTCGAACGATTCGTTTCCGGGATTCAGGGCGAGCACGCGTTCTTCGAGGCAGACTTCCGCGTTGAACTGCATCGCCTGCGTCACGAGATCCCGCGCCAGATCCTTGGCCAGGATCCGTGGGAACCCGGCCACGTCAAAGACGTTCTTCTCGGGATAGAGAGCGGTCAACTGACCGCCGAGTTCGGGCAGAACGTCGATGATACGGGCCGACACACCCCGCATTCCGGCGTAGAACAACCCGTAGAGACCGGTCGGGCCCCCTCCGATGATTGTGATATCGACCGTTTCGTTGCGCACGCCGTCGTTGTCCCCGCCATCCGGAACCGGTCACGCCACGCTATTCCATTTGCGGCGCAGACAGTGCGTCCCGTAATCGATGATCGCCCACACGGAGGTGACCCCGACGAGGAGCACGAGTGCCGGAACATATCGGGGGTCGAAGATCAGAGCGAGAAGCGTAAGGAACTGCAGTCCCGTGGCGATCTTGCCCGGCCAGCGTGGTCTGAAGGGGATGATGAGAGACACCAGGCGAGCGAGAAAGTATGACCCGGCAGTGTACAGGTCCCTCAGGATCAGGATGAGGAATGACGCCCCGTCGAGTCCGCCCGAGGCGAGGAAACCCGCAAGCGCGAGGAGGACGAACAGCTTGTCGCAGAGCGGATCGAGCAGGAGTCCGATCTGCGAGCGGGTCCCGCTGACGCGGGCGATGAACCCATCCAGGACATCGGTCGCGCCGGCCGTGCCCACGAGCACGGCCATGAGCCCGGGGTCCGTCACCACGGTGAACGCGAGTCCGAGCGGAATGCGACTCAGCGACATGAGATTGGAGAGGGTCAGGAACCCCGGGTCGTGCGTCTGTATCGGAATCCTCCGCTTCCTGGTCTCCAAGCCTTCCGGGTCACCGGGAAGATGCACGTTGCGGGGGCGCGTCTCCAGTGCTCGCGCAACTCTACCCACCACCCCCCGGGCACCCGGCGGCGAATCCGATTACGCCGGGAGTTCCGCGTTCTCGGCCTCGATTTCCGACCCGCCCGGTCGCGGGTCGAGCATGACGAGATCCTCGACGACGACGTCCACGGTCGGAATCGCGATCCCGTCCCGTTCGAAGGATCCGTATTCGAGGTGGCCTTCAACGTACAGCCGCGATCCCTTGCGAACGTATTCCCCGACCGTCTCCGCCTGCTTCCGCCAGAAGGTGAGACGGTGCCAGTCGGTGCGACGCCGGGTCTCCCCGTTCGCTCGAAAGATACGGTTCGTCGCGAGTGAGAGGTGTGCGACCGGGGTGCCGGAGGTCGTCTCGCGGACATCGGGGTCGCTCCCGGCGTTACCTACCAGGATGACCCGGTTCACGGTTCTCGACATGCCTGCCTTCTCCCTTCGTGTTCATGGACGGGTGTTGGGGGACGTGCCAGTATCCGGTCTGGACGACGGGCTCCCAAGGCCGACACCTCCACCGGACGAGGTGGTGGATCGGATCTTGACGTCATCGTCGCAAGTGGATCTGCTCAGGGATGGTCGACATCGATTCTCGTTCCAGATTGGCGCGGGGCCGGGCCCGGACGGGCTTCCTCCTGATCGGCGGCGGCGCGCTGCTGGCGGGAGCCGTCTTCTCCAGCGACCTCATCGTTCGCTGGAGTCTCGAAGGGTCGCGCATCACCGTGCTGGCGCACTCGGCGGCGGGACTCTCGCCAGGTTCGACCGTCTGGGTGGCGGGGCGACCGGTGGGGCGCGTCTCATCCATCTCCTTCCGCCCGCTCGACGCGAGCCCCCATGAGCCGACGCAGGCGCATGTCGTGGTCGAGGCCGTGATCGAACGGGTGGCCGTGCCGATCCTTCGAGAGGACGCCACGGCCGAGGTGCGGGCGTCCGACCCTCTCGCGTCGGCGATCGTGACCATCGATCCGGGGAGCGGATCCGCGCCGCCCTGGAACTTCTCCGATACGCTCCGCGCGGCGGGGCCGCCGCTCGACACCGAAGCCGTCCTCGCACGCGCGGACACGCTGGCGATGGCGGTGCGATCGCTCGAGGCTCTCGCGGCGGAGGCCGGGAAAGCGATCACGTCGGGTCGCGGCTCACTTGCGCGCCTGCGCGAGGAGCCCGAGACGCTGGAGGGGCTGAGGCGCGAGTTCGGAACGCTGCGAGAACTTCTCGAAGGCGACCTCTCACGGTCTTCGCTGGCTCGGCTCGTGACGGACACGCTCGTGGGGGCGGCCACCGACCGGGTCGGCGAACGGCTCGCGGCGTGGGACGCGTCCCCGGAGCGTTGGGCTTCGCGCCGCAGCATCGAGACGGCCGCGGCGGCCGTCGAGGCGATGGGAACCCGTCTTGCGTCGCTCGCGCAGCGGATCGAGCGGGGGGAAGGCACGGTGGGGCGCGCGCTGATGGACGGCGAAATCCGCCGGCAGGTCGACGCCCTGCGCGCCACGGTCGCCGCCCTCGCCGAGGAGTTGAAGTACAGCCCGTCGCGGTGGCTGCGCGTCCGGGTCTTCTAGCGGCCCGTCAGCTTCTCCGGCTCGGCAGCGCGCCATGCACGGCGAACTTCAGGAGTTCGGTCGTACGGCCACGCCTTCGCCGGACGGCGATGACGATGTGATCGACGACCTGGTCGCGGTCCTCGAGCGACACGGCGACATCGACGGATCCATCCGCCGCCGTGATCCGCGTACGGATGGCGCGACCCGGCTCGGCGTCCGCCGCGCGGGCCGGGTTCCGGCACAGCGTGCGGGAGGAGCGGCGTCCCCCCGGTACCGGGCACGACAACTTCAACAGCCGGAACCAGTCCGGCTGATAGCTTATACGCCACAGATTGCCGAGCTGGTCGAGTCCTCTTCCCTCGCGATTGTGTCTGGCCATCGGGCGCTCGACGGTGAGAGTTGACTTGCGGGCGGTCGCTTGACCCTGTCAGGCGGCCCCATTATGGTCGTCAGGTCCGCCCCGGACCACATCCCCTGGCTGTAGCTGCCGGCAGTACCTCACGACCGCAATCCGGCTCACTCACGCTCCCACTCTCTCTTCCGGAGGATGGCGTTGGATATCGCCGAACTCAAATCGAAGTCGATCGGCGAGCTTCATGACCTGGCCGAAGAACTCGACCTTCTCAACTTCTCGGGTCTTCGCAAGCAGGACCTGATCTTCCGAATCGAGCAGAACCTGCTCGATTCGGATGTCGTCCTCCGCGGCGAGGGCGTACTCGAGATCCTGCCGGAAGGCTACGGATTCCTCCGGAGCCAGGACTGGAACTATCTGTACGGGCCGGATGACATCTACGTCTCCCCCTCGCAGATCAAACGTTTCGACATGCGGACGGGAGACACGATCCAGGGCCGGGTCCGGCCGCCGAAGGAAGGAGAGAGGTATCTCGCCCTCCTCAAGGTGGAGACGCTCAACGGCGTGGATCCGGACAAGGCGAAACACCGCATCGCATTCGACAACCTGCGGCCCCGCTACCCCGAGGAGAGGCTCGTTCTCGAGAGCGAGGACGGCGATGTGTCGATGCGGATTCTCGATCTCATCGCGCCCATCGGGAGGGGGCAGCGGAGCCTGATCGTGTCTCCGCCGAAGGCCGGGAAGACGATCCTCCTCCAGAAGATCGCGAACGCCATCGTCGCGAACCAGCCGGACGCGAAGGTGATCGTGCTTCTCATCGACGAGAGGCCCGAAGAGGTCACGGACATGGAGGAGAACGTCCCGGCCGAGATCATCTCCTCGACCTTCGACGAGCCGCCCGACCGCCATACGCAGGTCGCGGAGATGGTCATCGAGAAGGCGAAGCGGCTGGTGGAGTACCAGCACGACGTCGTGATCCTGCTCGATTCCATCACGCGGCTGGCCCGCGCCTACAACACGACGGTACCCCACTCCGGGAAGATCCTCTCGGGCGGCGTGGACGCGAACGCGCTCCACAAACCGAAGCGCTTCTTCGGGGCGGCACGGAACATCGAGGAAGGCGGGAGCCTCACGATCATCGCGACCGCGCTGATCGAGACGGGGAGCCGGATGGATGAGGTCATCTTCGAGGAGTTCAAGGGCACCGGCAACAGCGAGGTGCTGCTGGACCGTCAGATATCGGACAAGCGGATCTATCCGGCCATCGACCTCAACCGCTCGAGTACCCGCAAGGAGGAACTCCTCCTCAATGAGGTCGAACTCAATCGCATGTACCTGCTGCGGAACTTCCTGTCGGACATGCCGCCGGCCGAGGCGATTCAGTTCATGATCGAACGGATGCGACGCACGGACACCAACCAGGAGTTCCTCGACTCGATGGCCGCCGGCAGCTAGCTCGGGGCAGCCAGTCCGGCAACCGCTCCCGCCGCTACGGGGCCCTCAGCCAGCGGTCCTCCAGCACCTCGACGAGGGCGGTGTGTGTCGCACCTCCCGCCGTCAGCGTCACCCGGTAGGTGCCGGGATCGACCGGCGGTCCGAGGGTCTGCACGGGGCTCTCGGGGGCCGGGTTCGTGCGAAGGTTCCATTGCACGCGGTTGAGGCCGGCGTTTCCGGTCCCCTCGAGTTCCCGCACGACCTCTCCCGACGTGACGTCCGAGATCTCGATCGAGACGTCGGCCGGAGCGGACAGGTAGTACTGGATCGCCGTGCCGGCCGGCGCGTTCTCTCCCACCCAGTTCTTGTTACCCGTGACCGAGCGGCTGCGCTGGATCTCATTCTTCCAGCGCACGGCCGGGCGCGGCTCGAAGAGGTGCGATTCCTTCGCCAGCACGTCGTCGTCCAGCGCCTGCAGGGGCGTGACATCATCGAGCACGTAGATGCTGCGGCCGTGCGTCGCGAGGACGAGGTCGTTCTCCCGCGGGTGGACGAGTACGTCATCGATCCGCACGACCGGCAGGTCGGGCATGAAGTCGTGCCACGTCCCGCCCTCATCCAGAGAGACGAAGAAGCCGAACTCCGTCCCGGCGTAGAGCAGCCGCGGGTTGCGCGGATCCTGGCGGATCGTGTTCACGTTGCCGAACGACGGCAGGTCGGAACTGATGCTGGTCCATGAGCGGCCGTAGTCCCGCGTCACGTAGACATGGGGCCGGAGGTCGTCGTTCTTGTGTCCGTCGATCGAGATGTAGGCGGTCGCGGGATCCACATGCGAGGCCTCGACGCGGGAGACGTAGTGGCGCGTCGTCCCGTCGGGGAGGTTCCGGCTCACCTCCGTCCAGGTCGCGCCGCCGTCCCGGCTCACCTGGATGTTCCCGTCATCGCTCCCGGCCCAGAGAACTCCCGGCACGATCGGCGACTCGGTGATCGACGTGAGGCTGCTCCACATGGACACCCCGTCGTTCCGCGACGGATTGCATTCCACTCCCCGGTCGAACTGCGAGCAGCGGGGGACCGTGTTCGCCACGCCCATCACGACCTCGGCGTCCCGGTCGATGTCCTTCGTGAGATCCGGGCTCATCGTCCACGTCTCGCCGCGGTCGCGTGAGGTGAAGAAGCGGTTGCCTCCGGCGTGCAGGGTCCGCGGGTTGTGCGGTGAGAGGAGGAACGGAGTGTTCCAGTTCCAGCGGATTTCGGTGTCCACCGGCGGTGCGGGGACGATGTTCGTGTTCTCCGGATTGTCTTCGCTGGGGGCGCGCGGCGTGATCGACCGGGACTCCCCGGTGCGCAGGTCGACCCGTCGGATACGGCCGTTCTGCGATTCCGAGAACACGATCGCGGCGTCGGTCGGGTCGACCTGGGTGTAGAATCCGTCTCCGCCCCCGACGCGATACCAGTCCTGCGACAGGATCGGCCCCGAGCGCACCGAACTCGGTCCGCACCAGCTTCCGTTGTCCTGCAGACCCGTGCATACGTGGTAGGGCCTGCGCATGTCGACCGAGGCGTGGTATGGCTGCCCGACGGCCCACGGACGCAGCGCCTCCCACGTCTCCCCCTGGTCCCGGCTCACGTCGACGGAGCCGTCGTT
This sequence comes from Candidatus Palauibacter sp., assembly GCF_965216145.1. Taxonomy (GTDB): domain Bacteria; phylum Gemmatimonadota; class Gemmatimonadetes; order Palauibacterales; family Palauibacteraceae; genus Palauibacter. The sequence goes on from NZ_OZ244149.1 coordinate 483,203, forward strand.
ACCGATGAGGAGATGGTCGTGGTCGTCGGGATTGACCCAGACCGCGTGCTGGTCGACGTGCCCGAACCCGCCCAGCGTCTCCCACGTTCGGCCGCCGTCGCGCGACTTCGCCACCCGCTGGTCCACCGTATAGACGATGTCCGGGTCCTCGGTCGAGACCCGGATCTGGCTGAAGTACATGGGGCGCCCGTTCTCGTTGCTGCGGAACTCCCAGGAGCGGCCCTTGTCTCCGGAGCGCCATACCCCCGACCACTGCGGGTCGGGCGGCAGCGAGTCCGCTCTCGCGAGCCGCTGCCACTCTTCGCTTTCCTCCTCGGCGAGCGGCGTCTCCCGGTCGGCGGCCACTTCGATCTGCGCGTAGACGACATCCGGGTCGGCCGGCGTCATGGCGAGCGCGATGCGCCCCATGGTCCCGTTGGGGAGTCCCGAGCCCTCGACGCGCGACCAGTTCTCACCGCCGTCCTCCGACCGCCAGATGCCGCTGCCCGCCCCGCCGCCGACGAAGCAGCAGACGGTGCGCCGGCGCTCATAGGTCGCGGCCAGCAGGAGGTCGGCGTTCGACGGGTCCATGACGAGGTCCGTGGCGCCGGTGTCCTCGTCGACCGCGAGGACGTGTCGCCACGTCCCGCCGCCATCCGTGGACTTGAAGACGCCGCGCTCGGGACTCGGCCCGAACAGACGGCCGACCGCGGCCACCCACACGATGTCCGGATTCGACGGGTGTACGAGCACCCGCGCGATGCTCTGCGTCTCGTGCAGCCCGACATGGTCGAACGAAGCCCCGCCGTCGCGGCTCCGGTACACCCCGTTCCCGAACGACGAACTCTGCCGGTTGTTGGGCTCACCGGTTCCGAGGTAGAGGATGTCGGGATCGGACGGCGCGATCGCGATATCCCCGATCGAGTGGGTGCCGTAGCTGTCGAAGATGGACTCGAACGTGGTCCCGTTGTTCGTGGTCTTCCACAGGCCTCCGGTCGCGAACCCCACGTAGAAGATCCGGGTGTCCGTGGGATGGACCGCGAGATCGTCGACGCGGCCGCCCTGCCCCGTGGGGCCGATCGATCTCCAGCGGAAGCCCTGGAGGAGCGGGTGCTCGGGGGCGTTGCTGACGGCCTCGGCGGCACCTTCCTGCGCGCTGGCGGGCGACGCGGGGATTGAGGGCGCGATGAGCGCCAGCGTGATCGTTACAAGGAGGCGCGTGCCGGGGGCGTCGGGCATGTGATCCTTCTCTCGGTCCGTGATCGATTGGTAGTCCGCCATTATCCCACGCGGGATCGGACTCTGTCAAAACGGGACCGGCTCGCGCGGGGCCGCGGGGCGGCAGGCGGGGGGGGGGATGTCCACGACCCCGACCCCTGCCGACCGGGTGCCCGGCGACTTGCCCGAGGGGAGCCGGAACAGCATGCTGCTTTCGTCGGCTGAACCGGAGGATGCATGCCCATATACGAGTACAGGTGCCGCGGATGCATGCATGAGTTCGAGCTCCTCGTCCTGGGTCGGCGGACGCCGGCCTGTACCTCGTGCGAGAGCGAGGATCTCGAGAAGCTCATCTCCCTGCCGCGGGTCCACTCCGAGTCCCGGAAGGGGAGATCGCTCGCGGCCGCGAAGAAGCGTGATGCGACACTCGGGAGCGAGCGCATGCGTGCCCAGCGGGAGTACGAGCTCAGCCACAACGATTGAAGACCCGGCCCAACGACGCGAGCGTCAAGGATTTCCTCGCGAAGGCAGGGAACGAGCGAAGGCGAGGGGACGCGCTCGCGCTGCTCGAGCTGATGAAGGGGGTGACCGGCGAGGAGCCGGTGATGTGGGGGGATTCGATCGTCGGTTTCGGCAGCTACCACTACCGGTACGCCAGCGGGCGGGAGGGCGACTGGCCGCTCGCCGGATTCTCGCCGCGGAAGCACGCGCTCACACTCTACATCATGTCGGGGTTCGCGAAGCACGGTGAACTGCTGTCGCGGCTGGGCCGGCACAGGACCGGCAAGTCCTGCCTCTACATCAAGCGACTCGATGACGTCGATCTGAACGTGCTCCGCGAACTCGTGGAGCGTGCGGTGGAAGAGGTCTCGACTCGCTACGCCGGCAGCGGTTCGTGAGCGTGCGGGGAGGGGACGGACGGGCCATGGCGGGGACCGGATGACGAATTCCTACGCCGAGGCGCTGGCCGCGCACGGCCTGGAAGATGTGCAGCCCCGGTACAGGCGTCTTCTCCTCGAGCTGAAGGCGCGGGACGCCGCGGCCTACGAACGCGCCGTCGCGCGATACCGGTCGGAGGTCGAAGGGGTGACGCCGGGAGCCGACGCGCTGGCGGCCTGGCTTTCCTACGGGGCGTGGCTGGCTTCCCGGATCGAACCCGGCAGACTCGTCAGGATTTCGTCCGAGGGACTCGCGACCCCGGCCCCGGATCCGGCCCCGTCGGATCCCATGCTGATCCATCTGCCCGAGGCGCCGAACCGAAGAGCGCTGGTGGTCGCGATGCCCGCCGACCCAACGGACGCGCAGCGCGCCACGGCCGACCTGTTGTGCGAGTAGGGGCCGCCCCGGCCCATGGATGAGGTGGCAGAGGTGGAAGAGGAGGAACGGCGGTGACATCAGGCACCCTGCGGCACGAGCGGATCGAGCCGCGCGCCCTCGAACAGGAGATGCGCGAGTCTTTCATCGACTACTCGATGAGCGTCATCGTGCAGCGAGCGCTCCCCGATGCGCGCGACGGTCTCAAACCGGTCCATCGCCGGATCCTCTACGCGATGCGGGAAGAGGGACTGCACCCGTCGCGCCCGCACAAGAAGAGCGCGACCGTCGTGGGCAACGTACTCGGCCGGTACCACCCGCACGGAGACGGCGCCGTCTACGATACGATGGTGCGGATGGTTCAGGACTTCTCGCTGCGCTACCCGCTCATCGACGGGCAGGGCAATTTCGGCTCGATCGATGGCGATTCGGCCGCCGCCTACCGCTACACGGAAGTACGGCTGACGCCTCTGGCCGTCGATCTGCTCGAGGACATCGATCGCGACACGGTCGACATGCGGCCCAATTTCGACGGGCGCCTGACCGAGCCCGCGGTGCTCCCCTGCCGGTTGCCTCACCTCCTGCTCAACGGAAGCGACGGGATCGCGGTCGGGATGGCGACCAAGGTTCCGCCGCACAATGCGGTGGAACTCCTCGACGCGGTCGATCACCTCATCGCGAACCCGGAATGCGGCGTGGACGAACTGCTCGCCCGCGTGCCCGGGCCCGACTTCCCGACCGGCGGCTACATCTGGGGCCGGGCCGGCATCGAGTCCGCCTACCGGACGGGGCGCGGTCGGGTCGACATGCGCGCCCGGATCCATCTGGAGGAGGGGAGGTTCGGAAAGGACTCGCTCATCGTCACCGAACTCCCCTACCAAGTGAACAAGACGCGCGTCATCGAACAGATCACGCGGCTGGTGCGGGCCGGGCAGACCGACGCGATCACGGACCTCCGAGACGAGTCCGACCGGGACGGCATCCGGCTCGTCATCGAACTCAAGCGCGACGCCAAGCCGGACAAGGTCGTCGCCACGCTGTTCAAGAAGACGCAACTCCGGTACACGTTCGGCGTCATCATCCTCGCCCTCGTCGACGGCCGGCCCGAGGAACTGGATCTCAAGACCGCCCTCGGAATCTGGATCGAACACCGGCTCTCCGTGATCCGCCGCGGCGCGGCGCACGATCTCGACCGCGCCCGCGATCGCGCGCACGTCGTCGAAGGCCTTCGAGCGGCGCTGGACGACATCGACCGCGTGATCGAGATCATCCGCGGATCGAAGACCGCGGAGTCCGCGAGAAGCGGGCTGCTGGCGGAGTTCGCGCTGAGCGAGCGGCAGGCCGACGCGATCCTGGCCATGCGACTCGTCCAGTTGACCGGCCTCGAACGCACGAAGCTGGCGGAAGAACTCCTGGCGCTGCAGGAGGAGATCGTGCGCCTCTCCGCGCTCGTGGAGGATGAGGGCGCGCGGCGGAGCTTTCTGCGCGAGGAGCTTCGGGAGCTCGCGAGACGATACGAGGACCCCAGGCGGACCGAGATCCTCGACGATGGGACGACCTTCCGAGTCTCCCGGGGCGGCGGTGGCGAGATGAAACTCGTGCTCGTGAGCCGGGGCGGCTACGTGAAAGCCCAGCCGGCGGCGACGGGCGGGGGGCTGGCGGGGGCCGAGGCCCTGTCGAACCGGGCAGGCGATTTCGCGCGGCACGCGTTCCTGGCCGGCGGAGGGCAAACCATCCTGCCGGTCACGGCGCGCGGGCACGCGTACGCCCTGCCCGTCTCCGTGCTGCCGCGGGGTACGCGCAGCTCTCGCGGCAGGCACCTGTCGGAGTTCCTGGACCTTGAGCTGGGCGACGAGATCGTCGTCGTCCTGCCGGTCGAAGACTTCGCTCAGGACCGGTTTCTTGTCGTCGCCACGCGACAGGGGAAGGTCAAGCGCTCCGCCCTGTCCGACTATGCCAATGCGCGCGCCGCGGGCATCATCGGGGTCCGGATCGCGCGCGGCGACGAGGTCGTGGCGGCCTTCATCACCGAGGGCGGCGGCGACCTCCTCCTGGCGACCCGATCCGGCCAGGCGATCCGCTTTCCGGAGTCCGCGATCCGCGTCATGGGCCGTACGGCCCGTGGCGTGAAGGCGATCGAACTCACCCGCGGCGACGTCGTCGTGGCCGCCGCGGCCCCTCGGCCGGACGCCGATCTGCTGGTCGCTACATCGGCGGGCTACGCAAAGCGGATCCCCTTCACCGAGTTCCGGGTGCAAGGGCGGGCCGGGAAGGGATTCACGATCCTCCCGGAACGGAAACGGACCGGCCATCTGGTGGGATTCATCGAGGCACACGCCGCGGACGAGGTCGCGTGGGAGTTGTCGGATGGCTCGGTGGCGACGACCTCGGCGAGGGCCGCGATCCGGCGCGCCCCGCGGGAGGCGGGCCGTCCGGCGGTCAGCCTGCGCCCGGGCATCGCGGTCGAAGCCGTGCACCCGATGCACTCCGGCCGGCGGGGGCAGACCGATTCCCCGCCCGCGGACGAGCCGCGGACGCCGCCCTCCCCTGAACGGACAGCGCCGGATGGCGCGCCGCAGGCGGAGTTCGAGTTCTGAACACATCTCGGGTGCGTTATCGACACCCGTTTTCGGCGCGCGTACCTTCCGGTCGCGTTGACGCACCACGGCGGGAGGGACGGATGGTCAGACCTGTTGAGGCGGTTCGCGCGCGGCCGTTCCTCCGGCTCGCGTGGCTGGCGATCGCGTCGCCGTTGCTGGGCGGCTGCGACGGAGCGTCGTCCGGCGGCAGTCCTCGGAGCGAAGCGGCACCCGGCGACACGGCCGCCATGTATGCCGCGCAGTTGGCGGAAAGTCTCGGTGGACGGGACGCGTGGGATCGAACGCGCTATCTCTCGTTTCGCTGGATCGTCGAGCGGGACCGACAGGTGGTGGCCAACCGGGAACACGCCTGGGATCGGTACGACGGGAGATATCGCGTCGCCTACGAACAGGAAGGCGCCGCGTACGTTCTGCTGTTCAACGTCAACGAGGTCGAGGAGCACCCCGAACTCGGCAAGGTTCCCGCCGGCCGCGCCTGGGTCGGCGGCACGGAGTTGACCGGTGCCGCGCGCGACTCCGCTCTGCGGCGGGGGTACGGGGCCTTCATCAACGATACGTACTGGGCCGTGATGCCCTTCAAGTGGGAGGACCCCGGCGTGCACCTCGCGTATGAGGGGACCCGGACGCTCTCCGATGGAGGCGAATACGCGGCGGTCCACCTCAGCTTCGAGCAGGGCCTGGGCACCACCGAGGATCAGTACTGGGGCTTTCTCGACGAGTCGGGGCGAATGGCGGCCTGGCAGTATCACCTCGGACGGTCCGAAGCCCCCGGCGACGTCATCTGGTGGTCCGATTGGCGTCAGGTGGGCGACATCCAGTTCGCCATGACGCGAGTCATGGACGACGGAGAGCGCTTCATGTACTTCGAAGATGTCGCCGCGAGCGAGACGGTACCCGAAGGACGCTTCGACCCGCCGGCGCCTTGAACGAACCCGGTTCCGGTTCCCCGCCGCCCGATTCGATCGCGTCCAGCGAAGACGAGGGACGCCGCTACAGGGAGGGCGTCTACGAACCGCTCGACGAGAGCACCCTGCCGGACGCACCCGACGGCGGGGCCTTCCCGCGGCGCGGCCACGGGCCGCCCTTCAAGCTCGTGCGGGAGATGTCCCGGGTTCCCCGTCTCAGGTACATCATCGGTCCCTCCGTCATCGCGCTCGGCATGGGGCTCGGCAGCGGAGAGTTTCTGCTGTGGCCCAACCTTGTCGCCGCGAACGGATTCTCCATCTGGTGGCTGTTCTGGATCGGGGTGGTCACGCAGTTCGTCGTCATCGGCGAGATCGAGCGCTGGACGATCGCCACGGGCGAGTCGACCTTCAACGGGATGGCGCGGCTCGACCGGCTCGGGTTCTGGCCGTGGCTGTTCCTGGTCGCGACGCTGGTGAGCTTCTTCTGGCCCGGCTGGGCGTCGCAGTCCGCCGAGTTCGTGGGCCAGATCGTCGTGATCAGCGGCGGGCCGGACATTGCGTGGCAGCCGATGGCGCTCCTCATGCTCGCCTGTATCTGGTTCGGGCTCGCAGTCTCCCGGATCGTGTACAACGTCCTCGAGCGCCTGGAGATCGCGCTCGTGGCGGGGTTCTTTCCGCTGCTCCTGATCACGCTGCTCGTCGTCGGCCTCGTCCCGTCGCACCTGCTCGAACTCGCGGTGGGCGCGGTCTCGTTCGGGCGCGCACCGGCGGAACTGTTCACGGGGGACCAGTTTCCGACGCTGATTCTCGCGGTGGCGTACGCGGGAACGGGAGGCACGCTGCTCCTCGCCCAGTCGCTGTGGCTGCGCGACAAGGGCTTCGGGATGGCGAGGTTCCAGGGGCGGATCGCCGGAATACGAGGCCGGAACGAGGAGATCAGCACGACCGGTTTCGTCTTCGACGCGGCCGATCCGACCGCACTCGGGCGCTTCCGGGGGTGGATGAGGATCGTACATCACGAGCTGCTCGTCTCGTTCGTGTTCCTCACGCTCCTGAGCGTCGTCATCACATGCATGCTGGTCGTCACAACGCTCGGTACGGACAATCCCGGTCTGGCGGGAGACCTGACCGGGATGGTGACCCTTCAGGGGGAGGCGATCCAGCGCGTGGGCGGGCTGTGGCTGAGGGTCGCGTTCCTGTTGGGAGGGTCGCTCGTCATCTTCTCGACACAGCTCGCGATCCTCGACACGGTGACCCGGATCACGGGCTGCATCTTCTACGAACGCTTCGGGCATCGCACGCGCTTCTTCACCCAGAAGCGCACCTTCCTCGTATTCCTGACGATCTTCGTGCTGGCCGCGATGGGGATCATCACCGCGTCGTGGATCGGCGGCGAGGGGCTGGACGTGCTCCAGCCCGATTTCCTGCTCCTCATTGCCGGGCCGTTCACGATGACCAGCATGTTCCTGTTCACACTCGTGGTCGGCTACATGAACGTGCGGCGCCTGCCGGCCCAACTGGGCCCGCCGGCCTGGAAGCGGTGGAGCCTGCTTTGGGCCGCCGTCCTCTGGGGGTGGTTCACCGCCGAACAGCTATCCCGCACGGCGATGTCCGTCGCGGCCGTCGACCCGCGATTCATGGAGTCGCTGGCCCTGCACCCGATCCGGATCCTGTTCTACGCGTTGTGGCTGGCGGCGCTGGGCTGGTTCGCGGTCCGCACACTCCCGGGTGGGGAGAAGAGGGGGGCTCGAGCGTAGGACCCGGCGCCGAAGGGCGCGGACTCGGGTCGCGGAATCAGGTCGCGGGATCAGGCGTAGCCTCGGCCATTCTCCGGGCCATTTCCTCCGCGGCGTGCATCCGTGACAGGTCGAGCGAGAAGTCGGGCCGCTCCGCCGGCGACAGCTTGTCCATGAGTTCACGGATTTCGCGCGGGGCAAGACCCGCCGCCTTGAGGTCGTCGCGGGTCGCTATCCCGTCGGCGTGGATGGACCCCGCTTCGGCATCGGCACGAAGCAGGTGGCGCAAGATCGCGAGTTCTCCCGCACTCAGGCGCGCACCCATGACTTCGTAGTCGATCCAGGCTTCGTAGCTGAGCGGCGCGACCCGCTCGAGCATCCCCGCCATCACCCGGCCGTACTCCTGGATCTCCCACTGCGCATGGGCGTCCACCCTGAGCCGAAGGAAGTGAAGCAGGTTGTGCAGGTCGATCTTCCAGTACCACTGCGTGTAGGTGGAGAGCGGCAAGTCGATGCGCGCCAGCTCCCGGGCGACATCTTCGGAGAGCAGCCACCCGTACGCGTCAGCCGCTTCGATCCGCAGCCGCTCCCACCGATCGATCGCGCCTCGGTACAGGGCTCGAGGGGCGGGGTCTCCCTGCCGCCCCTGGTTGTTCAGACTGCTCTGATAGGCGAACTGCGCCTGGTCCGGCTCATAGAAGAGCAGCGGCAGGAGGCTGTACCGGGCGCTGAGTTCATTGACGGAGGCGGTGCGGTGCCGGATCCACTGGCGCGCCACGAAGATCGGCATCGAGCAGTGAAACTTGAACTCGACCATCTCGCTCGGCGTCGTATGGGCGTGCCGGCGCAGGTAGCGGACGAGACCGCGTGTCTGGCTGACCCGGCGGGTGCCGGCCCCATAGCTCACGCGGGCGGCTGCCTCTACGTCGGCGTCCGAACCCATGTAGTCGACGAGCGCGACGAACCCGTGGTCGAGCACGGGGAAGTACCCGCCGAGGATCTCCTCGGCCGCTGCGACCGTCGGTCTCTTCGTCTCCATGGGCTACCCGCGCGCCTCGAACGAGGTGGTTTCCGGCAGAATATCAGTTCGGCAGCACACGGGCGACCGCGCGCTGCCAGCCGGCATACAGCTCTTCGCGCACCCTGGGTTCCATGGCCGGGGTCCAGGCGCGGTCGTGCCGCCGCAGAGCGGCGACGCCCGGCAGGTCCGCGAACAGGCCGGCGCCGAGCCCGGCCAGCATCGCCGCCCCGAGCGCGGTCGTCTCCGTGACGGCGGGGCGGGCGATCTCGAGGTCGAGCATGTCGGCGAGGAACTGCATGGCCCAGGCGTTCCGGGTGAATCCTCCGTCCACGCGCAGTCTCCGCGGGCGGGGCGCCCCGTCCGCCTGCATGGCGTCGATCAGTTCCCGCGACTGGTAGGCCACCGCCTCGAGGGCCGCGCGGGCGATCTCGGCCCTGCCCGTATCGCGCGTCATGCCGAGCAGCGCCGCGCGCGCGCCGGGGTCCCAGTGGATGCCGCCCAGTCCGACGAAGGCCGGCACGAGCACCACCCCCCCGGTCGAGTCGACGGAGCGGGCGAGCGCCTCCGTCTCCGCCGCATCGGAGATGATGCCCAGCCCATCCCGCAGCCACTGAACCGAGGCGCCCGCGACGAAGATGCTCCCTTCCAGCGCGTAGGTGCGCTCACCCCCGAGCTGCCAGGCAACCGTGGTCAGCAGGCCGTGCTGCGAGGTCAGCCGCTCGGACCCGGTATTGAGGAGCGCGAAGGCCCCCGTCCCGTAGGTGAACTTCATCCCCCCGGGCTCGAACGCCGCCTGGCCGAAGGTGGCCGCCTGCTGGTCTCCGGCGATGCCCCGCACCGGGATCGGGCGGCCGAACAGGTCGGCGCGCGTCTCGCCGAAGTCTCCCGCCGAGTCACGTACCTCGGGCAGAACGGCGGCGGGCACCCGCAGCAACTCCAGCAACTCAGGCCGCCACTCGCCATCGCCGATGTCGTAGAGGAGCGTCCGCGAGGCATTCGACGCGTCGGTCGCGTGCACGGTCCCCCCGGTGAGGCACCAGAGAAGCCAGCTGTCGATCGTCCCGAAGGCCAGTTCGCCGCGTTCCGCCGCCTCGCGCGCGCCCTGTACACGATCCAGGATCCACGCGAGCTTCGTACCGGAGAAGTACGGATCGAGTCGCAGCCCGGTGTGGCGCGCGACCCGCTCCTCATGACCCGCCTCGCGAAGTTCGGCGCAGGCGCCCGCCGTCCGCCGGTCCTGCCACACGATCGCCGGGTGGATCGGCCTCCCGCTCGCGCGTTCCCACACGACCGTCGTCTCGCGCTGATTGGTGAGGCCGATCGCCTCCACAGGGTGCCCGAGGGCCTCGGCGGCCCCGATGACCTCCCGCGTGACCTTGATCGCGTCGTCCCGGATTCGCTCGGGATCGTGCTCCACCCAGCCCGGGGCGGGATAGCTCTGCGGCAACTCGCGTTGCGCAGTCGCGACCGGCTTCCCCGAAAGGTCGAACGCAATGGCGCGCGTCGAGGTCGTGCCCTGGTCGATCGCGACCAGGGCGGGTCCGCGCCTCAACGCTACGGCGACCGGCGAACGAACTCGACCTGCGCGGTCAGGAGTCCCGCCGCCTTGAGCCCCTCGTTCAGCACCAATCGATCCATGCCGTCAAAGTAAACGGTGCTTGCCTGCATCCACAGCCAATCCTCACGGTCCGCAGGGAAGACCAGGGGAATCGCCTCGAGACCTGCCGGGTCCAGGACCAGACCGATCGTGTGCTCCGACGTGATCCGGGCGAAGATGCGACCGTCCGGCAGAGGCCTGAGGCTCGTTACGATCTCCGTTCCCAGAACGCGCTCAGCTCCTCCGAAGCTCTCAACGGCCTCGCGGTTAAGCCTCAGCTCGCGAGCCCGCATTTCCCTGGGCAGGAAGACAACACTCACCAGCTCTCCGTCGGGATCGAAACTCGCGAGCGCGAGCTGGTCCCCGTCGAGGACATGGATCAGACCGTTCCCCGTAACCGTGACCAGGTCCACGGGCAACTGAAACACGCCTTCCGGGTCGGTGCGCAACTCGTCCGGGATCCGTCCGAAAGCTTCATTCCCCTGCGCCGTCACCCGTGTCAGGTAATGATCCGGGAACGCATCCCCCGCGACAAGCAGTCCCAGTTCCGGGTGCGAAGCAACGTCGTTCGCGTTGCCGGGAAACGATTGGCTGGTCACGAAGTCACCGTCCAGGGTCAGGTACGAGACTCGTCCGGCTCCGATGTCCAGCACCAGGACCTGATCGGCCGCGGGGGCCATGCGCCTGGGGAACCTGTATTCTCCGGGGCCATCCCCGTCCCTGCCCGCGATCCGCACGGGATTCAGGCTCCGGTCGAGGAGGACGATCCGTTGATTCAGCCCGTCGGCCACGAAGTAGCCGTTGGGGGTCACGAGTATGTCGGCGATCGAACCGAAGCTGACGCGTTCGTCAAACTGATCGAGATGGGCGTCAAGCGACCGAATCTCGTAAGCCCGGCTGGTCTCGGCGAAATAGACGCGTCCGTCGTCTCCGGTGACCCGGGACTCACCACATGCCACGAGACCGAGATGACTCGCCAGCGCGAACGCAGCCGTCCACGGGGCCGCTGCCGGCCACCGATCAGAACTCGGTGGCCGGCAACGGTTCGTAGCGCGGCCCGCTAACCGCACGGCACGCGGTCGCGAACCGATGGTAGGCACGTGGTGGCACCTCACTGGAAGCCGAACTCGGTGTAATCATCACACCGGACCCGTATCGTTCCGCCGCCCGTCATCGAATAGGAGCCGACGTTGAAGGTCACGGAGAAACCGAGCGAAACCCCCGCGCCGACACCGAAGTTGAGCGTCACGCTCTGAGAGCCCAGGAGCGTCCCGTGGGCTGGATTGCCGGGACCTCCCGAAATCATGTCCGCACATTCGCTCTGTGCCGCGGCTGCGGACGGCTGCACCAGCGAGAGCATCAAGGCCCCCGCAAAGACCCATCCCGCGGCGGGCACCCACGCCCCTCTGCGTCTGCTTCCGTTCGTCCTCATCATCCTCACCTCCCCTGGTTGATCCGCGAGGGCGACGCCCTGCCGCCCTCTCTGAACCGAGGATCCGAAGGGGTATCAACGGGGCGTCAACCGGGGAGATGTCGTGAGACGAGAGATCCTGCGGATGCGACTCAGACGTCGAGGTTGCGGACGTATCGGGCGTGCCGTTCGATGAATTCGCGGCGCGGTTCCACGTTCTCGCCCATGAGCGTGTCGAACAGCCTGTCGGCGTCAACGGCCTCCTCGATCCTGACCTGAAGCAGCGTCCGCCGGTCGGGGTTCATCGTCGTCTGCCACAGCTGGTCGGCGTTCATCTCGCCGAGACCCTTGTACCGTTGCAGCGAGGTGCTGCCCTTGCCGTTGTCCAGCCGCACCTGGGCGGCGACGCGCTCCGCCTCGTCGTAGCAGTAGAACTCCGTCTTTCCCTTCCACACGCGGTAGAGGGGTGGCTGTGCGATGTAGATGTAGCCGGCGTTGATGAGTTGCCTCATCTGACGGAAGAAGAAGGTCAGGAGCAGCGTCCGGATGTGGGCGCCATCGACATCGGCGTCCGTCATGATCACGACCTTGCGGTATCTCGCCCGGGAGAGATCGAACTCCTCGCCGATCCCCGTGCCGATCGCCGTGATCATGGCCCGGATTTCCTCGTTGGAGAGGATCCTGTCGATCCTCGCCTTCTCGACGTTGAGGATCTTCCCGCGCAGGGGGAGGATCGCCTGGTAGTTCCGGTCGCGCCCCATCTTCGCGCTCCCGCCCGCGCTGTCGCCCTCCACGAGATACAACTCGGCGATCTCCGGGTCCGTGATCGAGCAGTCCGCCAGCTTGCCGGGCAGGATGCCGGTCTCGAGCGCCGACTTCTTGCGGGTCAGGTCCCGCGCCTTGCGCGCCGCTTCCCGCGCCCGCGACGCCTGGATGGTCTTCTCGATGATCTTCCTGGACGGGCCGGGATTCTCCTCCATCCACGTCCCGAGCCCCTCGTTCACGAGGCTCTCGACGATCCCGCGCACTTCGCTGTTCCCCAGCTTCGTCTTGGTCTGCCCCTCGAACTGCGGCTCCATGACCTTGACCGAGAGGACGGCCACGAGCCCCTCGCGCACGTCGTCGCCGCTCAGGGCGGGATCGGCCTTCTTGAGGATGTTGTTCCGCTGCGCGTAGCTGTTGATCGTGCGGGTGAGGGCGCCCTTGAACCCCGAGAGATGGGTTCCGCCCTCGTGTGTGCTGATGTTGTTGACGAAGGTGAACGTGTTCTCGCTGTAGGCGTCCGTGTACTGCATGGCGAGTTCGATTTCCGTGTCGTCCTGGTCGCCGGCCACGAAGATCACGTCGGAATGAAGCGCCTGCCTGTTCCCCAGAAGATACTTCACGAACTGGGCGATCCCGCCCTCGAAGTGGAAGTCGCGCCGGAGCCCCTCCCGACGCTCGTCGACGAGGGTGATCCGTACGCCCCGGTTCAGATACGCGAGTTCGCGGAGCCGGTTGGCGAGCGTCTCGAAGCTGTATTCGAGATTCTCGCCGAGCCCGGTGAAGACGTCGGGGTCCGGCCGGAAGGTGACCGTGGTCCCCGTCTCCTTCGTCTTCCGCCCCTTCCCGAGCTTGCCCTGGCTGACACCCCGTTCGTATCGCTGCGACCACACATGGCCGTCGCGGCGGACCTCGACCTCCAGCCATTCGGAGAGCGCGTTCACGACGGAGACCCCCACACCGTGCAGCCCGCCCGAGACCTTGTAGCTCGACTTGTCGAACTTCCCGCCGGCGTGGAGCGTCGTCAGCGCGAGTTCGACGCCGGGCACCTTCTCGGTCGGGTGAAGGTCGACCGGGATGCCGCGCCCGTCGTCCGCCACGCGGATCGACTGGTCCTCGCCGATCCTTACGTCGATCCTGGAGCAGTAGCCCGCCATCGCCTCGTCGATCGAGTTGTCTACGACCTCGTAGACGAGATGATGCAGTCCGCGCCCCGAGGTGGACCCGATGTACATGCCGGGACGCTTGCGGACGGCGTCCAGCCCTTTGAGGACATGGATCTTTCGCGCCGTGTAGTCCGAGTTGCCCTGGTCGTTGCCCGCGGGTTTCCTCCCGGTCTTCGACTCCGTCATCAACGCCTCCCGCTCCTGTTTCGGCCGCGTCGCGCGGCGACCGTCGGCGATTCGCCGGACTGCACGAACATGATCTGGTCGATCCTGCCGCGGTCCCGGCCCTCGTTGAGGCGGGCCAGCAGCGTCCGCCGCATCATGCTCAACTCCGTCATCCAGGCCGCACCCGACACCTCGATGAACAACGTCCCGGCTCTCAGCCCGCCGACCCTCGTCACGCGGGCGATATGCGGCCCCACGCAGCGCCCCCATCGCGCGGCGGTGGCGCTGCGCTCCACCCGTTCGCGGATGCCCATCCGGTCGAGCATCTCCGTGAGCAGGCCGCCCACGCGTTGTGGGCGCCGCCGGGCGGCCGCGGTGTCACCGGGGCGGCGGGCGACCCGATCCGCGCCGCTCATGCGATCAGCCGTCCATTCCGGAGATGCCAGCGCGCCAGTTCCCCGCCCCGCAGGCCGACATCGCCGGGCTTGGGCGCGGTGAGGATCACCTGCCCATCCCGTTCGGCTTCGAAGAGCCGCAACAGCCGGCCCGAGCGGTCCTCGTCGAGTTCCGCGAACACATCATCCAGCAGATACACGGGCTCCCTGCCGAGGCGCTCTCTGAGCCGGTCGGCCTCGAGCAGACGCAGCGCGAGAGCCGCGGTCCGCTGCTGACCGCTCGATCCGTAGTTCCGCAGGTCGCGGACGCCCTCCGGCGCCTCGACGTCGAACCGGATCTCGTCGCGGTGCGGACCGATCACGGTCATGCCCCGCCGTCGCTCGCGTTCCCGGGTCGCCTCCAGCGCCCTCCGGAACCGCTCCGTCCATGCCCCGTCTCCGTCGGACTCTCCCGCCGGATCGCCGGACACGATGGAAGCGGCATAGCGCAACCGCGCCGCGTCACCTCCCGAGATCCGCGCATAGAAGTCGCCGTATCGCTCCGCCCCCTCCGACACCCACGTCGCCCGCCTCTCCGCGAGGAATGCCCCGACCTCGATCAACCCGCCCGTCCAGGCGTCGATCTCCCGACTCGACCAGCCGCGCCTGAGCGCTTCGTTCCGCTGCGCCAGGAGACCTCGGTAGCGCTGCAGCGCCGCGAGGTAGCCCGGCACACCCACGGAGAGCGCCACGTCGAGAAACCGACGCCGCAGCACCGGCCCCCCCCGCACGATCTCGGCGTCTTCGAGCCGGAAGGCGACGACCCCGACCGAACCGACCCCGGCCGAAACGCGGTCCACTTCGAGCGCATCGACCTCGACCTTCTTGATCCGCCGGGACCGGTCGTAGGCCGCGGCCACGGAAGTCGCCCCCTCGACCACGCCCTCCACCCGGAACACCGTCTGCCCGAACCGCACGAGTTCACGATCCCGGACTCCGCGGAAGGACCGGAACACCTCGAGGTAATGGATCGCCTCGAGCAGGTTCGTCTTGCCCGATCCGTTGAGCCCGATGATCGCGACGCCCTCCTCCGGGAACTCGCATTCGAGTCGCTCGAAGTTGCGATAATCACTCAGGGTCAAGCGCCTGAGGAAAGGCGCAGAGGACGCCTCGGGCCGGCGGACGGACGGTGCCTCCGGTGTCTTCATCACGTATCCCGAAAATACCGCGAAAACCCTTATGCCGCAAGGAAATCTAGGGATCCGCGGTCGCGTCCTCCGTCTCCCGCAAACGGTTGCCCGGCAGGTCTCGCGAAGTCAGCTTCGAGGACGTTGATGACGCCATTCCGCCGCCGCGGCCGACGCCGCCCGATCATGCGAACGAAACGCTCCCGAGGGGCCGTGCTGCCGCTCGGAGCCGTGCTGTCGCTCGCACCGCTTCATGCCGCCGCCCAGGCCGGGGAGATGATCACGGTCGCGGAGGCGGTCGCGGACGGGTCGGGTCGGATGTGGCGGGATCTCGCACTCGGAGCGGGCGTCCTGGGCGCGGCGTTCCTCCTCGATGAGCCCGCGCGCGACGTCGCCGGGGGGCTGCAGGGCACTCTGGGGGACGACCTGGCCGCGATCGGGCATGACTACGGCGACTGGAAGCGGACGGCCCCCTTCCTCGCGGGAGGCGGACTTCTCCTCGGAGTGACGCTCGATGGAAGCCGGGGAGTCCGGAAGGCGACATCGGCGTTCTTCGGCGTATTCGCCGGATCGATGTCCAACACCCTCCTCAACTGGACGCTGGGCCGAAGCCGCCCACGGGAGGAGAGGGGGTCGCTGCACTTCGACCCGTTTCGGGACAACGCCTCGCTGGGGTCTGGCCACACCGCCTACGCGTTCGCGATCGCGGCCGCGGTCGACGAAGTGACCGACGGCGGGTGGGCGATCCCCTTCTACGCCGTGGCTGCCGGCACCGGCCTCGCCCGGATCTACGGAGACCGGCACTGGCTGTCCGATGTCGTGGCGGGGGGCTTCGTAGGGCTGTGGGTCGGGCGTCGAGCGACCCGCGCCGCCGCGGGGTGGCTGCGCGTGGCCGGTGCACCGGAGGCTGACGACGAGGTCCCCGCTTCCGGGGTTCGGATCGAACCTCTCGTTCTCGTGGACGGCGTCGGGTTGCGGCTGCGCTTCTAACAGTCCCCGCTGCACCCCCGGCGGCCGACCCGGGTCCCCCCCTCTCCGGAGCGCCCCGGAATCGCGCCCCGTATGTTGGGGACTCACGTTCCGCGTGGAACCGGTGCCGCGGACCCCGGCGCTTCCTGCAGCAAGGAGTCATCCCATGGTGCACGTGCCCAGCCTCTGGATGCCGATCCTCCTGGCCGCCGCGCTCGCGTTCGTCGCGAGTTCGGTGATTCACATGGTTCTCGGCTACCACCGGAAGGACTTCGGGGGTGTTGCCGACGAGGATGGCCTCATGGATGCGTTGCGCGGGTTCGGGATCCCGCCCGGGGACTACTCCTTCCCCCACGCGGGCAGCAAAGAGGTCATGGGTAGCGAGGAATTCCGGGAGAAGTGGACGCGCGGACCGACCGGGTTCATGACGCTGCTGCCGTCACGAGATCTGGTACGCCCAGGCGTGGGGGACGACCGCCCGCAACGTGTTCGACAGCCTCGTCTACGGACTGCTCACGGGCGGCGCCTTCGGCTGGCTGTGGCCCGCCTGACCGGTGGGTCCGCGCAGGTAGACGTCACGTGAGGTCCTTCATCCGAAGGGTTGTGCGCCAAGCCGCCACGTGACTCTCGGTATGCTGGCGTTTGAAGCGTCTCCGGGTCCGAGCTCCCACGCTGCTCGCGAGCACCTCAAGTGACACGATTCTGTCGAGCCACCCGAGTTCGCAAGCGGCGGCGATGGCCGCCCGGTCGCTGCTACACAACTCAAACTCGGCAGTGACCGTCCCGGCCAATGCCAATAGATCGCGTTCGCCGGCGTCGAGCCGGTGGGCGTCGGGATATCGAAGTCGGAAGGCGGCTGCGGCCGCGGGCGTAAGAGTCACCACCGATGCGCGGCTGATGTCTTCTTCGCTGACGGATACATTTCCGGACGCAGAAGGGTCGCCCCGCCGCAATTCCGCTGCGCATTCGTCGACCGTGACGACCTGCCGCTGGCCCGTGATGGCATTCCAGCACCCGGTGTCGACCGCTTCGATAATGATCATGGTGTCCACGAGGATGATACTGGGCTGGGCGACCGTGACTACGTCAGGCCTCGAAGTATGTCTCGTGGCCATAGTCCCGGAGGAGAGAAGCCAGGTCCGGCACCGCCAGATCGAGCAGGGAAGCCGTCCGCCTCACCGAGAGACGACCAGTATCGAGAGCTGTGGCGATTCGATCGATGAACGGCTGGCTGAACGGAGTCGCCTCTCGAGCGGCCGGCGGTATTCGTCGGTTTGTGGCGAAGCGCCAGTCTTCGATGCGGTCCAGTTCGGCCTTCGAGATCCAGCCGAGGCTATGGAGACGCCACTTGCACGCGGTGCCGGAAACTCGCAGGGCGTCAGCGACTTCGTTGATGCGCTCGTGTAAGTCTGCCTGCGTCGACTGCCGCTCCCAATGCTCCCTGAGGATACTCTCTGGCATGAGGAGCGCGGCGGCGAAGTTCTCCGCCAAGCGCTCGACACGCCAGCCGTTCCCGTTCCTGGGAACATCGACAACGTCCGTCCGGTCCGGCGGCATCGCGTCCCATGTGAACAGATGAAACAGTTCGTGTGCCAGGTCGAAGTGCCGACGTTGCTCGGAATCGCGCCGATTCACCAGAACGCAATTCAATCCCGAAACGCGAGATGCCGCCCCTGAGATGCCAGGTGGAGTATCGACGTTCAGAACCAGTATTGAAGCGTGGTTCTCCATCGCCGATCGCAACGCCTCGGCAGGGGGCACCCCCAGTTGCCACCGGTCGGCTACCCACTCGCCCGCCGCCTGCGCGTCCTCGAAGGACGACTGGGGCGTCAACGGGAGCTTGGACTGGAGCCACGGTTGTGCTCGACCCTGCTCGATCGACAACTCGCGATACAGCGCAAGCCAGCGTCCGGCGCTGTACTCGAAGTCGTCAAGAACCGCATTTGCTACATCCGTGGTCGTCCGAAATGAGAACTCGCCTTCGCCGGCGAGCTGGAAGGGATCCGTGAAGTATTCGAGGTCGACACGGAGAATCTTCATCGCCTCAATGAGTTCCTGGGCGCTCAAGCTACGCTGCCCCGACTCGATGCGGGCAAGCGTCTGTCGATGCGCCAAACCCAAGGCATCGGCGAGTTGTTGCTGGGTCAGCCGGGCGCATTTTCGAGCAACCTTCAGCCGCAGCCCCATGCGAACGTCCTGCTTCATTAGCATGAACGCATGCTATCGTTGCATCTGGCAGTTTGCAATGCGCTCTTTCGGCCAAACGGCGGTTCAGCCGGCGCACCGCCTGGGCGGCAGGGGGCCTTCCGGACGGAGGGCGAGCATGACGCGGACGCTCGCGCCCGGGACGAGTTCCACGTCCTGTGCGAGGGACTCGAAACCCTCACAGATAGCGCGGAGACGGTAGGCGCCCGGCGGAAGTCCCTCGACCGAGAAACGGCCCGCGGTGTTCGTCACGGCGCGGAAGTCGGTGCCCACGAGCACCACCGGCACGTTCCGGAAGGGCCGCCCCGTGCCCTCGTTGACGACCAGTCCCGTAATGGCCCCGGGCATGGTCACCTGGACGATGAGCCGTACTTCCGTGCCGGACGCGGCCTCGAAAACATCCCGCCGACCCGTCTCCGGGCCGTAGGCGGCCTCCAGTTCCACCGCCGCTCCGGCCGGCAGGTCGCACAGACGATACCGCCCGAGCGAATCCGTCCGGACCGCGAGGTCGCGGCGTAGGGCGCCTTCTGATGTCGGGTAGGTGGCGAAGACGTGCGCCGCCGGCAGTCGCACCCCGGTGAGTTCGTCCTCCACGAATCCGTCCAGCGCGACCTCCCCGGCATGGCCGGCGGGCTCGCACAGCTTCACGTCGACCTGCGGGATCTCCGCCGTCCGCGCCGTCCAGTCGGACCACAGGATGATCGCGCCGCAGACGGCTGTGGTGTCGTTGAGCGCGAAGAGGGGGATCGGCGCGGGTGGCGTGTACAGTTCCGCCGCGCCGACGTCCGTCACGGATAGTTCGTCGAGGATCCGGGGGGCCGGCCCGACCGCGGATCTGTGCAGGCCCGCCGCGTTGATGGACACCGGCCCGCTCGTCCCCCATGCCGAGGTGTATCCGATGAATCTCTCGTCGTACCAGACCTGCACCTGGGCACAGCGCGACAAGGGGGCCCGCCCCTGCAGGTTCGACACGAAGCGCGACAGCCGGATGAATCCCACGCTTCGGGTCCGGATCCATTTGGGTTCGAAGTAGGTGCCCCAGCCTTCCTCCAGCCGGTCGTAGAAGCCGGTTTCCGCCAGGCGGGGTGCCCGGCCCTCGACGTCGACGTTCAGCGGTTCCAGCGGGATCGCTTGCGGCGTCAGCCCAAGGTTCAGCGTCGCCAGCCCACCGGGCCCGATTTCGAGCGGCGTGCTGAGGCCTTCGTAGCCGATGCGGCGCACGCCGAGCACGTACTCGCCCGGCGCGACGCCTTCAAAGGCGAAGCCGCCCGCCGAGCCGCTGAGCGTCTCCCGGACCGAACCGGCGAAGTCGGCGAGACGGACCATCGCGCCCTCGATCGGTTGGCCCGTCGTCTCGTCCGTCACGGTGCCCGCCACCCGAACCGCCTCCTGGGCCGCCAGCGACCGAGACCCGGGAACAATCCACACAACGGTCGCCAGTGCCAGCAGCAGGAGCAGCAGCGGTGCGCGCGCTGTCGCGATCATCTTCCTCCGTAGTCGGGCGGTCACGAGTGCCTGTCCTGCAGACGCCGCGAAGCGAGCGAACGTCACTCGCGGCGCGCTGCGCGCGCGGGGCGGCTACTTCACGAAGTCGGACACCACGGGCTCGTCCCCGCTGTAGTCGTAGAACCCCTTCCCCGTCTTCCGGCCGTGGTAGCCCGCCAGAAACATGCGGCGCAGCAGCGGCGGGGAGGCGAAGCGCGCCTCCTTGTACTCGTCGTACATGATCTCCGTGATGTGGTACAGCGTGTCCAGGCCCACGAAATCGCCCAGCGTGAACGGACCCATCGGATACCCGCAGCCCAGCCGCAGCCCCTTGTCGATGTCCGGGATCGACGCGATACCGGACTCGTAGGCGCGGATCGCGTCGAGCATGTACGGGACGAGCAGCCGGTTCACGACGAACCCCGTGTTGTCCCCGCACGCGATCGGGCTCTTACCCACCGACTCGGCGAAGGCGAAGGCGAGATCGAACGTCTCCTCCGAGGTCTGCCCGCAGCGGACGACCTCGACCAGCGGCATCACCGGGACGGGGTTGAAGAAGTGGAGGCCGACGAAGCGGTCCGGTCGATCGGTCCCGGCCGCCAGTTCCGTGATCGAGAGGCTCGACGTATTCGACGCGAAGATCGCGTCATCCTCGCACACGCCGCCGAGGGCGCCGAACAGTTCGTGCTTCGCCTCGAGGTTCTCCGTGATCGCCTCGACGACGAGGTCGCAGCCGGCGAGATCCGCCAGATCCACGGTCGGGTGCAGGCGACCCGCGATCGCGTCCCGTTCTCCGGGCCCCAGCTTCTCCTTCGCGACCGCGCGGTCGAGGTTCTTCGCGATGCGGGCCATGCCGCGGTCGAGGTACCCCTGCTTGACCTCGCGCATCACCGTCTCGTAGCCGGCCGCCGCGCTGACCTGCGCGATCCCGCTCCCCATCAGTCCGGCGCCCACCACCCCGACCTTCCGAATCTCGGTCAATGTCCACTCTCCTCCCGAATATTCCCTTGAAGATGTACTCCCCTCACCAGGGGAGTTTCTGGTGCCACGGCTCCCGGGCGCCGGCGAGCTCCTCGCCGCGCTCGAGGCGGTCGAGGAGACCCTGGAGCGAGAGTTCCATGCGCTGCCTCAACTTCGCCATCGTCGACCGGGCAGAGACCGTCGCCACCCCCATGCAGCCCGAGAAGATCGCGACACCCCCGAGGATGGGCAGGATCCCGCCGCCGGTCGCCAACGTAAGCCCGAGCCCACCGGCGATGCCGCCAACCGTCATCCCCCCGAACCAGCCCCCGAGGTGTTCCTTGCGGACGTTCGTCATATCGGCCGTCAGGGTGACGAGCGACCAGCCGTTCTCCAGAGGTTCGGTCACGACCTGGAGGCTCCGCGCCTTGGCGAGGGTGTAGCCTCGGCCGCTGAAATCGAGGCCGCGTCGCATCTGGGGGACGAGCCCGGCCGCCGGCTCCCAAAGCGATCGACCCGGTCGCGAACGAACCCGCTTGAGGAGTTCCTTCTCCGAGAGGTACGGCTCGAGATTCGCCTCGATGTCGTCCGGACGCCCGGGAGCGACCCGACTCGCGCTTACGATCGCCGGCCCGCACAGTCTGCGCGCGAGTCCGGTGTCCGCCGGGGTCTCGGGAAGCAGCGAGGCGGCCTCGACCTCGGCCAGCGCCTGCCGGACATGGCGTTCCTCGAGACCGACCTCCGCCCCGATCTGGATGACTTCGCGCGAGCCGATCGAGCCGTCTACCGCCGTCGAACTCCTGAACTGGAGGTCCGAGGCCCGGCGGATCACGCGTTCGAGTTGCTCCCGCGTGATCGTGGCGGGGACGGACGGACGGCTTACCGCGGGAGCCGGCGGCCTGCCTTCCCCGGGACCGGAGTCAGCCGGCGGCATCGCGTTCTCCGGCCACGCCTTCCGGCTGGCCAGCAGCCTCCCCGGCCTCGCCGGCCGCCTGGGCGCCGCGCAGTCTCGGCGCGTCTTCCGCGCTCTCGAGCACCCTTTCCACGTCCTCCGACATCTCCGGAGGCGAGAAGGCACCCTCCGCGGCCTGCGGCCGGGCCGCGAACAGACCGGAGAGCGACCCGAGGTCGACCGGGAGCGGGAAGATCGTCGTCGAGTTGTTCTCTGCCGCGATCTCGGTCGCCGTCTGCAGGAAGCGCAACTGCAGCGAGGCCGGGTATTCGCTCAACTGCCGCGCCGCGTCCCGCAGGTTCGCCGCCGCCTGCAGTTCGCCCTTCGCGTGGATCACCTTGGCGCGCCGTTCCCGTTCCGCCTCTGCCTGGCGCGCGATGGCCCGCTTCATCTCGTTCGGCAGATCCACATCCTTGACCTCGACGCCGGTGACGTCGATCCCCCAGGGGTCGGTGCCCTGGTCGATGATGTCCCGCAGGATCTGGTTGAACTTCTCCCGCTCCGCGAGGACCTCGTCCAGTTCGGCCTGGCCGATGACCGACCGCAGCGTCGTCTGCGCGAGCTGGGAGGTGGCGAAGAGGTAGTCCTCGATCTCGAGGATGACGCGTCGAGGGTTTGCGACCCGGAAGTAGAGCACCGCATTGACCTTCACCGACACGTTGTCGCGGGTGATGACGTCCTGCGGCGGGATGTCCATCGCGATGATCCGCAGGCTCACCCGTTCCATGCGCTCGACACCGAAGGGGACGAGGAAGATGAGCCCGGGTCCGCGCGTCGGACGGACCCGGCCGAGCCGGAACACAACGGCCCGCTCGTACTCCTTCATGATTCTGAGACTCGTGGCGAGCGCGAGCGCCCCCGCCCCGGCGAGTATAAAGAAGAGGGGATCCATGTTCACAACCTCCGACAGCTGGGGAGACCCGGGGTCAGGCGTCGACTTCCACAATCACGGCCGCGCCCTGTCCTCCGCCGATGCAGGCCGCCCCGAGCCCGAACCCGCCGCCGCGGCGGCGCAACTCGTGGAGGAGGTGGCCCGTGATCCGCGCTCCCGTCATCCCGAGCGGGTGGCTGAGCGCGATCGCTCCGCCGTCCACGTTGACTTTGTCCCGGTCGAGACCCAGTTCGCGCTCGACGGCCAGGTATTGCGGGGCAAAGGCCTCGTTCACCTCGACGAGGTCCATGTCCTCCAGCGACAGGCCGGCCTTGTCGAGGGCGATGCGGGACGCCGGCGCGGGCCCGATGCCCATGATATGGGGCGGCACCCCGGCCACGGCGTACGAGACGAGGCGCCCGAGCGGCTCGAGGCCGTGCGCGGCCGCATACTCGGCCCCGGCGAGAACGAGCGCCGCGGCGCCGTCCCCTATCCCGCTCGCGTTGCCGGCGGTCACGAGGCCGTCCTTCTTGAAGTGCGGCCGCAGCTTCGCCAGCCCCTCGGTCGTCGTGTCCGGACGCAGCTGTTCGTCCCGATCGAAGGACATCTCCCTTCCCTTGCGCCCGACCGTCACGGGAACGACCTCGTCCGCGTATCGACCCACATCCCAGGCCTCCGCCGCAAGCCGCTGGCTCCGCACGGCCACCTCGTCGGCCTCCGAGCGCGAGATCCCGTATTCCTCGGCCAGATTCTCCGCCGTCTGGGCCATCGAGTAGCCGCAGTAGGGATCGGTGAGCGCCTCCCACAGCGAGTCCTCCAACTTCGGCGCCGGGCCCAGCCGCAGGCCCCAGCGCGCACCGCGCACGATGTGCGGAGCCTGGCTCATGGATTCGGCGCCCCCCACGAGACACACGTCGCTTTCGCCGAGTTCGATCTCCTGCGATCCGTCGATGACCGCCTGGAACCCCGACCCGCAGAGGCGGTTCACCGTCAGCGCCGGCGTCTCGATCGGCAGTCCCGCGCGCAGCCCCACGTGCCGCGCGAGGTAGATGGCGTCGGCCGAGGTCTGCATCACGTTGCCCATCACCACATGGCCGAACTCGGCGGCTTCGACGCCCGAGCGTTCGACCGCCGCGGACGACGCGACAACGCCGAGGTCGACCGCCGAGTGATCCTTCAGGCTCCCGCCGAAAGCCCCCATGGCCGTCCTGGCCGCGGAGAGAAAGACCGTACCGTTTCCGTTCGTGCCGCTCATCTCTGCTTCCCCCTGGTCGATGTCCGAGGCGGGTCGGGCTCCGGCCGGCCGGTGAAGACGCACCGCCCCGCGGTGCAACGTAGCGAAGGAGATCAGGCCGCGCCCGAGGCCACCCGTCGCGCAATCCAGGCACCCACCTCGGCGGTCGTAGCGCCGCCTCCGATGTCCGGCGTGCGGACCCCGCGCGCCAGCGCTGCGTCGACCGCCCCCTCGAGTGCATCCGCCGCCGCTTCGGCCCCGTGATCGCGCAGGAGGAGCGCCGCGCTGAGCACGGCCGCCATCGGATTGGCCCGTCCGGTCCCGACGATGTCGGGTGCGCTGCCGTGCACGGGCTCGTACAGGCCGTGTACGCCCGGGTTCACGTTGGCCGAGGGCGCGAGCCCCGGTCCCCCGACGATCTCGGCCCCCAGATCCGACAGGATGTCCCCCAGGAGGTTCGAGGTGACGATGACGCCGAACCTCGCGGGCACCCGAATCATCTCCATCGCCAGCGCATCCACATAGCGCATCTCGGACGCCACGCCCGGGTACTCGGCGGCGATCTCCGAGAAGACGCGGCGCCAGAGGCCGAACATGTGCGGGACCGCGTTCGCCTTGTCGGCGAGCGTCACCCGGAGCCCCCGGGGGGCCGCGTGCTCGAACGCCCGGCGCACGATGCGGTCGACCGCGAAGCGGCTCGCGACCGACTCCGACACGGCGGTCTCCTCCGGCGTCCCCGCGTTCTCGATCCGGCCCACGCCCACGTAGAGACCCTCGGTGTTCTCGCGGAAGATCTCGAAATCGATCGGCGCGGAAGCCGCCGACTTCAGGGGCGACAGTTCCGGCGCGCGCAGCCGCAGGGGTCGTCGGTTGATGAACAGGTCCAGCCGCACCCGCAGGCCGAGCAGGAGGTCTCGTGCGTGCTCCCCGTCCGGCACGCGGGGATCGCCGACCGCGCCGAACAGGATCGCGTCGAAGTCGTCCCTCAGCGTCGCGAAGGTCGCCGGGGAAAGGGTCTCCCCCGTGGAGAGGTAGTGATCCGCCCCATGCGGGAATTCCGTCAACTCGAGATCGGCGAGGCCCGCGGAAGCCGCGGCGTTCAGCGCGCGACACGCCTCGCGGGTGACCTCCGGACCGATCCCGTCCCCGCCGATGACCGCGATTCTCAGCGCCGGGGGGCCGGCCGCTCTTGCCACGAGTTGCTAGCGTTCGATCTCGAGCGCGCCGACGCGGGCCGAATCCTCCAGAAAGGCGCGCGCCGTCTGCCACGACACGGGGAGGCCGGTCAGGGCCCGCAGCCGCATCGCTTCGTCCCGCATGAAGTCGGAGAGCGATGCGCCGGGCCGGTCCGATCCGTTGCGCATGGCCCGGACGATGCCGTCCCAGTCGCCCTCGTACACGATCCCGTTGGGCGCTCGCACACGGTGCACTTCCCCTTCCGCGGCCGCTTCCGCCACCGCGGGAGGGCGTCCGAACAGATCGAGCTGACCCGCGCCCGGCCAGGGCGACAGTCCGCTCGCGCCCGCCTCCAGCTCCGCCAGCAGGCGCTCCTCCGGCGTCGGGTCGGGCGTGAGTTTCTCCAGCGCCAGCAGGTAGGGACCCAGCTCCTCGGCGTCCGCGGGAAGGTCCCGGAGGCGGCGCTTGAGTTCGATGATCCGCCAGGCCACCGCCGGGTCCGAGACATCCGGCGCCGGGATCGTCTCGAGTTGCGCGAGGGCGGCACGGAAGTCGCCGCGCTCGTAGAGGACGTTGCCGTAGAGTGCGCGGGCTTCGCCGAACCCGGGATCGCGCCGGACGGCTTCGCGGCTCCAGTACAACGCCCCCTCCGAGTCCCCTTCCCGGTAGAAGGTGAACGCGAGATCGAGCGCCGCATCGGCGCTCTCGGGGTCCGCCGCGAGCGCGAGCCGGAAGAAACGTTCGGCCCGCCGCAGGAGGCCCTCGCGCAGCAGGCTTCGCCCCACGCAGAGCATGAGTTCGACGTCCTGGTCGTATCCGAGTGCGACCAGCGCCTCGAAGAGCAGAAAGGCGGACGCCCGTTCTCCCAGCTTGAGGAGGACATCGCCCTGCCCGGCCAACGCCTCCTCGTGCTCGGGGTCGAGCCGGAGGACTTCCTCGAACGCAGCCCGCGCCCACGCGTACTCCTCGCGCGCCAGCCTCGTATATCCGAGGGAAACGAGGAGTTCGATCGAGTCCGGATAGCGGGCGAGCGCCTCCTTGAGGAGGCCGAGGGCCTGGTCGAAGTCGCCTGCCTCGTACAGCCGTTGCGCTTCGGAGTCGAAGTGTTCGTAGTTCCAGGAATCGGGCTGGTTCAAGCGAAGAACCTCAAGCCTGGTACCTTCTTGACGTTGGTTCGGCGTTCCGGAGCGGAGCCTTTCATCGATGGGCCGTGCTGAATCTCGGACTCGCCTGGCCGCCCGGCAAGTTGCTTCCGCTCCGTCACGGTCCGAACGCCTCGCGCAGGTCACGGACCCCCTCCTCGTCGATGCCGTGCAGAGTGAGACGGGTGATCCGGCGGTCGGCCAGCTCCGCGACCTCCAGCTCGGCGCCTCCCAGCGGGACGCGGTCGCCCGGCTCCGGAATCCGCCCCAGCGCAGCGAT
Source organism: Candidatus Palauibacter sp. (assembly GCF_965216145.1). Lineage (GTDB taxonomy): Bacteria > Gemmatimonadota > Gemmatimonadetes > Palauibacterales > Palauibacteraceae > Palauibacter. The sequence goes on from NZ_OZ244149.1 coordinate 509,912, forward strand.
CACGAAGCCCGCCACCGTGTCGTATTCCTCCGCGGCCTCGAGGTCGTCGATCCCGAGGCCGGAGAGGAGATCGGCGAAAGAGACGCCGCCCCCCACCGCAACGGCCCCATCGGCGCCCACCTCCAGCCCCTCCTCCGCCTCGTCGTGCTCATCGTAGATCTCCCCCACGATCTCCTCGAGCAGATCCTCGAGCGTCGCGATGCCGTCGGTGCCGCCGAACTCGTCGACCACGACGGCCATGTGCGTCTTGCGGGCCCGCATCTCCGCCAGCAGATCGTCGATCGGCTTCGACTCCGGCACGAACAGGGCTTCGCGCATCATGTCCCGCGCGCGGAGCCCCGATGGCCGTTCGGCGACCACGTCGGCGAGCAGATCCTTCAGCACGACGATGCCCACGATCTCATCGAGGGAATCTTCCGTTACGGGGAGCCGCGAGAAGCCCGATTCGGCCGCGACCTCGAGGATCGCCTTCGTCGGGTCGTCAGCGCTGACGGAGACGATGTCGAGCCTGGGCGTCATCACCTCTCGCACGACCGTGTGCGTGAGGTCGAACACGCCCTCGATCATCGCCTGCTCGTCCTTCTCCACCACGCCCTCGCGAAGGCTCTGCCGGACGAGCAACTCGATCTCTTCGGGGCTGTGGGCGTGCTCGAGGCCATGCGTGTCGCCGACCGGGACCCGGATCAACCGCAGGAAGAGCCTCGCTGATCCGTTGAGCAGCCAGATGGCGGGTGACATGACGCGGTTGAACGTGAGGAGCGGACCCGCGAGGTGGCGGCTCACACCTTCCGGACGGAGCAGGGCGACTGTCTTCGGCGCCAGCTCTCCGAGCACGATATGGAGGTAGGTGATGAGGATGAAGGCGACGACGATCGCGCTCGCGTGGACGGCGGCGGGGCTGGCGGCGAACCCCAGCGCGGCGAACACCGGTTCGAGCGAACGGGCGAGGGTGGGCTCTCCGATCCAGCCCAGGCCGAGAGAGGCGAGCGTGATCCCGAGTTGCGTGCCGGAGATCGCTCGGTCGAGATCGTCCTGCGCCCTCCGGACCACTCCGGCCCGTCGGTCGCCAGCGTCCGCAAGCTCGCCGATCCGGGTTCGGCGGGCGCTGACGAGGGCAAACTCCGCGGCTACGAAGAATGCGTTCGCCGCCACCAGCGCGAGGACCGCGCCGAGCCTCAGAACGAGTCCGAGGTCCATTCAGCGGCTCGTGTTGTTAGACCCCGGCCTCCTCCGCCTTCCGGACCGCACCGCCATGCGGAATCGCCGGGGCGCAGTACCTCTCGCCGATCTCGCGCAGGGTCGACAGTTCGATCGGCGTCAATTCGGGGTATCGTTCCCCCAGGTACTCGATCGTGTCGTCGAACCACTCCTGACGTTGCTCGTCCGCGGCGTCGAGCACGCCGCAGCGTCGGATGTGGCTGAAGAGTTCGTCGCGGGCCCGATCACTCGACTGCGGTACGTAGCTTCCTTTGCTCAAGGCACCTCCTGGCTGGTTGTCCGTCGCTAGGCCGGCTTCGGTATCAACCTAGGACGAACCAGCGCAGAAAGGGAGACCGCCGGATCCCCGGGCCATTTCAGCGGTCGACATCCTCCGCGCCGGAGGCGAAGTCGCGGAGGTACATGCTGACCGCTCCGCTTCGCATGCGGCTCTTGATCTGCACCACGAGCCGCCGGTCGTCATCGGAGATGAAGACCTCCGCCTCCCCTTCCTCCGCGAACAGGCCGCCGGTCTGAATGATCGGACGGACGACGATCGTCTCGAACGTGCCCGCGGGAACGCGGATCCGCTCGCGCCGGAGAACCTCGACGATGACCGGATTCCCGTCCTCCTCGAAGTGGCGGTTGAACTCGTAGGTCCGGCCGACCTCGAGGGGCAACGTCCGGATCAGGAAGAGGTAGGAGATCTCGTCCAGCGCTCCGGGCGGCATCGGAAGGTCGCGCTGTCGCCGGTGGGGACGGTAGGCTCCCGCCCCCTCGTCCCAGTCCTCTCGCGTCGCCGTCAGGTTCTCGTGATCCAGCTCCCAGCGACGATGACGGCGATAGCTGCCCTGCTTGAGGATTTCCTCGAAGCGGAGTGAACGGTACGGCGCGGTCGCGAGCCAGCTCACCGTGCGGTCGTCCATGCGGTAGAAGGGTACCCCGCCCTTGATTTCCATGGTGAGCCGGTAAGCGGGCGTACTGCGGATCGTATCCCGCGCCTCGACGCGCAGGTACATGCGGCCGAAGCTGACAGGTCCCAGCAGCATGCTGTATTCGGCCTCGTCTCCGATCTGGAACGGCACCACCTCGGGAAACGCGCCGTCGTCGACCATTCCCTCTCCCGCCTGACCCGAGAGCGCGGGCGTTCCGGCGGCCGAGGCGGCCAGGACCGCGAGCAGGATGGCGGCGCGACGGAAGAAGGGGCCCGACATGTCAGGCTGCCTCGCCGATCCGGCGGCCGAGTTCGCGCAGTGAACGGTCACGGCCGGCGGCGAACAGCTGGCGGAGTTCCTCTCGAGCCTGAAAACGGGGTGCGCGATAGCGGCGAACGGGGTGCGGGGCATGCGACATCTCCTCGAATCGGCGAACAAAGGGCCGGACTTGCAGCAGCAATTCGGCGTTGGCGGCCCAGCCCTCGAAGCGCAGCAGCTTCCCGTCCGCGGCGGCGACCGCGCGTTCGAGGGTGAACAATCGATACAGACGGAAGGTGGCGTAGGGGTCTGTCACTTCCGGGGCCGCCCGCAGGCTGCGCGCGAACAGACGCCCGCCGAAGCGCGTGAGCCGCCGCCCGTACGGCTCGTCGCCCGCGCGCGCGACGGTCACGAGATCGGCCCCGCCCTCGAGGTGACGCAGCATCCCCGGCAGACGCTCGGGAGGATCGGAGAAGTCGCCCTGCATCGAGACGAAGGCATCCCGCCGCGGGTACGCCGAACGCCGCAGCGTGGCGCGCACCAGCCGGTCGAGGCTCGCGGCGTAACCGCAGCGCGTCTCGTTCCGGAGCACGGTCAGGGGAACCACCCGCGGATACCGCTCCAGCGCCTCGAGGGTACCGTCGTCCGAGGCATCGTCGCAGACGAGTATGTGGAACTGCGGCCGCCCTTCGTAGAGCAATTCGCGGATCCGCCACAGGAGCGGCCCGATCGTGTCGCGCTCGTTGCGAACGGGTATGCCGATGTGGATCAAGTGTCCTCACCCCCGGGCGCTGCCCGCTTCCACCGTCTGTGGAACCAGAAGTATTGTTCCGGCCGCGCCTCGATCTGCCTCTCCAGGGCGCGGACCCAGCGTTTCGTGATCTCGGCCGCGCCCGTGCCGGTTCGGGACCGGCCGCGGTCGATCTCTTCATGGACGATCCTATACCCGGATCGGTCTCGCACCAACGCGGCGAAGAAGAGAGGGACATCGGCGGCGAGACACAAACGCGCGGGTCCGAGCGACGTCCAGGCGGTACGGCGGAGGAACTCGACGGGTGCGCTCCCGCGTCCCGCGTGCTGATCGGCAACAAGGGCCAGGGTACGGCCCGAGTGCAGCGCGCTGAGGGCGGGCCGGGCCGCGGCGTCCCGGTACAGCACCTCCAGACCCAGGCGCGAGCGCATGTCGTGGAGGCGTCGGCCGAAGGCGCCCCTCTGCTGCTGCACGATGGTCGTGACGCCGACCCCGGAAGCCCGGACCGCGGCGGCACCCAACTCCCAGTTGCCGAGGTGCCCGGAGACGATCACGGCGCCACCGCGCTCCGCCACCGCGGTGCGGAGCCGCGGGCCAAGCCCCGCCTCGTCAACGACGCGCGCGAGCATCCGCTCGATCCGCGGCGGGCCGCCCATGAGCAGCGCGACCTCCTGGCCGAAATGTCGGTAGCAGGCGCGGGCGGTGGCCCGGACCCAACGCGGCCCGGCACCCGGGAAGCTGGCCGCGAGCTGGGCCTCCACGACGCGCCGCCGCACGCGAAGGGGGGCGCGGGAGAGCGTTCCGAGCGCGCGGCCCGCCGCCAGGGCCAGCGGCTCCGGGGCCGCCCGCAGCCCGAGATGAAGCCCGGTCAGCGCGCCGTCCGCGAGCGCGCCACCCAGCCGCGCGCCGGCACTCCGCCGGCCCGGGTCCGCTACGCCGGTCGCGGCCGTCACGGCCGGGCCGCCATGGCCGGCCCCATCTGGTGGCCGAACAGGCGGCGATAGGGCCCATCGCGCGACACCAGCTCCTCGTGGTGCCCCGCGTCGACGAGCCGCCCGCGCTCGAGGACGAAGATGCGATCCGCCTCGCGCACCGTGGAGAGCCGGTGGGCGACGACGATGACCGTCCGGTCCCGGAGCAGGTCGGCCGCAGCCTCCCTGATCACGGACTCCGTCCCGGCGTCGACGGCCGACGTCGCCTCGTCGAGGATGAGGATCGGCGGATCGCGAAGCACCGCCCGGGCGATCCCGATCCTCTGCCGCTGCCCCGCCGACAGGCGCACGCCCCGGTCGCCGAGCACGGTGTCGTAGCCCCCCGGCAGGCGTTCGATGAACTCGTGCGCGTGCGCCGCCCGCGCCGCCGCCTCCACGTCCGCGAAGGCCGCCGCGTCCTCCCCGTAGGCGATGTTCGCCGCGACCGTGTCGTGAAACAGGAACGCCTCCTGGCCGACGAAACCGATGAGGCGGCGCAGCGCGTCGAGTGGGAACTCGCGGATGTCCGTCCCGTCCATCGTGACCCGTCCGCTCTGCGGATCCGCGAACCGTGGCAGGAGGTCGACGAGCGTGCTCTTCCCGCTACCGGACGGTCCGACGAGGGCGACGACCGACCCGCACGGGATGAAGAAGTCGACGTCCCGGAGGACGGCCCGTCCTGGCTCATACGCGAAACTCACGCCCTCGTAGCGGATCCCGGTCTCCGGCGCCGCCGCCCTCCGCGAGCCGCCGACGGGCTCGGGCTCCTGGTCGAAGATCTCGAGGAAGCGGTCCGCGGCGGCGAGTCCCTGCGCGGCGATGGCCGGATACTGCGCGAGACCCTTCACGGGCGAGACGGCGCGCAGCGCAATGGTCACGAAGGCGACGAACTGCTCGGGCGCCAGCGACCCGTCGCCCGCGACGAAGCCTGCTCCGATCCAGACGAGGCCCAGAGCCACGATCGAAGCGAGAACCTCCGACAGCGGCGAGGCCAGGTATCGGGTCGTAACCGCGGCGGTCCGCTTGCGGCTGAAGGCGTCGGACCGACGCTGGAAGCGACGCTCCTCGAAGCGTTCCGCGGCCCGCGACTTCACGAGCCTCACCGCGCCGAGCGACTCCTGCAGCGCGGCGACGAGTTCTCCCTGGTCATGCCAGGTGCGCCGGAACCTGTCGCGAAGCCGGCGGAGCAGCGGCCGCAGGCCGAGCATCACGAGCGGCACCAGGACGACGGCGAGCAACGCCAGCCGCCAGGAGAGCGCGAACAGCGCCAGCGCGTAGGCGGCGAGCGTCGCCAGTTGACGCACGGTCAGCGCGAGGGCGTCCGTCACGACGGGCTTCGCCTCCCCGGTGTCCGAGATCACCCGGGCGATCATCTGCCCGACCTTCCCCTGCTCGAAGAAGGCGAGCGGCAGACGCTGCAGGTGGGCGTGCACCGCGTTGCGCGCGTCCCGGGCCAGGAACTCCTGCGTGCGGATCGACAGGGCCCGCCCCCCGAAGCTGCACAGGTTCTTGAGGAGGAGCGCCGCCAGCACCACGACGCACACCGCGCGCAGGGTGTCGAGCCCCTCTCCCGCACCGAGCCACCCGCCCGCGACATTATCGATGAAGCGTTCCGCCGCGTTGCGTCCGCCGCCGGGAAGGAGCGGGCCCATGCTGAACAGCGAGCGAAGGAACGGGATGAGCAGGAGGAGACTGAACGCCTCCAGTCCCGCCGCGAGTACCCCAAGCGCCAGGCTGGCGACGAACATCCAGCGGTACGGCCGCAGAAACCCCAACAGGCGCCGGTACGACGATCCGCCCCCGCTCCCGGGCCGTGGCGTCAACGCGGCGTCAGCAGGGCCACGGGAAGCACCATCTCGTCGGGGCTCACCCCTCCGTGCAGGAAGCTGTCCCGGTAGCGGTTCTGGTATTCGCGCAGCCGGGTCGGATAGACGAAGAAATAGTCCTCGCGGCAGAGCGCGTAGGTCCGGTTCAATCCGCCGGGCGGCAGGCGCCACTCGTCCGCATCCGATGTCGTCATGACGGCGCCGGGGTTCTCCACTTTCATGTCGTGGCCGAACTTGTAGCGCAGGTTCGTCGACGCGTCGCGCCCCGCGTAGATCGTCGCCGACCGCCGGCAGTGGATCGAGCCGTGGTCCGTCGTGAGGAGGACGCGCACGCCCCGTTGCGCCGCCAGCTGCAGCGCCTTCAGGGCCGGCGAACGCTCGAACCAGGTGACCGTGAGCGAGCGCAGCGCACTCGTGTCCTGCGCCATCTCCCAGATGAGGCGCGACCGCGCGCGGCCGTGCGTGAGCATGTCCACGAAGCCGAACACGAGCGCCGTAGCCGACGGACTCGAGAGGTAGCCGCCCAGCCGCGTCAGGAGCGGGTCCCCCTCCTGCGCCGTGAAGATCTTCTCGTAGTGAACGGGGATTCGTGAGGCGGTCAACCGGTGAATCTGACGCTCGAACAACTCGTCCTCGAACGAGTTGTACCCGATCTCGTCTCCCCGCTCCCACCACGCGGGGCGGAACTCGGCCAGTTCATCCGGAAAGAGGCCACCGAAGAGGGCGTTGCGGGCGAACGGGGTCGCCGTCGGCAGGATCCCGGCGTAGAGCGCCTCCTCGATCTCGAAGTACTCGCTGATGATCGGGAGGATGGCTCGCCACTGGTCGAGTCGCATGCAATCCATGATCACGAGGAGGGCGGCGGGATCCTCGTCGAGGATGGGGCGGAAGAAGCGCGGCAGCACATCCACCGACAGCGTAGGACCGGTCTCGCCGCCTTCGTGCACCCAGTCCGCGTAGCGGTCGGCTACGAGATCGCAGAAGCCGCGGTTGAGATCGCTCATCAGACCCTTGAGGATCTCTCTCAGACCCGCCTCGCCCGCCTCCTCGAGCTTGAGTTCCCAGTCGACAAGCTCCGAGTACAGCTCGGCCCATTCCCGCCACGAGGCCGCGATCAAGATCTGTTCCTGGAGTTCGCCGAAGCGGCGGGAGAAGTCCCGCGTGATGTGTTCGTGGCGCAACGCGGGGCCCGCGAGGAGGCGGGTCACGACGGACAGCACCTGCCGGGGGCTCGTCGGCTTGACGATGTAGTCGTCCGCTCGCCGCCCGATCGCCTCGTGCATGGTCGATTCCTCCTCGCTCTTCGTGATCATGACCACGGGGAGGCGCGGCGCGGAGCTCCGGATGCGGTCGAGCACCTCGATGCCACGGAGCCCCGGCATGCGTTCGTCGAGCAAAACGAGGTCGTAGGAGGAACCGGTCAGCAGTTCGAGGGCGTCCTGGCCGTTCATCACCGCGTCGACGTGGTAGCCGGAGGACCGCAGCAGCATGAGGTGCGGCCGCAGGAAGTCGACCTCGTCGTCCACCCACAGAACCCGGCCCGCCACGGTCTTCGTCGCCTCCGTCATGCGCTGCCTCTCAAAGATACCGGCCCATGGCCCGTTCCAGCTTCCGTACCACCTCTTCCACGCGGATCTTCGCCATGCGGCCGGGACGGGTGCGCCGGGACGGCCGCCGCTCGCCGTCGCGGCTGTGGCGATCCACGATGAGATCGATAAAACGGTCGTACGGACCGCTCCGCTTCGGGTCCGTGTAACCATAAAGTCCGATCGTCGGCGTCCCCAGCGCCACCGCCATGTGCAGGGGACCCGTGTCCGGCGCGAGCACGATGTCGCTCGCCTGGAGGCGGCCCGCGAGTTGCCGCAGCGTCCCGCCCAGTTCCTCGCGCGGCGGAATGGAACAGAGTTCCCGGAGACGGTGTCCGTCCCGCAGTTCGGCTTCGGAGTCGCCGCCGACCAGGACCGGCTGCAGGCCGAAGTCACCGCCCGCCACGTCGATTACCCGGGCGATGCCCTCCAGGGTCCAGTTCCTCCGAGGGTTCGAACTCCGCGGGACGACGGCGAGCACCGGACGGGAGAACCTCTCCCGCCACCGCCTGTGCTCCCGGCGCTCCTCGTCCGTGAAGTGGAAGTCCCACTCGTAGCGCCGGGGCACCTCGAGGTGGTCGAGGAACTCGAAAAGTTCATCCTGAACGTGCGCCACCGGACTGGGCGGGATTCGGTGATTCGTCGCGAGCCAGCTGAGGTCGCGGGCGCGCCGGCGATCGTAGCCGAGCCGCGCCGGGGCCGGAAGGAGGCGCGTCACCAACCCGCCCTTGAAGTTCGGTTGCAGACAGATGACGAGGTCGAACGCTTCGGACGAGACCTCGCGGCGGAAGCGGAGGTAGGCGCGGGCGCCCAGTCCGCGGTGAAACGGGAGGAAGCGGTCGACATCCGGGTGCCCGGCCATGAGCGCCGCGGGGCCGGGTTGCACGACCCAGGTGATGTGCGCCCGCGGCCAGGCTCTCCGCAGCGAGGCGATGACCGGCAACCCCTGAACCGCGCTCCCCACCGCACTCATGAGCACGATGGCCACGCGGCGCGGCGCGCCGGAGTCGAGGGGCAGCGTCAAGCGGCGCCACCCTGCGAACGAAAGCGGATGGACCTCCGGGCCGCCTTTTCGGTACACGACTCTGTGCGTCCGGGCTGACAACGGCCGCGAAACACCGTAATCTCGGGGCGATGCGAACTCTTACCCGCTACATCCTGCGCCTTCACTTCGCACCGTTCCTGTTCGCCGCCAGCGGCCTCACGGTTCTGCTCCTCCTCGACCAGGTGAGCAAGCGGTTCGAAAGGCTCATAGGCAAGGGTCTCCACTGGTCGGTGATCGTCGAGGTCTTCGTCTATTCGATCCCCTTCATCATCGCCCAGACGCTGCCCATGGCCGTGCTCATCGCCGTGCTCTACGTCTTCAGCCGACTGGAGGGCGATTTCGAGGTGACGGCCATCAAGGCCAGCGGCATCCCGCTCACACGCGTGATGGCGCCGCTCCTCCTCTGTGCGGTCATTCTGGCAGGTGCGATGACGTGGTTCAACAACGCCATCCTGCCACAGTCGAACCACCACCTTCAGGTGCTCCTCACCGGCATCGGCCGCAAGAAGCCGACGTTCAACCTGCGCGAACAGACGATCAACGAGGTCGTCCCTTCCCGGCTCTACGTGCATCCGGGCACCATCGATCAGGAGCGGAGCGAGATCGAGGATGTCCGAATCTACGACGAACGGGACGGACAGCAGAGCTACACCATCTACGCGGCCCGCGGGAAGATGGCCTTCGAGGAAGGGGGCGAGGACCTCTACTTCGACCTCGAGGACGGCGTCATGCAGGTCCGGCCCAACCAGCGGCCGTACGCCTTTCGGCGCGTCGCCTTCGAGCACATGACGCTGAGAGTCCCCGACGTGGGGAACGCCCTCGAGCGCGACACCATGGGGGCCGTGCGCGGAGACCGCGAGATGAACATCGCCGAAATGCGCGAGGAGGCGCATCGGGGCTTCCTGATGGCGGACGCGGCGCGGGCGGAGAGCGAGACCTACGCCCGCGCGATCACGCGCCAGCTCCTCGATTTCCGGCAACCGATGGAGGACGGATCGCTTACGGGGACGGCGACGGGAGCCACGGCCGGACCGGAGGTCGAAGCCCCATGGGATCAGGGATCGAGCCTGGAACCCGCAATGGAGGAGGGGGCGGCCGCGGTGGACGAGATCGGATCGGGGCCGGGAGGAGATTCCGTCTCCGGGGCTGCCGCGACTGGAGAAGATGCCCCACCCGATTCCGCGGGGCTCGCCGCGGAGAGTGCGGCGCGCCGTTTCTACACCGCCTTCGATGCCGCGAATCAGTTCGAGCAGTACGCCGACCGCGAACTCACCGGCCTCCGGAGGGTCAACCAGTTCTGGGTCGAGATTCACAAGAAAGGGACGATCCCGGCCGCGTGCATCGTGTTCGTGCTCATCGGCGCCACGATCGCGGTCCGCTTCCCGCGAGGGGGCGTCGCCCTCGTCGTGGGCGTCAGCCTCGTCTGCTTCGGGACGTATTACGTCTTCCTCATCGTCGGCGAGGACCTCTCCGACCGCCTGTGGATGTCGCCGCTGTGGGCGATGTGGGCGCCGAACATCGTGTTCGGGATCTTCGGCCTGGGAGCGCTGTGGCGCTCCACGCGGGTCACGCGCTGACCCGATGAGACTGCTCGACCGCTACGTGGCGCTGCAGTTCCTGCGGATCTTCCTGGTCTGCGTGCTCGGTGTGCCCCTGATCTTCATGCTCATCGATCTCGCGGACAACATCAACGTCTTCGTCGATCAGGATGTGGCCCGCCTTCAGGTGGCGCTGCATTACATCTTTCAGTTCCCCTACCAGTCGCTCCTCGGGTTTCCGATCGCCGCCCTCCTCGGCTCCGTGTTCACCGTGGCGGCCATGACGCGGCATTCCGAGGTCACGGCGATGAAGGCGGGAGGGGTGTCGTTCTACCGGCTCAGCGTCCCGATTCTGATCTCCGCCACCCTGCTCAGCTTCGTCGCGCTCGGTCTGACCGAGGTGGTCGCGGTGACGAACCGGAAGTCCATCGAGGCCCTCGAGCCCGAGGAGGCGCGGAGCGAGACGATCCGGCAGTTCTTCGTCTACCGCGGAGGCGACGGGTTCGTGTACAAGGCGCGCCAGCTCGATACCCGGGCGGGACAGATGGAGGACGTACAGATCGAGCGGTTGGGTACCGGCCCCGACTTCCCCACCATGCATGTGACCGCGAACACCGCGCAGTACGACTCGATCTCGTCGCGCTGGCTGCTCCAGGACGGATGGGCCCGGCGTTTCTACGGGCCGGACAGGGAGCGAGCCTACGAGTTCCGCGAGATGTTGATCCCGCACCTGGATGAATCTCCCGAGGAACTGCAGGCCCGGCCCAAGGAGCCGGATGAGATGCGCTACGCGGAACTCGGCCGCCTCATCGAGGCGACAGAGAGATCGGGCGGCAACACGAACCAGCTGCGGACACAGCGCGCGTTCCGGGTCGCGTTCCCCTTCGCCTGCGTGGTGATCGTCATCTTCGGGATGCCGCTGGCGCAGAGCAACCGGCGCGGTGGCGCACCGACCTCGATCGGGATCGCGCTCGGCACCACCATTCTCCTCCTGATTTTCGCGCGCATCACGGAGGCGATGGGCGCCGGCGGCGCTCTCTCGCCGGCCATGGCGGCCTGGATGCCGAACACCGTCTTCCTGGCGGCCGCGCTTCTCCTCTTCGCGAGGCTCCGCACCTGATCCTGAGCCAGGCTCAGGCCGTCGTTCCCCTCCCGACGCGTTCGATGTCGGCGCGGACCATGAGGCGGATCAACTCCTCGAACGACATGCGCGGGCGCCAGCCCAGCTGTCGGCGCGCCTTCGACGGATCGGCGCAGAGCCGTTCGACCTCGGCCGGCCGGAGGAGCGCGGGGTCCTGCTCCACGTGGTCGCGCCAGTCGCGCCCGATCTCATCGAAGGCGATCTCGATCACCCGCTGGACGGAGTGCGTCACGCCGGTCCCGATCACGTAGTCCTCCGGCGTCTCCGCCTGCAGCATGCGCCACATCGCCTCGACGTAGTCGCCCGCGAACCCCCAGTCCCGCTCCGCCGCCAGATTCCCGATCGGGAGCCGGTCGGCGAGCCCGTGGTGGATGCGCGCCGCCTCCCAGCTCACCTTTCGCGTGACGAACTCCCGCCCCCGCCGGGGACTCTCGTGGTTGAAGAGGATTCCGCTCGCCGCGAACAGGTCGTAACTCTCCCGGTAGTTCACCGTGATGAAGTGTCCGTACACCTTAGCGACGCCGTACGGGCTGCGGGGATAGAACGGCGTGTCCTCGGTCTGCGGCGTCTCGCGCACCTTCCCGAACATCTCCGAGGACGAGGCCTGGTAGAAGCGGATCGTGTCATCGACCGCCCGGATCCCCTCCAGCATGCGCGCGACGCCCAGCGCCGTGAACTCTCCCGTGAGCAGCGGCTGCTCCCAGGAGGTGGGGACGAACGACTGTGCGGCGAGGTTGTACACTTCGCGGGGGCCGACCCGTTCGAACACGCGGATGAGCGACAGCTGGTCGAGCAGGTCCGCCTGGTGCAGCGTGACCCGATCCTTGAGGTGCGAGATCCGGTCGAACTTCTCCACGGAGGAGCGACGGACGACGCCGTGCACCTCGTACCCCTTCTCGAGTAGCGCCTCCGCGAGATAGGAGCCGTCCTGTCCCGTGATTCCCGTGATGAGTGCGATCATGCCGCGAATATGCGCGGCCGCCCCGCCCCGGCCAAATCGAGACTCTCGTCGGGACTTGACCGAATACAACCCGAAGCAGACATTCCCGCCCCCGCTGGCAATCAGGTCTCGGAGGGAGAGGAGGCTTCGCGATTCCCCGCGCCACGCCGGTCCCGGAATGGGTGCCCGATCTCCCGGCGAGCCCCGGCGTGTACGTGTTCGTGGACGCGTACGGCCACCCGCTGTACGTGGGCAAGAGCGTCAACCTGCGGCGACGCGTGCGCGGATATTTCTACTCCGGCGGCCCCTCGAACGAGCGGCTCGCCGAGATGCTGCGGATCGCCCGGGGCGTCGAAGCGCATCCCACGGGGAGCGACCTCGAGGCGCGCCTGGTGGAGGCGGAACGGATCCTCGGCCAGCGCCCGCCCTACAACAAGGCCCTCAAGCGCCGCGGCGCCGGCTGGTACCTCGAACTGCACTGGAACGAGCCCTTCCCCCGGTTGCGGGTGGTCCGTCGCCCGCGCCGCGCCGGGGCCCGGTACGTCGGCCCCTTCTGGAGCCGGCAGTTGCCCGAACGCATTCGCCGTCTCGTCGAGAAGGTCTTCCGGCTGCGGAACTGCGCCGAACCGGTCCGCCCCGACCTGGGCCGGAGCCCCTGCATGCAGTTCGACATGGGACTCTGCAGCGCCCCGTGCGCGCGCCGCGTGGGACTCAACGCGTACCGCCGGCAGGCGGGTGCGGCGGGCCGCCTGCTGGTGGACCGCGAGTTCGCGTGGAACCTCATGGACCGCTTCACCGCCGCACGCGACGCCGCCTCGGAGAGGCTGGAGTTCGAGCGGGCCGCCGAAGCCCAGTTGCGGCTCGACTGGCTGGAGGAACTCGAGAACCTTCGGTTCGCACTGGAACCGGAGGTGGAGCCGCACTCGTGGTTGATCGTGCTCCCCGGGGTCGACGACACGCACCGGACGCTCCAGCCGGTGGCGCGCGGCCAGGTGCTCCGGCGGCGGCGCGTGACGTGGGTCGACGGCGTGTGGCAGGAGGCCGTCGAGGACGCGTGCTACGCGGTGCGCGTGGCCGAGTTGCGGGCGCCGGTCGTGCTTTCGCCGCGAGAATCCGTGCCCAGCGCGATGGTCGGCCGCTGGCTGGAGGAGGGGGGCGCGGACGGACACGCGATCGACCTCACCCGCCTCGACGCCGACGACGCGATCGCCCGCCTGCGCAGACTCGCGTCGTGAGGGACCGCCACGGAACCCCGCCACCGGTATCCGGGTCTTGATCTCCATGCTCTCCTACGAAGACATCGTCGCCGCGCGCGAACGTATCCGTTCCGGCGTCGTGGAGACCGAGTGTCCGCCGTCCTTCGCCCTCGCGGCGCGGGCCAGCGGCCGGTTCCACCTCAAGGCCGAGTTCCGGCAGCGGACCGGTTCGTTCAAGGCCCGCGGCTCGCTCAACAAGCTCCTGCGCCTCGACCCTGCGGCGCAGGAGGCCGGGGTCGTGGCGGCCAGCGCCGGGAATCACGCCCAGGCGCTCGCCTACCACGCCGCCCGGCTGGGGATCTCCTGCACGATCGTGATGCCCGACCACGCGCCCCTGGTCAAGGTTGCGAACACGCGCGGCTACGACGCCCGGGTCATCCAGACGGGCGAGACCGTGTCCGATGGGATGGCGCTCGTCGACCGCCTGGCCTCCGAGGGAGGGTTGACGCCGGTTCACCCCTTCGACGACCTCGACGTGATGGCCGGCCAGGGCACGATCGGGTTGGAGATCCTCGAGCAGGTGCCTGACCTCACGACGGTCATCGTCCCGATCGGGGGCGGGGGCATGATCTCCGGCATCGCGACCGCCGTGAAGGCGCGCCGGCCCGGCGTGCGGGTGATCGGCGCGGAGGCCGCCGCGTCACCCGGGGCCCGTGAGTCGCTGGCGGCGGGAGAACCCGTTCACCTCGAGCGCTCCGACACGCTCGCCGACGGGATCGCGGTCAAGAGGATCGGCGACCTCACCTTCCCTCACATCCAGGCGCTCGTCGATGACGTCGTCCTCATCGACGAGGAGCAGATCACCCGCGCGATCTTTTTCCTGCTCGAATCGGAGAAGGTGGTGGTCGAGGGCGGAGGGGCAGTGTCCGTGGCGGCGGTGCTCGAGGGGAAGGTCGACCTCCGTCCGTCCGACGTCACCGTCTGTATCCTGTCGGGCGGCAACATCGACATGAACCTGGTGTCCCAGGTCATCGACCGTGCGCTCTGGGCCGATGGCCGCCTCGCCCGCCTCACGGTCGTGGTCCGCGACCGACCCGGCTACCTGAACGAGGTGACGGCCCTCGTCGCGATCGAGGGCGCGAACGTCCTCCACATCGAACACACGCGCGCCTTCGGGGACATCTCGGTGGGCAAGGTAGGGATCGAACTCACGATCGAGACGCGCGGCCCCGAGCACGTCGCGACGATTGTGGCCCGGCTCCGCGAACTCGGCCACCGGGTGGACGAGCTGTCCTGACGCCGGCCGGGCGCTCCCCAAGGGTCAGGCGGTCTTCGGGTCCTCCCGCCGACGAACGAATCCCTCGAACAGCCCTTCCATGCGGGCCAGACGCTCCTTGACATCGCCGATTTCCAATCCCATGCGCTCCCGGAGATCACCGACCTCCCTCGTCAGCGACGTCAAATCCCGCCGGATCGCGTATTGCCCCGGCAGAATTACGGCGGCCAGCGCAATCGTCGCCGCAATGACCGTCCAACTCTCAGCCGTCATCTCGCCCGTCACCTCCTCGAGCCGCACCCGTGTGCCCTCAACCTAACCCGTCGTAGAGTTACCCGCCCCCATGAACGGCGCGTCATCGTCCACGAGCGGAGCCAGATCGACCCACGCCTTGAGGACGGTGTCAATCACATCTTGCGCGTATTTCTCGAGAGTTGACCGGCGGGGGCGGCCAGCGCATCGTCTGATCGCGACATGATTCGGCCGGAGGGGCTTACGGAAGCCGGTGCAAGTCCGGCGCGGCCCCGCCACTGTGAGAGGTCCGGGAAGTTCCCGGAACGCCAACTCGAATTGCCACTGGGATCTGCGAGGTCCCGGGAAGGCGAGTCAGGGCGGCCTCGAGCCAGGAGACGTGCCCATCCGGCGCCCACAACACACCTCCGCGGGGAGGTGAGGGGTCGTTTTCCGGGCACCGACGCCGGCATCTCCCTCCTCTTTTCCGCGGGAAGGGAGAGCCGAAATGCGACACGCTTCAGCTTCACGCCCTTTTCCCGTGAATCCGGCGCGCGGGCGCCACTCTCGCGGACTCGCCCACGCCATCCGCCGGTCGGCCATCGGCGTCGCTGTAGCCGCGGCGGCTTGCGCCGTTTCGGGGGTCTCGCCGCTTTGCGCGCAGGAGCCGGTCAGCCTCGAAGGGCTCGTCGTCACCGCCTACCGCTGGGCCGAACCCGAGTGGACGGTGGCCGCCAACACGACCGTCATCGAAGGGGAGGAACTCGAACGCGCCGGGATCGAGTACGTGGCCGACGCCCTCCGCTTCGCCTCGGGACTGATGGTCGCCCGCAACGGATCGTTCGGCGCCATCACCTCCCTGTTCCTGCGCGGCGGCGAGTCGGACTATGTCCAAGTGCTCGTGGACGGCGTGCGCGTGAACCAGCCCGGAGGGTCGTTCGACTTCTCCTCCCTGACCACCGACAACGTGGAGCGGATCGAGATCGTCAGGGGGCCCGCTTCCGCGCTTTACGGCTCCGACGCGGTGAGCGGCGTGATTCAGGTCTTCACGCGGCGCGGCGAGGGCCGACCCCGCGGGAGCCTTTCCTTCCAGGGCGGGAGCTTCGGGACGAGCCGGTGGCAGGGCGACCTCTCCGGCGGCACCGGCGGGCTCTCCTACGCGTTCTCCCTGGGTGGGAACACCACGGACGGGATCCTCGCCTTCAACAACGAGTACCGGCAGACGACGGCCTCGGGACGCGTCCAGGGCTATCTGGACGCCGATACCGACGCGACGCTCGCCATGCGCTACAACGACTCTCGTTTCCATTATCCCACGGACGGCACGGGCGCGGTGGTGGACCGCAACGCGTACTCGTTCGGCGACGCGCTCACCGTCAACATCGACGCGGGGCGCCGCTGGACGGATGCGCTCGAGACGCGGCTCTTCGTCAACGTGTGGGAAGCGGACAGCGGCACGGACGACCAGCCGGACAGCCCGGCGGACAGCCTCGGCTTCTTCGGCTTCAAGAGCCTGACCGACACGCGGCGGGTGACGGCCGGGGGCGGCGTCGTGTGGCGCACCTCGGCGGGGACCGTGCTGACCGCGGGCTACGAGGAGGAGCGGCAGGCGGTGCGCGGCTTCAACCAGTCCTTCTCCCAGTTCGGGGAGAGTTCCGGGAGTTCCGGGAACGACTGGTGGAACCGCGCCTTCCACGCGCAACTTTCGTGGGTGCGTGACGCTCTGGCGCTGAACGCCGGGCTCCGGGCCGAGGACGACGAGCGGTTCGGGGCCGCGGCCACATGGCGGACGGGGGCGGCCTGGCACTCCGCCTCGTCGGGGACGCGCCTGCGGGTCTCGGCCGGGACCGGGATCAAGGAGCCGACCTTCCTCGAGACCTTCGCCACGGGCTTCACGACCGGTAACCCCGACCTCACGCCGGAGCGCTCCACCAGCTTCGAGGGCGGCGTCGACCAGGAATTCGGCGGCGGGGCGACGCTGTCGCTGACCGGGTTCCGCCAGAGCTACCGGGACCTGATCCAGTACACGGGCTCACCGCCCGCCCAGGGAGACCCGAACTTCTTCAACGTGGCGAATGCCCGTAGCCAGGGGCTGGAGGCCGAGGCGAGCGTCGAGGCCAGCCGGCTGCGGCTCACGGGCAGCTACACGTACCTGGACACGCAGGTACAGGACGCGGGCTTCGACGAGGGGCCGGGGGCGACGTTCGTCGCGGGGGCGGCGCTACTCCGACGGCCGAAGCATACGATCGCCGCGACGGCGTTCTACCGGGTCTCCTCGCGGGTGAGCGTGGACCTGGGCCTGCGGCGCGTGGGGGAGCGGGAGGACCGCGACTTCTCGACCTTCCCCGCGGACCCCGTGACCCTCTCCGCGTACACGGTGCTCGACCTTTCGGCCAGTTTCGACATCGCCGGGGGCGGTGGACGTCCGGGGCTCACGCTGACGGTACGCGCCGAGAACCTGCTCGATTCCGCGTACGAGGAGGTGTGGGGGTTCGCGGCGCCCGGCCGCGGGCTCTACGTGGGCGGCCGCGTCGTCCTTGGCGGGTAGCCGCTACGGTCGGGGCGAGTCGGGGGCGGTCTCGGTCTCCACCTCCGCGAGGGCCTTCTCCAGTTCGCGGCGGGCGACGCGCGTGACGAGGATGACCACGGCGGCCGTCGCGAGCAGCCCCGCCACGAGCAGGGCCGTCTGCCCCCAGCTCGCGGCGCCGCCGGAAGCCTCCGCCACTTCCGCCCCGGCCGCCCCGATGTAGACGTAGAGGAGCGTCCCGGGGAGCATGCCGACCAGAGAAGCCGCGACGTACTGGTAGAACGTCGCGCCGGTGAGGCCGTAGAAGTAGTTCTGCGCGCTGAACGGAAACACCGGGGAGAGGCGGGTCAGGAAGACGATCCGCCAGCCCTGTGTTTCCACCGCGCGATCGATCGCCCGTAGCGCGGGGCGGCCGGCGAGCAGCTTCTCCACGCGATCTCGAAGCACGTAGCGGGCGATCAGGAAGGAGAGCGCGGCGGCGACGTTCGCAGCCACGAACACGGTGAGCGCGCCCAACCCCAGTCCGAATGTGAGGCCCGCCGCGATGGTGAGCGCGGAGCCCGGAACGAAGAGCAGGGCCAACAGCGCATACACGAGTCCGTAGAAGAAGGGACCCAGCCACCCCAGTGCCGCGGCGGTCTCCCGAAGCCAGGTGACGAGCCGCGCCAGGAAACCCAGCTCCTCCGAATCCGCCTGCGGGACGAGCGAAGCCACGACGAGGTCAGGTGCGACGGACCCCCGCCCCCCGTCGGTCGAGAGCGCGTCTACCGTGTTCAGCGACCAGTCGTAGTCGGCGAAGTCGAACGCGATCCCGGGATCTTCCTCGACCGCCGCCCGCACCTCGTCGGCGGCGTAGCGGGCGATGAAGGCGGGGATGGACTCCGCCCTCGGCGCCCAGCCGGACGCCGTGAAATCGGACCCGTACCAGTCGAAGTACCGCGACAGCCGCAGCCGGCCGCCCTCGAGCGACACGTTGGCGGGGTCGGTGAGAAACGCCCGGGAGCGTTCCTCGAGCTGAGCTTCGAGATCGGCTCCGCTGAGGGCCCAGCGCGGGAGCGGCGCGCAGGAGAGCGAAGCGCAGTTCACCGCGAAGTGGATCCGGGGGTCGCGGAAGAACGGGCGGAGGACGTTGTGTTCGATGTTGTCGAGTGTCAGAGACTGACCGCCCACCGTCCACTCGAGGTCCGTCCACACCCCGTCGATCTCCCGGATCGACGCGACCCCCGGGTGATCGAGGATGGCCACCACAGTGAGCGCGTTGTAGGCGTTGATGAGGAAGGCCATGAGTTCGGCGCGCTCGAGGGCGCCGAGGTCGGCCTCCGCCACCCGAGCCAGATAGGCATCGAGTTCGGCGCGCCGCGCGGACATGGCCGCGTAGTCGACGAGCCCGCCGCTCGTGCCATCGCGCAGGAGACCGTCCCAGGCGGAGTGGTCGAAGCTCCCCGCCCCGCTGTCCAGCGCCCGTTCGACGGCCTCCGCCACGGCGCCCGTCGCGCGCTGGGCCGATGGCGCCGTGCACGTCGCCGCCGCCAGCGCCGCGGCGCCCAGCAGGGCCGCGGCCACGGGGCCGAAAGTTCGCGTCATCTTGCGCCCGAAAGCCATCAGCGGCTCTCCAGTCGGTTGTGGGCCGCGAGGATCCGCCGCACCTCGTCGTGCGGCAGCCCCGGGACCATGTTCCCGTCGCGGCCCACCATCGTGCGGGCCGCGACCATCGCGTTCGTGATCGCCTCCTCCGTGGCCTGGGCCGTCGCGAGGAGGAGCGGCGATATGGCGTCGTTCGACATCATCTCTACCGTCGAGTTCCCACCCCGGTTCCATGCCCCGCTGTTGGCCGTCGAGAAGGCGATGAAGATGTCGCCGGAGCTGTTGGACCCGTACCCGCCCATGCGCCCGATCCCGATCGGGGGGCGCCGCGCCAGGCGCTTGAGCTGGTGCGGCAGCAGCGGTGCGTCGGTAGCGACGACGACGATGATCGAGCCGAGGCCGTCGAATTCGGACCCGCCCGCCGATCCTCCGGCGCCACCCGCCGGGGTCCAATCGAGGAGTTCCTGCCCCACCGGCACGCCGGCGATCAGCAGTTCGGGACGGCGACCGTAGTTGCACTGCACGAGGACGCCGACCGTGTAGTCGTCCACGAGCCGGGAGGAGGTCCCGATCCCGCCCTTGAACGAGTTGCACACCATCCCGGTCCCGCCCCCCACCGAGCCTTCGCTGACGGGGCCGGACGACGCGCTCTCGATCGCGGCGAAGACATGCTCCTTCCTCACGTGGAAGCCGTTGATGTCGTTGAGACGCCCATCCCACGTCTCGGCCACCACGGGGAGGCTCCACCAGATGCCGGGCGCGATGGGGTGGTTCGCCTCCGCGTCCCGCGACCACTCAATGGTCGCGGCGTGCACGTTTCCCACGCTGTGCGTGTTCGTGATCATGACCGGACCTTCGAGGAAGCCCGATTCCTCGACCCAGGTCGTCCCCGTCATCTCCCCGTTTCCGTTCAGCGAGTACCAGCCGGCGAAGACCGGCTCGTATCCCCCGGTGCGAGGGATCACGGCCGTGACTCCGGTGCGCACCGGGCCCTCGCCGACGACGAGTTCGCCTTCGCCTTCGATGATCGTCGTGTGCCCGACCCGGACGCCGGCTACATCCGTGATCGCATTCAGGCTGCCGGGGTCGCCGGGAAAGGGGATCCCGAGATCCCGGGCCCTCGGCGCCTCCTGGGCGACGAGCGGACTCCCGGCAAGGCTCGCGGCAACGAGCAGGAGTAACGAGAAACGCATGGGCATCTCCGCGTGAGGGAACTGCGCTATCTGAACGTGCCCTGAAGCCCGAGGGTGAATATGGCGTCCGGCCGCAGACCGAAGCCCTGGATCGGGAGAAGGGCGCTCGCGACCAGGACCATGTCGTTGCGGACCTGATACCTGATCCCCATGGCGAGGTCCAGGAGGTAGCGACCCGGCTCCGGGATGGACGACGCCTCGACGGTGAGGGGTGCGGCGCCCACGAAGGTGACGGGACCGGGCAGCGGGGGGTCCGGATCGGCCAGTTCCAATTGCGTGATCATCTCCGCGGCCACGGTGACCTCGTCCGTCACCCTGACGTCGAAGCCGACCGAACCGAGCACCGCGTCGCGGTCGAAGTTCCCCTCGCGCGCACTCTGCTCCCGCAGGAGATATCCCCCGTTCACGTGGGAAGAAAAGTCGCCCCACCTCCGGGTGATGACCGCCAGCGCGCGCCCGCGGCCTTCGCCCGTGCCGAGCAGGTCTTCTTCCTGCCCGGTCGGGAAGGTGTAGTCGGCCAGCAGGGCGATCCCGAGTTCGGGCGGCGCGACGCCCACCTCGGTCCCCCCGGAGAGGTTCACCTTGACCCGGGCCGTGATGTCGCCGACACCCATCGCCGAACCCCTCACCGACTTGCGCGCCTGGAGGACCGGGACCGCCTCGCTTCCACCGAACCGGTGCGAGGAGGACGGGTCGAACGGAAGGATCCGGGCATCGGCCGTGCCCTCCAGCCTCGCCCGCACGACCGGAATGACGAAGCCGACATCCATGAACGGCGTCAGCCCGGCGCTCACGACGCCGGTCGCGACGACGTAGTCCACGGCAAGGTTCGTGCGCACCTGGAGTACGTCCCGCTCGAACGCGGGCACCCCGAGCCCCGGATTCCGGCCCAGAGCGGGGCTGGTGTCATGGTGGAAGAAGTTGAGGAGGAGGGCGTCGGTCGGCGCCCCCCCGAAGTTCGTGGTCTGAAAGGCGGTCGCCTCGAGACCCATGAAGAAGCGGCCCATCCCGAGCGTCTCGGCCCGCTCGGCGAAGACCGGCCCCAGCGAGGCGCTGCGTTCACCGTCGGACCAGATGCGCCCCGCCGCCATGGGAGTCCGTGGAAGGCCGCGGACGATCCCGGCGATCCCGTCCCCGAGGAAGAGGAGCAGCGCGTCGTTGCGCGGCACGAGGTTGCGCCGGAAGTGGACGGCGTGCGTGGCACCCGTCTCTCCGGCCGACATGGCCGCCGGGTCCATGCAGAGGGAGACGCCGCACTCGCCGAACACGAACAGGTCCGACAGGAGTTCGGTCAACGTCTGCGCCGCGACCGGCCGGGCCGCGATCAACGTCAGCGCCAGGACCGCCAGCGCTCGCGCAGCGGCTCGTCTGTGCATCTCGCCTCCCCTGAAGTTCCCATGGAGTTCCCATGGTGGACCGGCTGAAGGTTCGCCGCCTCGTCGGGCGCGGCAAGGCGAGGCGCGCAACGATCCGTCGGGCGTCGCGATTGCCGTCCCGGGGGATTGACCGCCGGTGGCCCTCGCGCCCATCGTCGCGCATGTCCTCAGCCCATCGCACCATCGGAACGCCCCGCGGCGCGGCGACGTTGACCCGACAGAGCAGCGGCGCGCACGATGTGATCATCGTGGGCTCCGGCGCCGGGGGCGGCATGGCCGCCTACGTACTCGCGTGTCACGGCGTCCGCGTACTGCTCCTCGAAGCGGGACGGGACTACGATCCCGTGTCGGAGACCCCGATGTTCCAGACCCCCGCGGACGCGCCGCTGCGGGCCGCGGGGACCGCCGACAAACCGTTCGGCTTCTATGACGCGACGGTCGACGGCGGCTGGCGCGTGCCCGGAGAGCCGTACACCAGCGCCGAGGGCGTGAACTTCATGTGGTGGCGGTCGCGCATGCTGGGAGGGCGGACGAACCACTGGGGCCGGATCTCCCTCCGCATGGGCCCCTACGACTTCAAGCCCTACAGCCGGGACGGGCTCGGGTTCGACTGGCCGATGACGTACGAGGACCTCTCGCCGTGGTACGACCGCACCGAGGCGCTGGTCGGCGTCTACGGCTCCAACGAGGGACTCGAGAATACGCCCGACTCCTCCGACGGGATCCTCCAGCCCGCGCCCGCGCCGCGCGCCTACGAACTGCTCACGAAGAAGACCTGCGACGGCCTCGGGATCCCCGTCATCCCCGCGCACCTCGCGATCCTCACGCAGCAGCAGGACGCGGACCGGCTGTCGAGCATGCTGTGGCCGAACAACGCGACCGCTCGCCGGGTGACGCGCGACTCCATGCGAAGCCGGGCGGCCTGCTACTGGGCGACCCCGTGCGGGCGCGGCTGCTCGATCAAGGCCAACTTCCAGTCGACGACGGTGTGCCTGCCGCCGGCGCAGGCGACCGGCAACCTCACGACGATCACCGACGCGATGGTGCGCGAGGTGACGATCGATGAGCGAGGCCGGGCCACGGGCGTCCACTACATCGACAAGAAGCTGCGCGCCGACCGGCACGTCTCGGCACCCGTGGTTGTACTCGCCGCCAGCGCCTGCGAGTCGGCGCGGATTCTCCTCAACTCCCGCACCTCCCTCTTCCCCGATGGCCTCGCCAACGGGAGCGGGCTCGTCGGCAAGTACGTGATGGACACGGTGGGCGCGGGCGTCTCCGGGCAGATCCCGGCGCTCGAGAACCTGCCTCGCCACGCCGAGGAAGGCGCCTCGGCCATGCACATGTACATGCCGTGGTGGCTCTACGGCGAGCAGGACGCCGGACGCCTCGATTTTGCCCGCGGCTACCACATCGAGTTCGGCGGAGGGCAGAGGATGCCGGGTTACGGCGCCTTCAGCGGCATCGAGCCGCTCACGGAGGGCGCCTATGGTCAGCGCTTCAAGGAGGAGTGCCGTCGCTACTACGGGTCGTTCATGAACTTCGACGGCCGCGGGGAGATGATCCCCAACGAGGACAGCTACTGCGAGATCGATCCCGATGTCGTCGATCAGTGGGGCATCCCCGTCCTCCGGTTCCACTGGAAGTGGTCGGACCACGAACTCGGCCAGGCCCTGCACATGCAGCGGACCTTCGCCGGGATCATCGAGGAGATGGGCGGGCGAGTGCTGTCGACCGTGCAGACCGACGGGGCCCGCGCCATCGCGGCGCCCGGACAGATCATTCACGAGGTGGGCGGGGTCCGCATGGGAGACCGGCCGGAGAATTCCGTGCTGAACCAGTACTGCCAGGCGTGGGAGGTTCCCAACCTGTTCGTGATGGACGGCGGGCCGTTCGTCTCCAACGCGGACAAGAACCCGACGCTCTCGATCATGGCGGTCGCGTGGAGGTCCTCGGAGTACCTCGTGGACCAACTCCGGCGGGGAAGCCTCTGATGGCCGGACACGTGGACGAGCGAGACCGGGACGCGACCGGGGGGCTGACCCGCCGCCGGGCGCTTCAGGTGCTGGCCGCGGGGGCGGCGGGGGCGGCCGCGCTCCCCGCCGCGGCGTGTGTGGACGGGCGCGAGGCCGGAACGCCCGGCGCGGAGGACGCCGCCGCGCTGCCCGGCGCCACGAGCGGGGGCAACCCCCGGGCGGCTGGCACGCCCACGGACCCGGATCTCGTCTCGCCCGTGGTGTGGTGGGATCTCGCCCTGACGGAGGACGAACTCGCGACGCTCGCCGCCCTCTGCGACGTCACTATCCCCGAGGACGAACATTCGCCGGGCGCGGCCGCGCTCGGAGCCCACGCCTTCATCGACGAATGGGTGAGCGCGCCGTACGACGGGAACCGAAACGATCTGACGCTCGTGCGGGGCGGCCTGGTGTGGCTGGACATCGAGTCGTCCGAGCGCTTCGGCGGGCGCTTCACCGACCTCGCGCTCGCGCAGAAGCACGCGATCTGCGACGACATCTGCTGGGTGGAGAACGCGGCCCCGGAATACCGGGTCGCGGCCCGTTTCTTCGATCGCGTTCGCGACCTCACGTCGACCGCGTTCTGGACCACGGCGGAGGGGATGGCCGACCTCGGCTTCGTGGGCAACCGCCCCATGCCCCGCTTCG
Source organism: Candidatus Palauibacter sp. (assembly GCF_965216145.1). Classification (GTDB taxonomy): domain Bacteria; phylum Gemmatimonadota; class Gemmatimonadetes; order Palauibacterales; family Palauibacteraceae; genus Palauibacter. The sequence continues at coordinate 534,143 of NZ_OZ244149.1, forward strand.
ACGGCCCGCCCCCTGAGGTCCTCGAACGCCTGGGTCTGGCCTAGCCATCGTCGGCGCGAGACCATTCAGTAGTTTGCCAGGTTCCCCCGCACAAAGGTTTCCCCGGAGGCGCAGCATGACGTCGAAAACCAACTTCTCGCGGCGTGACTTCGTTCGGGCGTCGGGTACGGCCGGCCTCGGTCTGTCCATCGTTCCCCGCCACGTCCTCGGTGGCCCCCGTCATCGCGCACCCAGCGACACGTTGAACGTCGCGCACATCGGCGTGGGCGGCATGGGCGGCGGTGATGTTCGGGGGATGGCGGGTGTCGGCGAGAACATCTACGCCCTCTGCGATGTCGACGAGCGGCAGGCGTCCGGCTCCTGGAGCGCCTTCCCGCGCGCGAAGCGGTACCGCGACTTCCGAACCATGCTCTGGGAAGAGGCCGAGAACATCGACGCCGTCGTGATCTCGACCCCGGACCATACGCATACCGCGGCGGGCATGCTGTCGCTCTCGCTGGGGAAGCCGACCCGCATCCAGAAGCCTCTCGCGACGACCATCTGGGAGGTGCGCCAGTTGATGGCGGCCGCCGAGCGGGCGGGGGTCGCGACCCAGATGGGGAACCAGGGCCACGCCCAGGACGGTACGCGCCAAGTCCGCGAATGGTACGAGGCGGGAGCCATCGGGGAGATCCGGAGGGTCGAGTACTGGACCAACCGCCCGATCTGGCCGCAGGCCATTCGCCGGCCGACGGAAGCCCACCACGCGCCCCCGACGCTGGATTGGGATCTCTGGCTCGGCCCCGCCGCCGACCGTCCCTATCATCCTGCGTATGCCCCGTTCAACTGGCGCGGCTGGTGGGACTTCGGGACCGGCGCGCTGGGCGACATCGCGTGTCACGCCATGGACGCCGCATTCTGGACCTTCGACCTCGGGACGCCCGAGCGGATCTCCGCGGAATCGACGCCGCTCTTCCCCGAGACGGCGCCGGCCGCCTCGCGGATCGAATACGATTTTCCGGCGCGTGGCGACCGACCCGCCGTGAGGGTCGTGTGGCGTGATGGCAACCTCTCGCCGCCGCGGCCGGAGGAAGTGCCGGACGACGCAAGGTGGCCGTTCGAGGCGAGCGGGCAGCTGTGGATCGGGACCGATGGCACGCTGTTCGCAGGCATCTACGGCGAGAACCCGCGGCTCCTGGACGCCGCTCGGGATGCGGAGATCCGGGCCAACCCGCCGGCGGAGAAGTACCCACGGACGGACGGGGTGTACGCGGAGTTCGCGGCCGCCTGCAAGGACGGCCCGCCCGCCGGGTCGAACTTCGTCGAGCACGCGGGACCGCTCACCGAGATGGTGCTGTTCGGCAATCTCTCCGTGCGCAGCGGTCGGGAGGTCCGCATCGACCCCGACACGGGCGAAATCCTCGACGGCGTGTCTATCCCCGAGCGCTATGTGAAGGCCAACTACCGTTCGGGTTGGGGGTGGTAGGACTCTCGTGCAGCTGAACGGTCTCGACTGGATCGTCCTCGCAGCCTACGGCGCCGTGGCCCTCGCGGTCGGGCTCTGGTTCGCCCGCCGCGCCGGCGCGGGCACGGACGAGTTCTTCCTCGCGGGCCGCAACCTCCCCTGGTGGCTCCTCGGGACCTCGATGGTCGCCACCACTTTCTCGACGGACACGCCCAACCTCGTCGCGGACCTCGTCCGTAACGGAGGCGTGAGCGGGAACTGGGTCTGGTGGGCGTTCCTGATCACCGCGATGTGCACGACGTTCTTCTACGCCAAACTCTGGCGACGATCGGGGGTCTTCACCGATGTCGGCTTCTACGAACTCCGCTATTCGGGGCGCCCCGCCTCGTTCCTGCGCGGGTTCCGGGCCCTCTATCTGGGCGTCTTCTTCAACGTCGTCATCATGGCCACCGTTACGCTCGCGGCGATCAAGATCGCCGGCGTGCTGCTGGGGGCCGACAAGTACACGACCGTCCTCGTCGCGGGCACCGTGGCCGCCCTCTACTCGGCCACTTCCGGTCTGTGGGGCGTCGTCGTCACCGATCTCCTGCTGTTCGCGATCGCGATGACGGGGGCCGTCGCCGCGGCGTACTACGCGCTCTCGCAGCCCGCGGTCGGAGGTCTGGCGGGACTCGTCACACACCCCGGGATCGCGCCCAACCTGTCGATGCTACCCGACTTCTCAGACTGGCGGACGGCGGCGATGGTGTTCGTCATCCCGATCGCCGTGCAGTGGTGGGCGAGCTGGTATCCCGGCGCCGAACCCGGCGGCGGCGGGTACACGGCACAGCGGATGCTCGCGGCCCGGGACGAGCGCGATGCCATGCGCGCCACGCTGTGGTTCAACATCGCGCACTACGCGCTCAGGCCGTGGCCGTGGATTCTCGTCGGCCTCGCCTCGATCGCTGTCTACCCGACGCTCGAATCGATCGGGGCGGCCTTCCCCAACCTCGATCCCAGCATCATCGGTCACGACCTCGCCTACCCGGCGATGCTCGTCTTCCTGCCGCACGGCCTGCTCGGGCTGGTCGTCGCCTCCCTCGCGGCGGCCTATATGTCGACCATCTCCACGCATCTGAACTGGGGCTCGTCCTACATCGTCGACGATTTCTACCGCCGGTTTGTCGCCCGCGACCGTGACGAGGCCCACTACGTTCGCGTGGGCCGGGTCTCCACAGGGGTGCTCATCGCCCTTTCCGCCACGCTCGCCCTCTTCCTCGACAGCGCGAAGCAGGCGTTCGAGTTGATCCTTCTGCTGCACGCCGGGAGCGGGCTGATCTTCCTCCTCCGCTGGTTTTGGTGGCGGGTGAACGCGTGGTCGGAGATCTCGGGCATGGCGGTGTCAGCGGCCGTCGCGCTCTGGTTCCCGCTCGTCCACGAGCGGGTGGGACTCCCGGCGCTCGATCCCGCGGTCCGGCTGCTGCTCGGCGTCGGGGTGACGACGGCGGTGTGGCTGCTCGTGACGTTCCTCACCCGGCCCACGGAGACCGGGACACTCCAGGCGTTCTACGACCGAATCCGCCCATTCCCCCGTGGGTGGCGGAAGGCCGTGAACACCCGTCCGGGCACACCCGGGAGCCTGGCCGCGGGGGTCGCGGCGTGGGGTCTGGGCTGCGCGACCGTGTATGCGGCTCTCTTCGCCACCGGGATGGCCCTGTATGGCCAAACCGCCCAGGCGATCGGTTTCGGCCTCGTCGCCGTCGCCGCCGGCGTGGGCCTGTTTCGAACCCTGCCCCGCGTCGGCTTCGACTGATCCCTGCCGGGTAACGCCAACCCCGCGCACCCGCGAACCGCCGTCCCGGCGCGTCACGGACCGCGCACCTGGTTCGTCTATGGGACAGGTGCAGGTCCAACTCCCGGGAGGCAGCGATGACGGAGAACCGGCTCAGGCGCTTGGTTGCGGGCACCATCCTGGCGGCTTTCTCCGCCTGCGACGGACAGGCGGTGGCACAGCTGATTCCGATCCGCACCGTACCGGTCGCGACCGGCGACCAGTTCCTGACGACGCCTTCGGCGAACTTCGGGATGGCCGGCCTCACCTACGCGGTGGACGACTCCATCGCCGACGGATGGTCGAACCCGGCCAAGGGCGCGCTTCTCTCCGAATCCTCGCTCCTCAGCGCTCCCGTCTACTACGGGATCTCCAACGGGGGTGGAGGCGGCCTCACCTTTCCGGCCACCGGCTTGGTCGCGGGCGAGAATTGGTTCGGAGGCGTCACCGCCGCGCTCCAGGAGATCGACAACCCCGGGACCGACGGCCGCTTCTGGACGGGAGGCGCCGAGCGGCTGTCCGATGTTTCGGCGCGCAATGTGTACGCCGGTGGCTTCGTCGGCCGGAGGCTCGGATCCGGCGGGTGGTCTCTCGGGGTCGGCGCCGGCACGGCGCGCCTCGAGGCCATGGATGGGGTGGACCTGCTCTACGCGGGCGCGGAGCGCATAGAACAGTCCGGCTCGATACACGACCTCAGGCTCGGCGTCTACCGCGAGTCGGGCCGGGACCGCGCTTCAGCCGTTCTCGTGCGCAACGCGGTCTCGATGACCCATGACGTGACCTACCTGAGGTAGGAACAAAAGGTGTGTAAAAAGGGAGGCGACGTACCTTTCAGCTGACCAATCACAGCGGATCCGGGGGCAAACCCGGAGAAAGGACGTCGCCTCATGGGCAACGATACGCGGGAGAGATTCGACGGGCCAGCGTGGGAGACGCTGGAGGCGTGGGTGCGGGAGCAGGCGCGGGACATGATCCAGGCGGCGCTGGAGGAGGAGGTGACGGAGCTCTTGGGCCGGGTGAAGTCTGAGCGGCGGGCGGCGGTGGACGCGCCGCCGGGCTACCGGAACGGGTACGGGAAGCCGAGGCGTCTGGCCATGAGTTCGGGGACGATCGAGGTGCGTCGGCCTCGGGTCAGGGGCTTGGAGGAGCGGTTCGAGAGCCGGGTGCTGCCTCTGTTCGCGCGCCGGACGCGGGAGGTGGGCGACTTGATCCCGGAGCTGTACCTGCACGGGCTGGCCGAGGGCGACTTCGAGCTGGCGCTCAGGGGGCTGTTGGGCGAGGGGGCGCCGCTGTCGAAGTCCTCGGTGAGGCGGCTCAGGGCGAAGTGGACGGCGGAGCACGAGGCGTGGAGCTGGCGGCCGCTGGGCGACCGGGAACTCGTGTACGCGTGGGCGGACGGGATCTACGTGAAGGCGGGGCTCGAGAAGGACAAGGCGGCCCTGCTGGTCGTCATCGGCGCGATGAGCGACGGGACGAAGGAGGTGCTGGCGGTCACGCCGGGCTACCGCGAGTCGACGGCGTCGTGGGCGGCGGTGCTGAGGGATCTGAAGGCTCGGGGGCTGGCGACGCCGAAGCTTCTGGTGGCCGACGGGAACTTGGGGATCTGGGGCGCGGCGCGGGAGGTGTGGCCGGAGACCGCCGAGCAGCGGTGCTGGAACCACAAGACGGCCAACGTGCTGGACCGGCTGCCGAAAAGGGAGCAGGCGATGGCCAGGGAGATGCTGCGCGCGGCGGCGTACGCGCCCTCGCGGGCGGCGGCGGTTGAGGCGCGCAAGGCGTTCAGGGCCCGCTATGGGGATACGCAGCCCAACGCCGTGTCCGTGCTCGAGGACGACTGGGACCGCATGACGGCCTTCTACCACTATCCGGAGAAGCACTGGCCGTACCTGAGGACGACCAACGTCGTGGAGAGCCCGTTCGCCTCGGTCCGGCTGCGCACGACGGCCGCGAAACGCTTCAAGCGGGTCGACAACGCCACCGCGCTGATCTGGAGGCTGCTGTTGGTGGCCGAGAAGAGGTTCAGGAAGCTCAACGCGCCGCACTTGCTGCGGGACGTGTACGAAGGAATGGATATGGGGATGTTGCATCCTCAGAGCATGTCAAGAGGAGGTGTAATAGTGAAAAGAGCAGCGTTATTTCTATCATTGCTAGGATGCTCTTCAGATGTAGACACCACTGGACCTAACACAAGCAGGATACCACTCCATAACACCACAGGCTGTTGGGCACCCCCAGTAGTATATGACAGAGCTGGCCCAGATGCAACATTCCGGATTGAACTAGAGTATCAACAGCCAGACAGCTTTAATGTTTGCGCTAGGGAGGTTTTTAGCCATGCAGTTGCATACTGGGAAAAGGCATTAGCACCTACAGATCTACCAATTCCAGATATCCGTGAATACTTAGATCCTAATGCTATACCATCTTCCCGTGATATTGATATAGTAATTATGGTAGATAAGATCAATAAACATCCGGGAGCTGTATCAGCAAGACATGGATCGCTGTTACAATATAGATGGTTAAGGTATGCACCAGTTGGTAAAATTAGTTATGGTAGTGGGTATCAATACTCACCTGGATCTAATAGGGATATAGGCGCTAGAGATTATAGTACCATGCGACACGAAATAGCTCACATCCTTGGTTTTGGGTCTTGGGTACGACCAGATAGATATAGATCTTGGGTACTTGATATTGTAAACCCAACTAGCTGGACAGACTCAGAGGCTCCAGTGGTAGATACTTATTTTCCAGCGGGGTGGACAAGGCTTGCCTTCGACTACGTCGGAGGAGAAAGAGATGAGCCAGGTACTCCACTAGAAAATACACCAGGGTATCAGGGCAGTAATACGCATTGGCGCCGTGGTAGTATGCCAGGTGAACTTATGACACCTGTAGCATCCTCACCATTACCACCCGTATCTATTGTTACAATTTGGGCACTAAGGGAGATTGGTTGGAATGTAGATTGGAGCCTTGTGGAAGAATACTCTATTCCATAGCCATTAATTCCCCGTTGACAGCGTATGCTGATGCTGCCATCTTCAGAGGGACACCTACGATGGATAGCGGTGGAGTGGCGGAAATGGAAGACGCACCGGACTAGAAATCCGGCGACCATCCCCGGTCATGTGGGTTCGAATCCCACCTCCACCACCCACTCGCTTTCCTCTCGTAGCTCGCCGCTGTATCTTGATGGACCCCCCGTAGCTCAGAAAGGATAGAGCAGCCGAGCACCAATCGGTAGGTCGCGGGTTCAAGTCCCGCCGGGGGGTCCGTTTTCTATCGTCATCCATCGCTATTTTTCATCAAGATACACAGATGTGTGTTTTTTGTCGAGTGTACTTTTTACCGTTCATCTTAACGACGTTTTGCGTTAAGTGAACCAGACCCGTTCCTACGACTACACGCTCGAGCAGACGAACAACGTGAACGGCGAATTCAGGACGCAGGACGAGTCCTGGATCGAGTGGACCCCCGAGGCGGCGGCGGTCTTCCGGCTGCGGGGCGTGGATCTGCATTACGGGGTGCGTCTGACCACGGGCACCGGCCACCCGGGCGTGGATCGCGGAATCGTGTTGAACTCGCCGGACCGCGGGGGCGATTTCGTCGTCGCCCCGGAGGGGCCGCTGACGCTGGCGGACGCCACCGTGCACACCCACCAGTTCTGGGTGCGCATCCCGATCCGCTGAGTCAGGGGACGATCTCGAGGTGGTCCACGAGGAGGATGTGCCCCGGCGGGCCCCACCCGTCGAGGGAGATGCGGTCGATCCCCGCGGCGACCTCCACCACGACGCGTTCGGCCCGGAAGCGGGCGCGTCCGCCCGGGCTGTATGTCGCCTGCCCCGCGTCAGGGTTTCCGTCCGTCCCGTACCGCGTATCGGGTGAGTGCGTCGCGGCCGCCTCCGGCAGGCGCTCGCCTCCGCTCCAGACGATGACCAGGAAGCTCTCGATGAGGTCGGGGCCGAACAGGCTGAACGCCGCCCTTCGCGGACGCCCGGGAAAGTCGAGATGCGTCATCCCGACTTCGAGTCCCTGCTCTCCGGACAGCGGGGGACCGAGCGCGTGCATCGAAGCGGTCGGCGGGAGGTATCCGCGGGCGTCGAGCACATGGGGTCGGGTGGCGTCCGCCGTGTACGATTGGAAGGAGAGCACGAGACCCTGATCGCGCCACTCCTCCGCCACCGCGGAGTTGGATTCCACCGGACGGCCATCGCCGTAGGTCTCGAACTCGATCCGCGCAGCCTCGTAAGGAGCGGCCCGACCGCCCTCCGAAGGCGACGGGTCGCCTTCCCCGCCCGCTCCGGGCCCGTCCGAGGCGACACCTTGCGGTGAAAGCGGCGGGGGCATGCGGCTCTCAAGCTCCGGCGCCGGGCTCGCGGCCGGAGCCGCGACCTCCCAGCGGGGGCGCAAGCCCAGGGACCGCAACCCCATGTACGCGGCCGCAACGGCCAGCCCGGTCAGGGTGAGGGCGGCCAGGCCGCCCAGCGCGCGCACGACGAGAGGCCGCCGGCGCCGACGCGCGGTCAGGCCTCGACCACGTCGAGCTGCGGCCAGGTCTCCCACCGTCCGCGGGTGAAGTCCGGGAAGTCGACCGGCCGGCTCCGGTCCGCCACGGACGACTCGCTCACGGCGCACACCGCCGAAAGCGCCGCCGCGTCGTACACATTCATGTCCGTGGGCAGTCCCTCGCGAAAACACTTGATGAGACGGTAATCCTCCAGATAGTCCATGCTGCCGTGTCCGCGCCCCGCCCCGGCCCCCGCCATCTCGCGCCACAACGGGTGCTCGAACTCCTCGAGGTAGTCCTCCGCGGCGTCCCAGCGGTGTTCTTCGCTCCGGCCCTCGACGTAGACGCGCTCGGGGTAGCCCTGGAAGAGGCCGCGTGTCCCCTGGACCAGATGGATCCGCGAGTACGGGCGCGGGAGGTTCGTGTCGTGCGAGACGTAGATCGTCCGCCCGAGGGCGGTCTTGATCAGCGTGACGTTCACGTCTCCGAGCGCGAAGGTCTCCCGGCGTTCCGGCGCATCCTCCGCGAAGTGCTCGCGCGCGAAGTCCTGCAGCCCGCGCGAGGGGCCGCTCATCGATACCGCGTAGTCGAAGCGGTCTCCGCGGTTGATGTCCATGCAGTTCGCGATCGGCCCCAGGCCGTGCGTGGGATAGAGGTTCCCGTTCCTCGTCTTCGAGTGCTCACGCCGCCACAGCCCCTCGCCGGTGTCGGCGAACTTGATCGCGCGCAGATCGTGCAGGTAGCCGCCCTCCCCGTGCAGGATCTCCCCGAAAAGCCCCCGCCGTACCATGTGGAAGACCATCATCTCCCAGCGCCCGTAGTTCACGTTCTCCATCATCACGCAGTGGCGCGCGGTGTTCTCGGCGGTCTCCACGAGCCGCCAGCAGTCCTCCATCGTGTACGCCGCCGGGACCTCGGTCGCCGCGTGCTTCCCATGTTCCATGGCCGCCACGCAGACGGGCACGTGCCACTGCCACGGCGTCGCGGTATAGACGAGATCGAGATCCTCGGCCTCGCACATGCGGATGAAATCCGTCTCCCCGCGCGTATACAGCGTGGGCTCGAGCCCTCCGGCCTCGACGACCCAGTCGCGCGCCCGTTCCGCGTGCTCGGGCCGGATGTCGCAGAGCGCCGTCAGTTCGACGCCCTCGATGTCGAGGAGGTTCCGGACGTGGACCGAACCCATGCCGCCGATCCCGACGAAGCCGATGCGGACCGTTTCCATCGGCGGCGCCGCGAAGAGCGCCTCCGGGGCCGGGTCACCGTCGTAGGAGCCCTGCGGCGTCGATTCGCCGTCACCACGCCCCCGGCACCCGGACAGGATGGCCGCACCGGCACCCAGGGCGCCCAGCTTGAGGAGCGTGCGCCGGTCCACAGCCGCGGACGGCGATCCGCGGCCGCCGGTCTTCTCGTCTCCCATCTCGTCTCCCATCTCATCTCTCATCGTGACCCCCGTGACGGGCGGCCTCCAGCGGCGCAGACCGTCCCCGGCGTCGCCTCCGGGCTTCGGATCACGTTCCACCCGGGCCGCAGCCGCAGCCAGCCGCCGGCATCCCGCACCCCCGGCGACTGCATGAGACGCTGCAGCAGTACGCCTCGGAGGTACTCGCGGTGCCACGCCGTGGGCGGATGCAGGCAGACCACGCGAATCACCACCTCGTCCCCCCGCTTCCGCTCGTGTTCGAACACCTCCGACGGCTCGGCCGGCGGGGTCGGCCCGGAGGGGAACTCCACCCGGAGCGGTACCGGCGTATAGTCGTCCGACCACGCGCGGGCGAAGTGCGCCAAGCACTCGCCGATCTCCAATTCCTCGGCCACATCGACGACCGAGGGCAGAGCCTCGCTCACCTGCAAGATCGGATCGTCCCTGCCGGCCGAAGGCAGCTGCTCGGTATAGGCCGCGGAACGCAGGGCCGGGGCGTAAGGCCGCGGGTCCGGCGGTTTGCCCCCGAGAAGGGCCGTCGCCAGAGTCTGCAGGTTCCCGGAGGACCCCTCGGGCAGATCCTCCGTTACGCCCAGCTGCCGCGCCACCGCGACGTCCGACGCGATCTGCTCCATGCGCGCCCGCAGCCCGGGGTCGTCGAGCACCGCCGCCAGGCCCAGGGCCCTGCGCACCACCATGCCGTTGCGCCAGGTCGCGCTCGACGTCACTCTCGGGTATCGCTCCCCCGGCCCGTCCAGATACAGCGTCGCCGCGTCCACGAGGAGCGCGTACGCTTCCGGGGGGAGGGCCTCCGCTCCGCCCCACAGTTCGACCATGACGCGGAGCGCAAACAGACCGTTCGGCGTTCGATCTCCGCCCCATGTGGCCATCTCCAGTGCCGCCTCCAGCGCTGCCACCTGCCCTCCGCAGCCGATTTCGGCCACCGCCACGGCCTCGAGGCTGCCGAAGTCCGGAGACCACAGGAGCGCCGGGATCGCCGCCGGATCCTCCATCGCGCGCACTTCCTCCAGGAGGACATCCACATGATCGGCCAGCGCCTCGTAGCCCGGGGCGGGCTGCGCCCCTTCGTCCGGTCGCCGTCCGTGCGCCGCCAACGCCTCCAGCAGCGCGCTCCTGAGCTCCGCGCCGCGTTCCTGCCGCGGAATCCGCAGCGCCTCCAGCAGGGCAGCCACCGCAGTCGCCCCGTCTTCACTCGCCATATCCGCCGCGAGCCGTGCCTGCGCCGCCGCCGCCGCCGGCCACGCTGCGAGGACCAGAACCACCAACCTCACGGCGCACGCGGTTCTCCTGCTCATGGTAGCCACCTCTCCTGTCGTTACACGCGACCGTGCCGCAGACCGACGAGTCTCGGTAACGGATGTACGGACACGTGTATCCTGATTGCTGCCGACCCGCGGCAAAAGCCCCGTTGCGTTTGCGCGGTATCCCGCGCCGGCGGCATGCTCGTCCCTGCCTTCTCCCTCGACTATTTTCGGCCCGTGGTTGGGAAGACGGAATCCCTCATGCCGGGGCGCGGGGGCCGCTCGGACCGGAGCGGCGAGGAGAGATCGCAATCATGATGTTCGGTAACCTGTGGCGAGCGCGGAAGATCATGGTCGCGGGCATTGCGGTGACGCTGTGCGCCGCCTGCGCGGAGGTGCCGACGGCGCGGGACCGACTGCTCGCCTCCGCCGAGGCCATCGAGCGGCTCGAGAGCCTCGCCTACGAGTACTCGTACGAGGGATCCGGGAGCGCCGCCGGCTCCTTCACCGGCCTGGTCCGGCTCGTGCGCCCCGCGGACGGGCCGGTGCTCTACCGGGCCGAGCTTCGGCCCTCGCCGTCGTGGGACCCCGCCGAGGCCGGGGACGACCCCGCGCCCGCCCTCATCCTGTCGGGAGGCGGCGATCCTGTCGCCGCGCGCGACGAAGCGCTGGCGCGTTTCAGCTACGGCACGATCTCGGGCGGATCCGGACATCTCGTCGCGAACGCCCCTTTCGCGGTTCTCTCCGAGTTCACGGAAGCGCCTCCTTTCGGGGCGGAACTCGCGGGCGAGTTCGAACTCGTTAGCCAGGAGACAGTCGGCGGCGTCCTCTGCGACGTCCTGCGGGGCACGAGCGACGAGTTCGGGCCCGCGCGCGCGTGGTGGCACATCGGGGTCGTGGACGGCCTGCCCCGCGCCTTCCGCTGGGAGTCGGAGGACGGGAGCGGAGCACTCGCGTTCGAGATTCGGCGACTGGAGATCGATCCGCCCACCTCGCCCGAGCAACTCGCGATCCAGGTGGACCTGACGGGTCCCGACGCCGAGCAAGTCTTCGAGGAGGACGAGCGGGCGCTCGTCCCCGGCGTGCCGGCGCCCGACTGGCGTCTCCCCACGGCGGAAGGCGCGTCGCTTCAGCTCTCCGAACTCCGGGGAGAGATCGTGGTGCTGAGCTTCTGGTCGAGCTGGTGCATCCCCTGCCGCGACCTCGCGACCGAGCACGACCGCGTATCGCGGCGGCTCGCGGGCCCCGGGGTTCGCTTCCTTGCCCTCAACGGGTGGGAGAGTCCGGAAGTCGAACCGGCTCGGACGTTGGGGGAATGGGGTCTCGACGTCCCGATCCTGCTCCACGCGGAGCGGATCGCCGCCGACTACAAGCTGATCTCGCCGCCCGCGCTGTATGTCGTCGACACCAGCGGCGACCTGGCGCTGGTCAGGAACCCCGCTCAGGACGATCCGGAGACCGAGGCGCGGGAGCTGGAACGGGTGATCCGGTCGCTCCTCGATGGGAGCGACTGACCCCGGGCTGACTCCGGCGGGCTACCTGTCGATGGGCAGACCGCTCGGGACGCTGGCAGGCGCGAGGTGCGAGAGGTCGCGCGCCGCCTCATCCGTCAACGACTCCAGGAACGCGACGAGGTCGTCCGCCCCCGCGTCGTCGAAGGTGATCGGGATCAGGATCGTGTCCCGCGTGGCCAGGATCTCGTCGAAGTTGTTGAGCAGCGTGGGCTGGAGAGCGGGCTCAACCTGCGACACGTCGTAGTCCCTGAGGCGGTTGTCGATGCTGTCGTAGTGCACGACGATCGCCTTCAGCGTGGCGAACTGTCCCGCATGCCCGTAGGGCGCGGTCAACTCGACGTTGCGCATCGGGGGCGTCTTGAAGAGCCGCCGGTGCGTCGGATCCCCCGTGACCCGCTCGCGCCCGAAGTCGTCGTTCCCGCCCGGCCCGTCTCCCAGCCCCGGCCCGATCTGCGGGATGGCGGCGTTGTGGTGCTCGTTGTTCCGGTCGTCGAACTGGTCCGTGTCGTGACACTGCATGCAGCGGATCGTCATGAAGCTCTTGGCGCCGCGCAGCGCCGAGTCCCCGAGCTGGTCGTCGTCCCCCCTCAGGAAACGGTCCCAGGGCGTGTCGATGAACGTGAGGTCGGAGACGTAGAAGCCCGCGATCGCGTTGGCCGCGTGCGCGAACGTCATATCCTCGAAAGGAGTGCCGGGATAGGCGGCCTCGAACATCTCCCGGTATGCCTCGATCTCCCCCAGCCGCGCCATGAGCCCCACCCACACGCCGGTGAAGTCGTCGTCGTCCAGCGCCGACAGTTCGTTCCCGTCGCCCGAACCCCGCATCTCCTTGCGCCGCAACACCGGGATCATGGGCTGCGCCGAGAGCGCGCCGAACTCGAACACCGCCTGCATCTCCGGCGTCAACTGCTCCCCGACCTCCGTCGAGATCGATCCATCCTCCAACTCCTCCACGAACCCGTCCCAGAAGAACTGCGTCGAGAGGTGAAGGTTGAAGAGCGCGGGCGAGTTCCGGGGGATGAACTCGCCGTCGGGATGGGTACGGCCGGGTCCCAGCCCGCTCCCGCCGACCCCGATGGAGAGGGACCTGCCATCCCCGGTGGCGAAGCTCGGCAGGTGACACGTCATGCACGAGATGTCGCGATTCCCGCTCAGGATCCGGTCGAACGCCAGGTTCCGTCCGAGTTCCACGAGTTCGGGGCGCACGGGAGGCGGCGGTTCGAGCGGATCGAGGTTCCGGTGATCCACGAGGAGGCGCACGGTATCGATGAGCATGGCGCGCACCTCCGCGGGAGAGGGCGGCGGCGGCTCCGGCGGGGGCCCGGGGGGCGGGTTCGGCGGGCCGACGGAGTTGTCGCCGCAGGCGCCGATTCCGAGAAGGATTCCCGCGACCGCGATCGCCAGTGACAGCCGGGTTCGATTCAGCACGTGAGCAACTCCCCGCAAGGCCTGGACGAAGCTCCGGTCAGGGCGTTGCCACGGTGATTCGCACATCCATCATGTACTCGTGATAGCGGCAGAAGAAGACGTAATCTCCCTCGACCTTGGGACGGAACTCCCAGATCTGTCCCGGCCGCAGGTCGGTGCTGTCGGGCGACTTCGAACCCTCGGGAACCTTGCTGAACTCCACACGGTGGATGTTGCCCCCGTTCTGCGTCCAGGTGATGGTCGCGTTCCGCTTCACCTCCACGTGGCCTTCCTGGTCGTGATTCCCAGCGGGATCGACGAACGTGTCGTCCTGGATGTCGAAGTTGGCGTCCGAGCCGAACGGTGGCTCGACGCGCGACGGCGGAGGTGGGGGCGGGGTCGGAGGCCTGGGAGCCGGCGGCGGCCCCGGCGGCGGCGGGTCAATGGGCGTAGCGACGATATCGGCGCCGGAGCCCCCACCTCCGCAGTTGAGGGCAACGACCGTCGCGAACAACAGGACTGGCCAACGACCCTTCATCCGAGTCCCTCCTGGGGTACAGCCACTTCTCACATGACGTCGAGCCGGGCGCGGGGCGCGGTCCGACCTGAAAAAATGAGGTGGCCTGCGTGCCTGAGGCAAGCTCTCGCCGCGTGCAGGGGGTTACACGTCCCCCGCGACGGAGGTTGCGAGACGCGGGCGCACGGGCGCCCTCGACGGCCACGTTGCTGTCGCGGGACCGGTGCCCGAGATTCGCCGACATGCGAACGACGCCCACCATCCGTCCCGTCACGCCGGTGATCGGCGCCGAAGTCGAAGGCGTGGATCTGGGAGCCCTCGACGACGCCGGGTTCGAGGCGATCCGCGACGCGCTCATGGCGCACTGCGTCCTCTTCTTCCGGGACCAGGGCATCTCGATCGAGAGCCAGAAGGGGCTGGGGGCGCGATTCGGGGAACTCGTCGTCCACCCCAACGATCCGGGGCTGGAGGGACACCCCGAAGTGATGCGGATCCATGCCGACGAGCACTCCGTGCGCGCGACCGGCGAGCGCTGGCATTCGGACGTGTCGTGCGATCCCACGCCGCCCATGGGCTCGATCCTGCGCATGCACACCGTGCCCGAGGCCGGGGGCGATACGCTGTTCGCGAACATGTACGCCGCGCATGAGGCGCTGTCCAACCACATGAAGGCGCTGCTGGAGGGCCTCACCGCGATCCACGACGGCGGCCCCTACTACCGGGAAGTGAACCGGTTGATCGGGCGTGATGACGGAGGCCGGGAGTATCCGTCGTCGGAGCATCCCGTCGTCCGGACTCACCCCGTGACGGGGCGGAAGGCGCTGTTCGTGAACCAGATGTTCACGGTCCGCATCGCGGGCCTCCCGCCGGGCGAGAGCGAGGCGGTGCTCGATTTCCTCTTCCGCCATGTGCAGCGCCCGGACTTCCACTGCCGCTTCCGCTGGCGCGAGAACTCGATCGCCTTCTGGGACAACCGCTGCACGCAGCACCACGCGATCTGGGACTACTTCCCCCACGTGCGCTCCGGCTACCGCGTCACCATTCGGGGGGAACGCCCCGCCTGACTGCGGTCGGGCTACCGTGCCCAGAGTTCGCTGAAGGGAACGGCCAGCATCCTCTCCTCCGCGAGCGGAAGGATATCGTTGCCGTTGTAGACTACGATGCCGGCCTCGAAGTCATCCCCACATAGAGCGGCGAGGCGTCTCAGTCCCGGCCCGGCCGACCGTCCCGGAGTGCTCGTCGCCTTCACCTCGACGCCCCAGGTCCGCGACCCGAGCGTGACCACCAGGTCCACCTCGTGTCCATCTCTGTCCCGGTAGTGCCAGAAACGGACATCGGGATGCGTCCAGCCGGCCTGCGCCACGAACTGCTCCACGGCGAAGGACTCAAGGAGGTGCCCCATACGCTGCCGTTTCGTGAGCCAGTCAGACGCGGACAACTGGGCCAGCGTGGCCGCGAGACCGCTGTCGATGAGATGAATCTTCGGTGCCTTGACGAGTCGTTTTCCGGGGTTCCGGTGCCAGGCACGCAATCGGCGAACGAGAAAGATGCGCTCGAGCACCGAGACATACTCGGCCACCGTGTCGCGGTTCAGGCCCAGGTCGCGCGCCAGGCCGCTGGCGTTGAACAGTTCGCCGTTTCGGACGGCGAGTAGCTCCAGGAGATGGCCGACCTGATCGGCAACCCGGACCTTCGACACTTCGAGGACATCCCGATCCACGATGCTCCGCACATACTGACGGTGCCACTGGCGGGCGCGCGTCGGAGTTCGCGTGAGAGGCTCGGGGTAGCCGCCTGCGACCAGCCGCGCAGCGAGTTCCGGTGCGGCCGGCGCCATCCGGGCGCGATGTGAAGGCAGCAGCTGGCCGTCGAGGAAATCGCCCAGAAAACGACCCGGTCGTCGCTCCTTCTCGGACTCCGACAGCGGCATGAGACGCACCACCTCCATCCGGCCGGCCAGTGACTCGGTGACGGAGGGGAGGAGCAGCAGGTCGGCAGAGCCGGTCAGGAGGAATCGTCCCGGACGACGATCCATGTCCACGGACAGTTTGATTGCGGGTAGGAGCCCCGGTGCCCGCTGTATCTCGTCGATCGTCACTTCCCGGGGGAGGCTGTCGACGAAACCTGCGGGGTCCGCGGAAGCCGCGTCGAGATATGGAGGATGGTCCAGGCTCACGAAGGACCGCTCGGGCATGAGTACGCGAGCGAGTGTGGTCTTGCCGCTCTGACGAGGTCCGGCGAGACACACGACCGGCGTGTCGGACAGAGCCTCGCGCAAGACGGAGGCCACCGAACGGGGGTACAACGCCAAGTCCTGGGTCATGACCGGAAGATAGCGGCCATTTGCCGGTCAGGCTACCGGCTATTTGCCGGTTAGAGTGTCGGCTATTTGCCGGTTAGACCTCCGGCCATTACGATGATCGTCCCGCCCGGCGAGGCGCAGCGAGCAACCGCCAGAGGAGTTTGGACCATGTCGAAGTCGATCCCGTTGCCGGCAATCGCGCTTCTCCTGACAGGCACCCTTGCGGCCTGTGGCGGCGGTGACGGGGAGACCTCGGCGTTGGACGCGGGGACGCCGGCCCTCGCGATCGTGGGCGCGACCGTCATCGACGGCTCGGGTGCTGAACCCGTCTCCGACGCGACGGTGGTGGTCCGGGACGGGCGGATCGAGTCCGTCGGGGCTTCGGCGGAGGTCGAGATCCCGGCCGACGCCGAAGTTCTCGACGCGGCCGGGAAGTACGTCGTCCCCGGGCTCATCAACGCGCACGGCCATGTGGGCGCCACCCTCGGTCTCGAAAGCGGACACTACTCGCGGGCGAACGTCCTCCGTCACCTCCAACTGTACGCGAGCTACGGCGTGACGACCGTCGTGAGCCTCGGAGGGGATGAACCAGCGGGGGTCGAGGTGCGGGACGAGCAAGGCACGCCGGGCCTGGATCGGGCCCGACTCTTCGTGGCGGGCGCGGTGGTGACGGGGGACACGCCGGGGGCCGCGCTCGAGATGGTGAACGGAAACGCGGCCATGGGCGTCGACTTCATCAAGATCCGGGTCGACGATAACCTCGGCGCGACCCGCAAGATGACGCCGGACGTGTACGGGGCCGTGATCGAGCGGGCGCACGAACTGGAACTCCCGGTGGCGGCGCACCTGTTCTACCTGGAGGACGCCCACGGGCTGCTCGACGCGGGCGTCGACTTCATCGTGCACAGCGTCCGCGACCAGGACGTGGACGACGCGCTCGCCGAGCGGCTGATCGAGGCCGGTGTCTGCTACTCGCCGACGCTCACGCGCGAGGTCTCGACCTTCGTGTACGAGAGCGAGCCGGAGTTCTTCGCGGACGCCTTCTTCCTCGCGTCGGCGGAGCCGGGGGTGCTGGAGGCGCTGCGCGCCCCGGAGAGCATGGCGCGCTATCGCGAGAGCGAGTCGGCCCAGCGCTACAAGGAGGCCCTCGTGCAGGCGCAGCGGAACCTCGGCGCCCTATCCGACGCGGGCGTCACGATCGCCATGGGCACGGACACGGGGCCGGCGGCGCGCTTCCAGGGCTACTTCGAGCACATGGAACTCGCCCTCATGGCGGAGTCGGGCATGTCGCCGATGCAGATCCTGGTCGCCTCCACGGGCGACGCGGCGCGTTGCGCGGGTCTGGAAGGCGTCGGCACGATCGCGACCGGGAACTGGGCCGACCTCATCCTCCTCTCCGCGGATCCGCTGGAGGGCGTCGAGAACCTGCGTGCGATCGAGTCGGTCTGGATCGCCGGAAACGAGGTCCCCTCGGTCTCCGGTTAGCGCAGGTCCACCAGCGGGGGGGCGTCTTCGGCGATCGTCCCCGGTTCCACGGCCCGCACTGCGGCGCGGAGCCGGGTCGCCTCTCGTAGACGAACGTCGAGTCCGTCCAGATCGAGCTCCCGACCGGGCCCGGCTTCGACCAGGACCGTCAGAATATCCCGATAGCCCGTTGCGGTGACCGCGGCCTGATACCGCGCCACGCCGGGCTGGCCGGCGAGCGCTTCGGCCAGTTGGCGCGGGTGGACGAACATGCCGCGCACCTTCACGCCCTCGCCCACCCGGCCGAGGAAGCCCGCGAGGCGCGCCGATGTCCGTCCGCAGTCGCACGCATCCGGCATGAACGCGGACAGATCTCCGGTGCCGAAGCGGACGAGCGGATAGACCGGGTTGGGGCTCGTGACGACGACCTGGCCCGGGGTGCCCGGGCCACACGGCTCGCGGGTGGCGGGGTCCAGCACCTCCACGACCACGCCGGGCGCCACGTGCCACCCGTCCCTGGCGGCACACTCGTAGCCGATCGCACCCGCATCGGCGATCCCGTACACCTGGAATACGGAGATGCCGTGCCGCCCTTCCAGTTCCTTGCGCAGCGCCAGCGGCAGGGGCGCCCCACTGACCAGCGCGCGGTGGAAGCTCAGCGGCACGCCCTCCGCCGCGGCCCGCTCGAGCAGAGTGAGGAGGAACTGCGGCGTCCCCACGTAGCCGGTCGCCTCGATCTGCGACGCAAAGGCGGCCTGGCCCGAGGTGTTTCCCACCCCGCCGGAGACGACTACGCAGCCCACCTCGCGCAGCCCGGCGTCCATCATGTGCCCGCCCGGCGTCAGGTGGTACGAGAAGGTGTTGAGCACGATGTCGCCGGCGCGGAACCCCGCGGCCGTGAACGCGGTGGCCATGCGCCAGAAGTCCGCCCTCCGGCCCTCGGGGTCATTGATCGGGCCGGGCGACCGATGAAGGCGGCGCAACGAGCTCAGATCCACACCCAGCATTCCGCCGAAGGGCGGGTCGCCCGCCTGGAGGTCCGGCAGATCGTCCTTCGCGAGGACCGCGACCCGACGCAGCCCCGCGACGCCCCGTCGCTCCGGCCGCAAGATACCGGCCTCCCCCAGCCGTCCGCTCGCTTCACGGCTGCGTTCGAGCGCGAGGCGGACGGCCCGGTCGGCGAGCGCGTCCTGCGCGGCACCCCAATCCGCCGGCGCTTCCGCGGCCGGGTCCCAAAGGCGCGGCTTCGGAGCCTCCGGGTTCATGACAGCCACCTCTTGCGGCGTCGGTAGTGCTTCACGTCCCGATACGAACGGCGGCCGATCTCGCTCAGCCCGAGGTAGAACTCGCGAACGTCCTCGTTTTCTCTCAGCACTTCGGCCGACCCTTCGAGCACTACACGCCCCCCTTCCATGACGTAGCCGTAGTCGGCGATCGAGAGAGCGATGCGCGCGTTCTGTTCGACGAGCAAGATCGTCGTCCCCTCTTCCTCGTTGATCCACCGGATGATCTCGAAGATCTCCCGCACGAGGAGCGGCGCGAGCCCGAGCGAGGGTTCGTCGAGCAGCATGAGCCGCGGGCGCGCCATCAGCGCGCGCCCCAGGGCCAGCATCTGCTGCTCGCCCCCGGACAGGTATCCCGCCTGCTGCTGCCGGCGCTCCCCGAGCCGGGGGAAGTACTCGTACACGCCGTCGAGATCCGCCGGCACCCGACCGCGCTCCGACCGCGTGTGCGCCCCCGCGAGGAGGTTCTCGTGCACCGTGAGGTGCTCGAACACGCGCCGGCCCTCCAGGACCTGGAAGATCCCGTCACGGACGATTCGGTCGGGGGGCCGACCGTGAATCTCTTGCCCGTCGAAGCGAATCGAGCCGTCGGTCACTTCGCCGTCCTCGACATCGAGCAGCCCCGAGATCGCCTTCAGCGTCGTCGTCTTGCCGGCTCCGTTGGAGCCGAGCAACGCGACGATGTGTCCCTCGCCCACCTCGAGCGAGAGCCCTCGCAGCACGAGGATGACATCGTCGTATAGGACCTCGACGCTGTTAAGTTCCAGCAGAGCGTTCAAGGACGTCTCCGGGCTAGTTCGGGGCGGCGAGGAACTCGGTCAGCGGCGACCACACGCCGTCCTCGACATGGAAGAGCCGGAGTCCCTTCGAACCCCGGTGATCCGTGGCGGTGAAGGTGAGCGGGGGACCCGCGCCGCCCGTGTCGAACCCGTCCAGCGTCTCCAGGGCCCGCTTGATGTTCTCCCCGTTCAACTCCTGTCCCGCTTCGACGACGCGGCGCAGGCCCTCCACGAACACGCCCAGCGTCCACCACCCCTGCGTGTACGCATTCGTCTTCTCCCGGTAGTCCTCGCCCCGCGACGCCAGGTAGGCGCGAATGTCCTCGACCCCCGGGACGTCGTCGGTCAGAGGGGCGTACGGGATCGCCCCGATCACGCCTTCCGCGTCGACCCCGGCCAGCCTCATGAGCAGGGCGTTGGCGCACCAGTTGAGGCATACGAAGGTCGCGTCGACTCCCAGGCTGCGGCCGTTCCGAAGGGCGACCGCCGCCGGGGCCGAGGTGTTCTGGAACACGATGTAGTCCGCGCCCGACTGGCTGATCCGCGAGAACTCCGCCGTATAGTCGGTCGCGGCCCGCGGCATCTCGTAGGGAGTGACGTCGACCCCGATTTCGCGTGCGTAGTCCTCGCCGCCCTGCGCCCACGGAGAAAGGCCGAACGCGCTCGCGCTGTGCATGAAGGCGACGCGGGCGTTCCCTTCCCCGCCCTTCGCCCGGTGGTCTGCGGCGATCCAGCGGAGCACGATCTTGAACTGATCGCTGTAGCTCGTCGCCACGAGAAAGTTGTAGGGCGACGCCTCCGCGTCTCCCAGCACATGGGAGAGGGAGGCCGACGCGAACGGGATACGATCCTCCGCGATCTTCAGCTGCAGGGCCTCGGTGTCGCCGGTACCCCAGCCCATGAAGATGAGGGCGCCCTCCTGCACGAACTGGGTGTACAGCTGCTCTGCGCGGGAAACCTGGTAGCCGTAGTCCTGATAGATCAGGCGCACCGGCCGGCCGCCGATGCCCCCCTGCTCGTTCAGCCACTCCACATGCCCCTGCACCGCCGCGGCGTAGTCGAGGCCGACGTCGGCCGTCGGACCCGTGAGATCGAAGATGGCCGCGATCAGGATCTCGTCTTCCGCTCTCTCCCCCGAGCCTCCGCACGCACAGAGCACGAGGACGGCCGCCAGGATCGGGGATCGGGTGGAACGCATGTCCGGGCACTCCCTCTACTTCGTGTTTCAGCGGCCTTCTCCGCGACGATACGCGAACGGCCACACGGAGAAGTAGTCTTTCACGTTCCGCCACAGTTTGGACAGACCTTCGGGCTCGAAGATGAGGAAGAGGATGATGACGAGCCCGAATGCTGCCTGCTGGACGTTGGGCAGCTGGGCGGCGATCGCCGGCGTCGATTCCTGCAGCCCCCGGCCGAGGGTCGTGATCATCGCGGGCAGGGTCGTGATGAGCGCCGCCCCGAACAGCGACCCGCGAATCGTCCCCAGGCCTCCGACGATGATCATGGCCAGATACAGGATGCTCGTCTCGAGCGTGAACCGCTCCCAGGAGAGGATATTGCGGTAGTACGCGGTCAGGGCCCCGGCCAGCCCGACGAAGAACGACGAGGTGGCGAACGCGAGGAGTTTCGTGCGGAACACGTTGACCCCGATGACGCTCGCCGCGATGTCCTGGTCGCGCACCGCGACGAAGGAGCGGCCGATGCGCGAGCGGAAGAGGTTCGCCGTGAAGAGGGCGGTCCCGCCCGCCAGCGCGATGCCGAGCCAGTAGAAGGCGAAGTCGGTGTTCAGGCGCTGGTCGAAGAGCCGCGGCGCGGGCGCCACGAGCGCCTCGACGCCGCCGGTGAGCCCCGGCCAGTGCGTGACCACCCACTCCACGATCTCCTGCGCCGCCAGCGTCGAGATCGCCAGGTAGAGCCCCTTCAGCCGCAGCGAGGGGAGTCCGAAGAAGACGCCCACGGCCGCGGTCGCGAAGCAGGCGCAGACGATGCTCGCGCCCCACGGCAGACCCAGCCTGAGCGTGAGGAGGGCGGACGTGTACGCCCCCACGGCCATGAACGCGCCCTGTCCGAGCGAGATCTGCCCCGTATAGCCGACGAGGATGTTCAGCCCCAGCGCGCCGATCGTCGCAATCGCGATCTGGTTGGCGAGGTTCAGCCAGTACGGCGAAGCGAGGAACGGGAACACGAGCAGCGCGCCCAGGAACAGGCCGAGCCGGACGCGTTCCGCCGGCTTGCGCCGGAGGCCCATGTCGCTCCGGTAGTCCGTGTGAAAGACACCGCACTCGGTGTTCAACATCGCGGTCGCCGGCGGCGGGGTTCCGTCACGGGGCCGCTCATACCCGTTCGATGATCTCCTTGCCGAACAGTCCGTACGGACGGACCATCAGCACCACGATCAATGCGACGTACGGGACGATGAGGCTGAGGCCGTGGCCGATGTAGCCCCCGGTGTAGATCTCCAGGAGCCCGATGATCGCCCCGCCCACGACCGCGCCCCGGATCGAGTCGAGGCCGCCCAGGATGACGACGGGGAAGACGCGCAGGCCGATCTGGGCCACGTTCGAACTCACCCCGACGATGCTGCCGAGCATCATCCCCCCGATCGCGGCGGTCACCGCCGCGAGGGCCCAGGCCGTCGCGAACACCCGCGGGATACTGATCCCCATGCTGAGCGCGGCCTGCTGGTCATCGGCGATCGCGCGCATCGCGATCCCGCCCCGCGTACGGCGGAAGAAGAGCGCCAGTCCCCCCAGCATGGCGAGCGCGAGCGGGATCGCCACGAGCCGGTCCGCGCTCACGATGGCGGGGCCGAGCATGATCTCCCCCTGTGGGAGGAACGACGGGAAGGTGCGGGGCTGCGGACCCCAGATCGCCCCTACGACGGCGCGCAGGACGCTCGAGAGCCCGATCGTCACCATGATCATCGAGATCACCGGTTCGCCGATGAGCGGCCGGAGGACGAGACGCTCGATGACGAGGCCGATCCCCGCCGCGATCACCACCGTCACGAGGACACCCAGCGTCCACGGCAGCCCCAGTTGGACGAGCGCGAAGAAGATCAGGTACGTCCCGAACAGGAGGAGGTCCCCCTGCGAGAAGTTGATCACGTCGCTCGCCTTGTAGATGACGACGAAGCCGACGGCCGCGAGGGCGTAGATCATCCCCGTCCCCAGGCCCGTGACCGTGAGCTGCAGGAACTGGTCCACGGCTACGCGGCCCCGTCCAGACGCTCGATCCTCAGATCGTGTTTCACGTTCGCCGTGCGTCCGTCCTGATAGGTGATCTCCATGTCCACCGTCACCGCCTCGGCGTCCCCGTACAGCGCCTCGATCAGACGCCTGAAGCGGTCGGCGATGAACCGTCGGCGGACCTTCCTCGTGCGCGTAAGCTCGGCGTCGTCGGCGTGCAGTTCCTTGTGGAGGAGGAGGAAACGGCGAATCCGGGCCGCCTGCGGCACATCTTCGTTGACCGACTCCACGTGGGCCCGGATCAGCTCGTACACCTCCGGCTTCTGCGACAGATCCGTGAAGGTCGTGTAGGCGAGCTGGCGGCGCTCCGCCCACTGGCCCGCGTTCTCGAAGTCGATCGCGATGATCCCCGCCACGCACGGGTGCTCCCCGCCGAAGACCACGGCCTCGCTCACGTAGGGGCTGAACTTGAGCAGGTTCTCGATGAACTGGGGCGAGAAGCTGGTCCCGTCCGCGAGCAACATCACGTCCTTCAGACGATCGATGACGACGAGATGGCCCTCGTCATCGAAGTACCCGGCGTCACCGGAGTGCAGCCAGCCCCCCTTCAGCGTGTCGCTCGTCGCGTCGGCGTTCCGGAAGTAGCCCTGGAACACGGCCGGGCCGCGGGTGAGGATCTCTCCGTCCTCGGCGACGCGGACCTCCATCCCGCGTAGCGGCCGGCCGACGGTCTGGTATCGGATATCTCCGTCGCGGTGGAGCACCGAGATGCCCGCGACTTCGGTCTGTCCGTAGATCTGCTTCAGATTGACCCCGAGGGCGTGGAAGAAGCGGAACACGTCCGGTCCGAGCGCGGCCCCTCCCGTATACGCGTCGCGCAGGCGCCTGAGACCCAGCTGGTCCTTGATCGCGCGCAACGCGATCCACTCCGCGATTCGGCGGCGGGTGCGCTGCGCCGCCGTCGGCGGGTGTCCCCCGAACTGGGCGTCCGCGAGTTCGCGACCCACGCCCATCGCCCAGCCGTAGGCGCGGCGCTTGAGCGGGGTCGTGTCCTCGACCATGACCTGGACTTCGGAGACGAGATTCTCCCAGATCCGCGGCGGCGAGAACATCACGCGCGGTCCGATCTCGCGCAGGTCCTGCCGCACCGTACCCGGCTCCTCCGGGAAGTTCACGGGGAAGCCGACGATGAGCTGGCGCGAAAGCGTCATCATCTGCTCGCCGACCCAGGCCAGCGGGAGAAACGACACGAACTCGTCAGCGGCGGACATCGGGTCGACGTCCTGCAGCTGTTCGGCCATGCTGAGGAGGTTCTCGTGCGAGAGCATGGCGAGCTTGGGCTTGCTCGTCGTCCCCGAGGTCGTGCACAGGAGCGCGGTGTCTTCGGGCCGCACCTTCACCAGGGCGTCATCATACTCGCTCGGGATCGCTCGCTCCCGGTCGCGCCCCCGCCGCTCCAGGTCGGGGAACGGGAGGAGTCCCGACGCTTCGTAGCCGCCCAGGCCGCGGGCATCGTAGTAGACGACGTACTGCAACCCCGGCAGCCCCTCGCGGACCTCGAGCACCTTGTCGACCTGTTCCTGGTCCTCTGCCACCACGAGGCGGGCCCGGGACTCGGAGAGCAGGTACCGGATCTCGCTCGCCACCGCGTCCTGATACATCCCGATGGGGAGCGCCCCGAGCGACTGGGCGGCCAGTTCGGCGATCACCCATTCGGGCCGGTTGTCGCCGATGATCGCGATCCTGTCTCCCCGCGCGAGACCGAGGTCGCGCAGACCCAGGGCGAAGTGGCGTACACGCCGCGCGTATTCCTCCCAGGTGATCGTCCGCCAGATCCCGAACTCCTTCTCGCGCAGGGCCACGCGGTCTCCGCGCAGCGAGGCCTGGCGCTTGAGCCGGCCGGGAAGGTGGCCGTCGAGCATCGAATCCGTCACGGAACCGCGGCGGCCGAGGTCTGATCCTGACCAAGGTAGGCCTCGACCACCCGGGGATCCTCGCGCACCTCGGCCGGAGAACCCTGAGCGATCACCCGCCCGAAGTCGAGGGCGACGACGCGCTCCGAGATGTCCATGATCACGTCCATGTCGTGGTCGATCACGACCTGCGTCACGCCCCACTCCTCGTGCACATCGAGGATGAAGCGGGCCATCGATTCCTTCTCCTCCGAATTCATCCCCGCCATCGGTTCGTCGAGGAGGAGGATCTCCGGGTCGAGCGCCAGCGCGCGGCCCAGTTCCACCAGCTTCTGCCGTCCGTAGGGCAGGTTGCCGACGGTCGCGTGCCGGATCGACTCCAGGTTCAGGAAGTCGATCACTTCCTCGACCCGGATGCGGTTCTCGATCTCTTCCCGGCGCTGGCGCCCCCAGAACAGTCCGCCCGAGAGCGCGCCGCCGCGCATGTGGACGTGACGGCCCAGCATCATGTTCTCGAGCGCGGTCATGTGCTTGAACAGTTCGATGCCCTGGAACGTGCGCGCGACCCCGAGCCGGGCGATCCGGTGCGGCGGGAGGCGATGGAGCGGGTGCGTCCTGCCGGAGGCCTCCACGAGGGTGATGGTGCCCTCCCCGGGCCGGTACAGCCCGGAGATGCAGTTGAGGATGCTCGTCTTTCCCGCGCCGTTGGGGCCGATGAGCGCAAGCAGTTCACCGCCGTGGATGTCGAGACACACGTCGGTCAGCGCCGTCACGCCCCCGAACCGGAGGGTGACGCCGTCCACACGCACGCTGGCTCGGCCGTCGGGGTCGTTCATTCCGGAGCACTTCTTGCTGGGTCGGGAAAGGGGGAAAGGAGTGTACGCCCGCACCCGCAGCCGGGAAAGTCGGCCCCCCGGAGAAAGTCGGTCCCCCCCGGGGCGGCGGTGTTGACGAACGGCCGCCGGGCGATCCTTATCAGCGTATGACTCGTCCTCGTCTGGCAGCCGCCTCCGCCGTCGTCTCCGTGCTGGCCGCGATCGCGGTGGCGGGAGCGACCGGGTCGCTGGCCCCCGACCGGGCCGCGGTCGCGCCGAATCCCGCGGCGGAAACCGCGACCTCTCCGGCCCGGAGCGAGGTCGGGCCGCGCGACGCGCTGCTCGAGCGCGAGCCGGCGCTGGCCCAGGCGTTGGCCGAATGGGGCCGCGACTTCTACTTCACGCGCGCGATCTACTCGGGGTCCAGAGGCTACTGGCGCGGCCGCGGGACCTGGTCGACAGATTTTCCGAAGGCGGACCGCCAGTTCCTCTTCATCCTCCATCGCCTGCTCACGCTGCTGGACCTGCACGAGTGGGAGAACCCGGTGTCGCTGGCCGACCCCGAACTGCGCCGCTTTCCTTTCCTGTACATGCTCGAGGTCGGGTACATGCGGCTTACCGAGCCGGAGATCCTCGGGCTCAGAAACTACCTGGAGGCGGGCGGCTTTCTGGTGGTGGACGATTTCTGGGGGCCGGACGCGTGGGCCAACTTCGCGTATCACATGTCGCTCGTCCTGCCCAACCGCGAGATCCGGCCGATCCCGGACGACCACCCGATCTTTCACCAGTTCTACGACATCGAGCAGATCCTGACCGTCCCGAGCATCAACAACGCCATGCGAGGCAGGTACGAGGAATGCTGGGGCCCGTGCGAGCCGAAGATCTACGGGATCCTCGACGACCGGGGGGAGATCATGGTCGTGATCAACCACAACACGGACCTCGGCGACGCGTGGGAGTGGTCGGAGAACCCGTACTATCCGATTGATCGGTCGACGTACGCGTACGAACTCGCGATCAACTACATCATCTACGGCCTGAGCCACTGAGCCCCATGCCCGGCGGCCCGCAGCGACCCGGCGGCCCCGCCGACCCGATATCCCGGCGGCGGTTCGGGACGCTCGCCCTAGGCGCGCTGGGCGCGGCGGCAACTCCCTGGCGCGTCCGCGGCGCCCCGCACCAGCCTTCGCTCGTGGACGGCGACCGGCTCAACCGCCGCATGAACGAACTCGTCGGCTTCAGCGCCGCCGCGGAAGGCACGACGCGGCTCGCGTACAGCGACGAGGACCGGGCGGCCCGCGACTGGCTCTCGGACATCATGTCCGGCCTCGGCCTCGACGTGCACGTGGACCGGGCCGCCAACCTCATCGGGCGGCGCCCCGGGACCGACCCGTCGCTCTCACCGATCCTCGTCGGGTCCCACATCGATTCCGTCCCGGCGGGTGGGAGCTACGACGGCCAGGTCGGCTCGATGGGCGCCCTCGAGGCGCTGGCGACGCTGGCCGACGCCGGCCGCGCGACCCTACACCCGCTGGAACTCGTCATCTGGGCCAACGAGGAGGGCGGCAAGACCGGCAGCCGGGCCATCGCCGGCGAGGTCCGTCCCGAGGAACTGGACATCGTCACCGCGAGCGGGTTCATGATCGGCGAGGGCACACGGCGTCTCGGGGGCGACCTTACCGACCCGGGCGCGGCCCTGCGCGAGCCGGAGAGCCTGACGGCCTACCTCGAGTTGCACATCGAGCAGGGGTTCGTGCTCGACCGGGGCGGACTGGACATCGGCGTCGTCGAGGGCATCGTCGGGATCCGCCGCTGGACGGCGACCGTCGACGGGTTCGCGAACCACGCCGGCACCACGCCGATGGATCTACGCCAGGACGCCATGGTGACCGCCGCCCGGATCATCGACGCCGTGCACATGATCGCGCTCGAGTTGCCCGGGCGGCACGTGGCCACCGTCGGCCGGCTGACCGCCGAACCGGGCGCGCCGAACGTCATCCCGGGGCGTGTCACCTTCAGCCTCGAGATCCGCGACCTGTCGATGGACGGGATCGACGCCGTGTTTCGGACGATACGCGGGCGGGCGGAGGAGATCGCGGCGGCGGACGGCACGACGGTGTCCCTCGAGCAGTTCTACGAGAGCCGCGCCGCGCCCACCGATCCGCGACTCAGGGACCGGATCGAAGCGGAGGCGCGGGACCTCGGGCTCACGACCCTCCGAATGCCGAGCGGCGCGGGACACGACGCGCAGAGCGTTGCGCTGCTGGGGCCGGTGGGGATGATCTTCGTGCCGAGCCACGATGGCATCAGCCACTCGCCGCTCGAATTCACGGCGCCCGATCAGATCACGGCGGGTGCCAACGTCCTCCTGCGCACCCTGCTCGCGATCGACGAACAGGGGCTCTAGCCAGATCTGGAGCGATCATGGGAGGAGCCAGCGCCCCTGCATCGGATTAAGCCAATTGAAAGTTTGATTTTGAATTGGCATAAGGCTTCACAGGGACGTCCAACAACAACCATCGGGCTGGAACCTCGGGTCGCGCACCCTCGGGTGGCCCCTCGCACAGCTGGCGGCTCCGGCACTACCCGGCGCTACCCGGCCCTAGTTGCCGATCACATCCTTCGAGATGCGCATGGCGACGAGCATGTTCGGCACGTCGACCACCTCGGAGATCTTCAGGTCCCCCGCCATCGAGGCCAGCGCGTAGGCGTCCGCGCGCGACAGGTCCCGTGAGTTCACGAGATAGTCGATCATCGCCTCCACGGCGTTCCGCGCCGCCTCGTCGATCGTGGGCGCGAACCCGGTCACGGCGTAGAACTCATCCGTCTCGTAGTGGGGCGACGGGATGGGCCCGGCGCCCTTGATGACCTCGAGTTCGTAGACGACGCGGAGCGGCCCCTCGATCGCGGTCCCGCCCACCTCGCCGTCTCCCTGCGCGATGTGCGGGTCGCCGAGCGAGAAGAGGGCGCCCTCGACCAGCACCGGGAAGTACACCGTCGTCCCCTCGACCAGGTCCCGATCGTCCATGTTGCCGCCGTTCTGGCGGGGCGGGATCGTCACCAGCATCGAGTCGGTGTCCGGCGCGACGCCCATGACGCCGGGGAACGGGCGGAGCGGGATGCGGATGCCCGGCGCGAAGCCCACGCTCGTATCCCCCGGTTCGAACTCGAAGATCCGGAGGTAGGGATCGGGGAAGCGGTCGGCGAGGAACCCGAACCCGGGGACGTTCGCCACCCAGCCCCAGTCGCCCAGTTCGATCTCGTGCAACGTGACCGCCAGGAGGTCGCCCGGCTCGGCGCCCTCGACGTACACCGGTCCGGTCAGGGGATGGATCGGGTCGAAGCTCAGCGTGGCGAGGTCCTCGACCGTGGATTCGCGGGTCAGCTGCTGGTCCGACGCTTCCTCGAGCCAGGCCTCGATCACGGCGCCGGACTGCACCGTGAGGATCGGCGGGATCGCGCGGCTCCAGCGGTTGTGCGTCTGGTCGGCGGTCAGCGTGTGCTGCGGCGCCGGGGTCTCCGAACCGCCCTCGCCCGCGGCGTCCGCCGTCGCGGAGTCACCCCCGCCGCCCGGTGCGTCGCCGGGGGTGCAGCCTGTCGTGAAGGCGAGCGTCGTGAAGGCGAGCGCGAGGACGGGGATCCCGCAGACCGCCCCGGCCGCCACCCTCATTGCTGGTTCGCGACGGTGAAGTGGAGCGTGTCGACGAGCGGCGGGTCGATCGGGATGTGCGCCGGGTTGGCCACGACCGCGATGACTCGGTGCTCTCCGGGCGCGAGTCCCTCGAGCATGATCTCGGTGCTCCCGTCCCCCTTGTGGATGATCTGGGGGTCGTTCTGCGGAATCATCTCGTTGAGCGGCGTGAGATCCACATCCACATACAGGTGATGGTGGCCGGTGCCGACGACCGGCGGCGTGATCGAGACGATCGCGATCCCCTCGGTTTCGAGCACGACCTGCACGTCCGGGCCCACCGTCGCGCCCTCCTCCGGCTGCGTGATCCGTACCGTGGGCATCGACTCCGGGGCGATCTCGGGCGCGGCGTCCGCCTCGGCTTCGGCCTGTTCTCCACCCCCACACGCGATGGCGAGCGCGACCGGGACGACCAGGGCGATGGGGATACGACTCGAGAGCGGGAAACGCATGGTGCCTCCATGTGCGAGCGATCCATCGATGCTACGCGGCATCCGGATCTGCAGATTAGGCAGACCCATTCGCCGGCGCGAGATGTGCGGTACCACGGGCTGCTAGTGCCGGCCTCCAGTCAACACACCGCGCAACGCCCCGTACTCGGCCGGAATGCCGATGATTCGCTCGGGGAGGTCGGCACACCGGCGGAGCGCCGCCGGAGCCGGCGGATCAATTCCGGCCGCACTCCGCATGACCTCCGCGAACTTCGCGGGGTGGGCGGTCGCCAGGACGATGCCCGTACCGCCGTGTGCCTTCAATTCCGCCTTCAGACCCAGATACCCGACCGCTGTATGGGGATCAAGCAGAACCCCGCGCTGTTCATACATGTCCCACATCGCGGCGCGCGTCGCCCGATCATCGAAGGCGTGGCCGGCAAGGTCACGGCGAAGGGCAGTCAATGTGTCGCCGCAGTCAGAGTAGAGGTGGAGGATGCGGGCGAAGTTGCCGGGATGGCCGACATCCATTGCGTTCGAGATCGTTGCCGCCGACTCACGCGGAAGAAATCTGCCACTCTCGAGGTAGGCCGGCACCACGTCGTTGATGTTGGTCGCCGCCACGAAGCGGTCGATCGGCAGGCCTATCTTCCTGGCGATGAGCCCGGCGGTCAGGTTCCCGAAGTTTCCGCTCGGCGTCGACACGACAAGGGCCGGGTCTCCCTGATGCCTGCCGGCACGAGCGAGCTGGGCCCAGGCATGGAAGTAGTAGAAGACCTGGGGTAGCAATCGACCAATGTTGATCGAGTTCGCAGAGACGAGCGGCCGTGCTCGGCGTAGATCCTCATCGGCAAAAGCGCGCCGCACCAGCCGCTGGCAGTCGTCGAATACGCCCTCCACGGCGACTGCGGTCACGTTGCCGGCGAGGGTGGTGAACAGCCGCCGCTGCGCCTCGGTGACCAGCCCTTGCGGATAGAGCACGCACACCCGAAAGCCGCGGAGGCCGGAGAACGCGTGCGCAACCGCGCTGCCGGTGTCGCCGCTGGTTGCAACGAGCACGGTCGTGTCCTGCCCGCGTGCGGTGATCCGGGACATCAGCCGCGACATCACCCGTGCCGCGATGTCCTTGAACGCCAGCGTAGGCCCATGAAAAAGTTCGAGGCAGTGCACACCGGGCTCGATCTCGACCAGGGGAACCGGGAAGTTCAGGGCCTCGTCGAGCAGCGCGGCGAGGTCGTCCTCCGGGAGTCCCGAGCCGAACAGGCGGCGGGCGAGGAACCGGGCGATGTCGGTCAGAGACCCTGCGCTCAAGGCGTCCAGATCGGCCTGCGTCAGCGGCTCGAGGCGCTCGGGAACGTACAGGCCGCCATCGGGCGCCGGACCTTCGAGCACCGCCTCGCCGAAGGTCACAGGCGGAGCCCTGCCCTCGGTGCTGATGAAGCGCAACGTCAGGGGCCGGGCGCCGGGACCGGGTCATCTTCGATCACCCGCGCCCCGGGTGCCGGCAACGACGACACCAGCCGATCGCATTCCGTATCCTCGGCGTTCTCGAGTGCTGCCGCCATCGCATCCGCGACTTCACGACCGCATTCAGTGCCCTCGCAGAGGGCGAACAACGCAGGGCCGCTGCCCGAGAGGCTGCAGCCCAGGGCACCCGCTGCGAGCGCCGCCGCCTTGGCGGCGAAGAAGCCCGGTACGGCGGCCGCGCGCGCCGGTTCGGCTACGACATCGACCAGTGAGCGGGAGAGCAGTTCCAAGTCACCACGGTAAAGCGCGGCGATCAGCGCGGCGCAGTTTCCCCACTGCGCGACCGCGCGCGGCAGCGGCAGATGGGGTGCCAGAATCGAGCGGGCCTCACGCGTGTTCACGTTGATATGCGGACGCACTACCGCGCAGGTGAGACCCTGCGGCACAGGGAGTTCGACGATGTCCGGGATCGGTTCCAGCGAGCGGACGAGGACCAGCCCGCCGAGCAGGGACGGCGCCAGATTGTCGGCGTGGGCGCTGCCGTCGACCAGGATCTCGCCGGCCAGGGAGTAGCGAAGCAGCGCGGCCGGCGACAGGTCCAACCCAAGCAGGGCATCGACCGCGACCACCGCGGCGACCGCGCTCGCGGCGCTTGAGCCGAGACCGCTCTCGAGCGGCATCCGCTTCTCGATCTCCAGTGTCACGGCGATGTCCGGAGCTTCGCTCTGTAACAGCGCGTTCGCCGCCACGGCCGCCGTATTGCGCTCTGACTCGAGGGGTAACCGGCCATCGTCACCGGTTATCGCCGCAATCGTCACCGGATCTCTGCTCCGGGGACCCTTCGTTCGATCGGTCCGGGTGGCGGTGACGACATCGCCCAAGGTGGCACGCCCGTCCTCGCTCGTCTGCAGGGCCAGACCCAGGATGTCGAAACCGCAGGCGATGTTCGCCACCGAGGCGGGAGCGAAGGCCCGGACGGCGCGTGTCACTGGCGGCACCTCATCGGCAGGTGCGGGCGACGGCCAGTTCGGCCCCGAGCAGCGCGCCTGCGGAGACGCAGGGCGTGTGGCCATCAACCACCGGCACGCGATTGCACTGCGCCGACACGGTCAACCGGGCCGGCTCGATCGCTCCACCGGCGAGCCGGCCCAGGATCTTCGTGGTCTCGATTTCCAGCTTTTCCTCTTCGTTGGGGATCCGCGGGATCACGTTGTCCAGGATCTGGTAGCCGGAGATACCGGGCAGTCCGGCGCCCGACACCGCCTGCAGGGTGATGACCGACACGCGATCGACTCCGAAAGCGTCGGCCAGCGGTTTGAGGGCCAGTGCGAGACCGATCGTCGAACAGTTCGGGTTGGCGATCATCCCCGTTGGTAGCAGGGCATCGGCGGCGGGGGCGGGCAGCAGGCGCAGATGATCGGGGTTCACTTCCGGCACCAGCAGAGGCACCTCTGCATCCATGCGGTAGGAACTGGCGTTCGTGACCAGGAGGCAGTCTCGGGCGAACTCGGGCTCGACCGCTGTCGCCACCCTGGTGCCGAGGGCCGAGAAGACGAGTTCGTAACCACCGCCGAGGAGCTGCTCGCACGTCTGGACCGGCATTCCGGCAACAGCCGGGGGGAGGGGCTGCGTCTGCACCCAGGTCACCGTGTCGCGGTAGGGCTTGCCGGCCGAGCGTTCGGACGCGGCGAGTGCCTCCAGTTCAAACCAGGGATGCCCGGTCAGAAGGCTGACGAACCGCTGGCCTACGGTGCCCGTAGCGCCCAGCACCGCAGTTCGGATACGCCTGCCCGGATGCCGGTTCGGCGTCCTCACCCGGCCGATCCCCGCTCGGCATAGGCACGCAAGATGTCGGCGAACACCCCTGCGGCTGTCAGATCGGTGCCGGCGCCGGGTCCCCGAATGATCAGAGGGTGGGCCTGATATCGCCGACTGCGGAAGATGAAGATGTTCTCGGAGGCGGGCATGCCGGCCACGGGATGATCAAGCGGCACGGTCCACAGCCCAACCCGGGCGACGCCTGAAGCGCCGGTCA
Organism: Candidatus Palauibacter sp.; assembly: GCF_965216145.1. Lineage (GTDB taxonomy): Bacteria > Gemmatimonadota > Gemmatimonadetes > Palauibacterales > Palauibacteraceae > Palauibacter. The sequence goes on from NZ_OZ244149.1 coordinate 567,401, forward strand.
TGTCCAGTTCCGCAAGATAGGCGAGCTCGAGCCCCTCCTCCGCTGCCTGACCAAAACGCGCGGCCATCTCCCCATCGGCTTCGGGGAGCCGCCGCCAGTACTCCCGGAGTGGCAGGTCGGCCAGATCGGGCCGGTTCAGCATCGGTTCCACATCGACATCCTGGATCTTCAGATCAAGACCGCAGATTCGGGCCAGAATGAGCAGTTTGCGTGCGACGTCCAGACCTCCGAGGTCGTCCCGGGGATCCGGCTCCGTATACCCCAGGCGGTGGGCCCGTCGCACCGCCTCGCTCCACACCTTCCCGGCGGTCAACTCTGCGGTGAGATACGCGAGTGTGCCGGAGAACACGCCGGATATCAAGTCGATCCGATCTCCGGTTCCAAGCAGGAGATCCGCAGTGTGCAGCACTGGAAGGCCGGCGCCGACCGTCGCCTCGTGAAACACGGCCCGGTCTCCGGCCCTGCGGAACTCGCGAAAGTCCTCGATGCGGCCGGCGAAGGGGAGCTTGTTCGCGCTCACGACCGCGGCACCTGCCGCCAGAGCGCGGCGGTAGACATCGCGCATCGAGTCGCTCGCGGTGACGTCGACGAGCACGGCGCGACCGCCACTTGGGGCCACCTCTTCCAGGTCGTCCAGAAGCCGGTCCAGGTCGACGGCTTCCCCCTTCTGCCTCAGAGTCGTACGCCATGCCTCGGAGTTCTCGGCGCAAGCGGGATCGAGGCCCCCGCCCACCCTTCCGCAGAGTTGCATGTATTGAGAGCTGGCAACACCTCGCAGCTGCAGTTCAATACCCCGGTCCCCAAGGGCATCGCGTACCGCACGAAGTTGACGCAGGAGCGCGCTGCCCACACCGCCCACGCCGAGGATGTAGACAGCGATCCGGCCGGAAGCGGCGCGATGAAAGAACTCGCGGTGAATCCAGCGAACGGCACGGCCCAGGTCCGCCCGCGCGACGACCGCCGAAATGTTGCGCTCCGATGATCCCTGTGCCACCGCCCGAACGTTCACCGCCCGTCGCCCGAGGACGCCGAATACGCGGCCGGCGATACCGGGCCGGTGCTTCATGCCTTCGCCGGATCCCGCCTCGATGTCGGTCTGGAACTCGGCCTTGACCGCGCGCCGGGCCGCTTCCGACACGTCCGGCTCGACGGCGCAACAGATCGAATGTTCGCTCGATGCCTGGGAAATCAGGATCGCGCTCGCGCCAGAGGAGGCCAGGGCCCGGAACAATCGTCCGGCGACGCCGGGCGTACCGACCAGGTTATCCCCCACCAGGAGCATCAGGTGCACATCCGTGATCGATGTGATCCCGGCCACTACCGTGCCCTGGGCGCTTACCTGGTGACGGCCGTCTTCGATGAGCGTTCCAGGGTGATCCGGATCGAGGGTGCTGCGAACCACCAGCGGAATCCCGCCCCGCCGGGCGGGCGTGACGGTCGGTGGATAGACCACCTTCGCGGCGGGCATATGCGCCGCTCGAAGTGCCGCCGCCAGAAGCTCTGTGGATAGCAGTTCGCCATGGGAAACGACGCGATCCATCGCTGCCGACGGCCTGCCACGGCCAACGTCGGATTCGGATTCGCATTGCTCCACCTCGGCTGCGAGACCGTCGCACAGCACTCCGACCCTGGCAATCAGGGGCAAGTTCGTCGTCGGCGCTTGCGACCTCGGCGGCCGTTTCCGCGTCGCGGCGTCGGAGTCAGAAGGGGTGCAAGGGGGAGGCAGACTACACGGGGCCGCGTTCCTGCGCCATGCGTTACGGGCCGCCCGATACAACGTTTCGTCCCGACGGATGTTCTCAACAGGAGGCAAGGGACTTCGGCCGCGCATCTCGGGGGGGTGAAGGCGCGCAAGCATGTCCGGGATTCATGACTAGCAGACCGGTCGGCGGCTTCCGGCGACGAGTCCGGGTTCCCGCGCGGATACTCGTCCTCGGTGCCTTCCCGCTTCTCTCTTCGGGCAACGTCGTCGCCCAGGATCCGCTTAACCCGTCGTTTCCGGAGATGCCGTCCCCCGGTGCGGCGTGCGTGGTGCCCGACTCGATCGGTGAAGGGCTCCGACGCATCGCTCGACGGGTCGGTGACGAAGCGGGCATCTCGGCGCTTCACGTGGAATCGGGGGCGCGCATCGCGTTCAACGGAGACAGTCGCTTCCCGATGGCCAGCGTCTCGAAGGTCCCGATGGCGCTCGAGTTCCTGCGCCGGGTCGACCTCGGGGAAATCGACCCCGCCGACACGATCGTGGTCACGACGCAAGAGTTTCGGGCAGGGCACAGTCCGCTCGCCGAATGGTCGGGCGCGCGTTCGGTGCGCCGTACGGTGGACAGCCTCTTCGTACTCATGCTCTCGGCGTCCGACAACACCGCCACCGATGTGATTCTCAATATGTCCGGCGGACCCGGGGCGGCCACGCGGTGGGTCCGCGAACTGGGCGTGACGGGGGTCGAGGTCGACCGCTCGGAGGCCCGCACGTTCGCGGATCTGGTGGGCCTGCCCGACACCATTCCCGAGAGCGAGCTGTATCGATACCAGTATTTCCGCATGCGGGACGCCCTGCCCGAAACGCACCGGCAGGCCGCGCGGGAACGCTACGGGACGGATCCCCGCGACACGGCGACGCCCGACGGGATGACGGACCTCCTGCTCGCAATTCACGAAGGGAGAGGGCTGAGCCTCGAGTCCCGGGCCTGGATTCTGGATGTGCTGAGCCGGACCGGAGCGGGGCGAAGCAGAATGCGGGGACGACTGCCGCGCTCGACCTTCGTCGCGCACAAGACCGGCACGATGGCCGGGGCCATCAACGATGTGGGGATCGTCGCGCTACCTGAGGGAGCGGGGCATTTGATCGTCTCGGTGTTCGTCAATACGCTGCGACGCACGACATCGCGCCGGGAGCGTACGATCTCCGAGATGACCCGCCTGCTGTACGACTACTTCCTGGAGGAATTCCGGGGCCGAGGCGCCGCGATCGCCGTCGCGAGACGGTTCGGCGCCCCCTGCATCACCTGACGGCCTCGAACTCCTGCTGCCCGGCTCAGGCGTCGGTCCGCTTGCCGTTCCCGCAGATCTTCCACTTCTTGCCGTTCACACCTCTCTCCCGACAGTGTTGAGCCGCTACGGAACCTTCTTTACGAACGGGACATAGTACGCACGGCGGGCGTCGAGGTTTCGAACCCGCTTCGGCGCTGCCGATCACATACGACGATCACACAGGGGAGGAGAACAATCCATGCGACGACGTGAGTTCCTGACCGCCGTCCCGGCCATGCTGGCCCTGGCATCCTGCGGAGACAGCGAGGCGCCGACCGCGGCTCCGCCACCTCCGCCTCCGCCCCCGCCCCCGCCGCCGGGCGCCGTGCCGGGCGCCAACGTGACCGTCATGATCGAGGACAACGCCTTCGTCGACCCCGACGGCCGCCGCAACACGGAGGCGGAGGTCGCGATTCGCAGCGGTGAGACCGTTGGCTGGCGGCATGTCGGCGCGAATCCCCATACGGTGACATCGACCGACGTGCCCTCCGGCGCGCGAGCCTTCGACAGCGGCACGATCAGCAACGACGACACGTTCACGGTGACGCCGACCGTCCAGGGCACGTACACGTACCACTGCGCCACGCACCCGAGCATCATGCTGGACGCGCGGATCATCGTGACCTGACCGCGCATTCAACCTTCATGGAGCGCCGGTTGTCCTCTTTCTGGCCTCGCCCTATCGGACGTCTGGCCACCGACCAGCCCCGGAGAGAGGACTCGGCCATCATCTCGGCGTCGACGGGACCGTTGCGTCCCCCCCGGCTTCTTCTCGTGTCCGGCCTGCTCGCCCTCATGCCGCTGGCCGCCGCGCCGGCAGTCGCCTCCGCCCAGGGCGGGAACGGTCCGCCCCTTCAGGCTACGCGGCTGACCGAAGACGAGCGCATCGACCTCGACGGCCGCGTGGAGGAGTCCGCCTGGGAGCGGGCCACGGCGATCCGCGACTTCACCCAGCAGGAACCCGTCGAGGGCGGTCCGCCGTCGCAGGACACCGAGGTCCGGATCGCGTACGACCGGAACAACCTCTACATCGCGGCGATCCTGTTCGATGATCCCGACCGGATTCTCGCGCGGCAGCGGGCGCGCGACGCCTTCCTGTTCACCGACGATCGTTTCGCCTGGGTGCTCGACACGTTCCGCGACGGCCGTACCGGCTACTACTTCGAGACGAACGCGGCGGGCGTACTCAGCGACGGCCTGGTCTCGGGTGCGGGCAGGGGTGGCGGAGGCGGGGGCGGAGGCGGCGGTTTCGGCGGGTTCAACCGCTCCTGGGACGGGATCTGGGACGTCAGGACCGCCCGCCGGGACGACGGCTGGTCGGCGGAGATCCGGATCCCCTTCCGGACGCTCAACTTCAACGCGGAAGACAGCAGCTGGGGCATCAACTTCCAGCGCTCCATCCGGCGCAACAACGAGGAGGTCCTGTGGCGCGGCTACCGCCGGAACGAAGGCCTGAACCGTCTCGTGTTCGCCGGAGAGCTGGCGGGACTCGAGGGCCTCTCCCAGGGGATCGGCCTCGAAGCGGTCGCCTCCGGGATCGGGAGCTGGCGCCATACGCCCGGCGACGCCGACCCCACCACCTTCCCGCGCGACCTCAGCCTGGACCTCAACTACAGCGTGACGCCCAGCCTGCGCGCTTCCTTCAGCCTGAACACGGACTTCGCCGAGGTGGAGAGCGACCAGCGGCGGGTCAACCTGACCCGGTTCCCGCTCCGTTTCCCCGAGCGCCGGGACTTCTTCCTGGAAGGGTCCAGCGTGTTCACGTTCGCGTCGCGGAGCGGTCCGCAGCCCTTCTTCTCGCGACGCATCGGAATCGAGGGCGGCCAGCAGGTTCCCATCGACTACGGACTGCGCCTCACGGGACAGTTCGCCGGCGTCGACCTCGGCTTCTACCAGATGGGTACGGGCACTCACTCCTACCTCGCCGAGACTGAACTCGAGGATCCGGGCGCGCCGCGGCCGGAGGACTTCCTTCGGTTCGAGCGCGAGTCCTTCACGGTGGCCCGGGCCCGGGTCCCGCTCCTCGAACAGTCCTCGATCGGAGCGATCTACACCCAGCGCACGACCGCCGCCGATTCGCTGGGCTTCGCGCCCGTGGACCGGCACACGCTCGGCGCGGACATGGACTACCGGACCCGGAGCTTTCTCGGCCGGAACAACTTCGAGGTCGAGGCCTTCGTCGTCTGGAACTCCAACCCCGACCCGACGGCGACCCGGTCGTTTCAGGATCTCTCCGCCTGGGGCGGCCGGATCAATTTCCCGAACGACATCTGGTCGGGACATGTCTCCTACCGCGAATTCGGCGACGACTACAGCCCCGCCGTGGGGTTCGTGCAGCGAAACGACTTCCGGCGCCTGGAGCCCCGGATCGGCTGGTCTCCGCGGCCCGCCATCGACTGGATCCGGCAACTGCAGTTCTCCGTCCAGCTGCGGAACCTGTGGGAACTGGAGACCGGGATTCTCGAAGAGCAGGAAATCCAGCTCAACGCGCTGGAAATCGACTTCGAGAGCGGAGACAACCTCAGCCTCGAGGCGGTGCGGACGTACGAGTTTCTCGACAGGAGCTTCGAGGTCAGCGACGGCATCGACATCGCCCCCGGTGACTACACGAACTGGGAGTACCGTCTCCGCGGGCGCACCACGAGCCGCCGCGCGGTATCGGTCCGTGGCGGCGTGAACTACGGGGGGTTCTGGAGCGGGGAGCGGGCGCGGGTCGACGTGAACGCCAACTTCCGGCCCAACCCCGGGATCAACTTCGAGACCGGCTTCGAGCGCAACGCCGTCGCCCTCCCGGAGGGGACCTTCGTCACCAACCTCTACCGCCTCGAGGGAAGCTGGGACCCGACCCCGTGGATCGGCCTCACGAACCAGTTCCAGTACGACGATGTGAGCCGCGTGCTGGGCCTCTTCATGCGGTTTCGCTGGATCCTCAAGCCCGGCAACGACCTCTTCCTCGTCTATACGCACAACTGGCGGAATCTCGAGTCTGGACTGCTCGATCAGCCGACCGACCCGGAGTGGCTGCAGCTGCAGACGTTTTCGCGCGGGGCCGCGGTGAAGCTGAACTACACCTACCGCTTCTGACGGCGGTGCTCGCGGCGGAGGCCCCTTCCGGCATCTCGGTACGCCGGTTTGGTCGGGGCGCTCAAGTCGCTGCCCAAGGATCCACGATTTCGATACCCATGCCCTCGAAATCACGAACGTTGCGCGTCGCCACCGTCATGCGGCGAGATGCCGCGATCGCCGCGATCTGGCAGTCCGCCGGCGAAACAGGACGCCCGGAGGAGCGGCGCTTGGCCGCAATGTGGCCGTACGCGCGAGCGGCATCGCTGTCGAAGGGGAGCACCCGGTCCTCGAAGGCGTCCCGAAGCATGGCCTCGATCTCGAACAACAGCGTGTCGCGGCGGCGGCCCACCGGGAGGATCGCCACGCCGTAGCGCAACTCCGCCTCGCTCACCGCCGAAAAGAACAAGTCCTCTACGAGATGGCCCGAGGCCCAAGCCGCGACGGCGGGCTCGGGCGACGTGCGGATCAGTTCGGAGACGACGTTCGTGTCGAGCAGCGTGCCCATGGCCCGCGAACTCACTCGAAGGAAGGCGGCTCGCGCCCCGACTCCCGCGGCGGCAACTCCAGGTCCACTCCGTTCGTCGGCCCGAAGTGGGAGCGGATGATGCTCGTGAGATCTCGGGATCTCCCCGCGCGTCCCACGGCCTTGCGAAGGATCTGCCTCACTTCCTCCTCCATCGAATGGCCGTTGCCCGCCGCCCGCACTCGCAGGCGGGTTCGAATGTCGTCGTCCAGGTTGCGGATCGTGATGTTCGCCATGCGTCATGCCTCTTGGTTGCGACAAGAGTAATGACTTGCTAGCGTTGATAGCAAGCCGAGGAATGAGCGGCGAGAACCTTCGGGCCTCTAACCGTCGGCGAAGGCCTCGAAGAAGGCGAGTTCGTGGCGCATCGCCTCGGCGTAGGCGGCCTCGGCCGGCGCGGGGATGTCGGCGGCCAGTTCGTCCAGCAGTCCCTCGAGTTCCGCGGCGAGGGCCTCGAACTCGTCGGAGGCGTAGGTGTCGATCCACTCCCGGTAGGGGTTCCCCTCGTGATCGCCCGCGGACAGCCGCTGCCCCAGCCAGGCGTACAGCCGCATGCACGGCGTCATCGCGGCGAGGATCTCGCCCACCCCCGCATGCCAGGCCGTCCTCGCGAGGAAGTCCGTGTAGCCCTGCGCGGCGGCGTTCGGCGTCACGTCCTCGAGGTCGATCTCCAGACGTTCGGCGTACGCGCGGTGAAGCTCGAGTTCATCGAGCACACCCTGCATGAGGGCGTGCAGGCGGCGGGCGACCTCGATGCGGGCGGCGGCGCGGGCGGCGGCCAGCGCATACGCGCTGAAGAAGGCGCGCAGGAAGAAGGCGTCCTGGGCCACGTAGCGCCGGAACGCCTCGGGGTCGAGCGTTCCATCGGCGAGGCCGCGCACGAATCGGGAGCGGAGGCAGGCCTCGGCGAGGCCGGCGTTCCGGGCCCACAGCGCCCGGTGCAGCGGTTCTGCCATGCGCCTCGGAGCCCTGCTAGCTGAACAGGGTGCCCACGGCCTCCGGGGGCGCGTGGAAGTGAAAGCGCGGGATCGGGGCGCGAAACTCGGACCCGTCGCGCCGCCGGAAGTGGTAGAACCCCTCCATGTGACCCGTCGGACCCCGGAGCACGCAGAAGCTGTGGTACCGGTGCGAGTCGCCCGGCCCGAGCACCGGAGACTCGCCCACGACGCCTTCTCCCTCGACTTCGTGGTCGCCGGCGACGATGTCGTGGATCAGCCAGTGACGCCAGAAGAGTTGCGCCGCGTCGGCACCCACGTTCTCGATCGTGACGTGGTACACGAAGACGTACTGCCAGGCGCGGGGATCGGAGTGCTCGCTCGCGTATACCGGCTTCACCGTGATCGCCATCGCGTCCGGTTCGATCGGCGGACCGCCCGCGTCTGGCCTGGTGTGATTGGAGGACATGCCGTCTTTCCGGTGAAGTCGGGTACCCGCAATGGCGGAGGAACCGTAAACCTAGGAATTACAAGACGCTTCGGGCCAGTCCGCCCGCGCTCGGTCGACCCCTAGCGGGAGGCCGGGGCCAGTATCGGACGCGGGGCCGATCCGCGGCCGCCGTTGCGTCCACCCCGTCCCGTGTCGCACAGTATGCATGGCGCGGTTCGTCCGGGTCGCGCACGCACTAAGCGACAAGCAGGTGACAGGAAACGGAGGCAGCGATGAAACCGGAGTCTACCGTATCACGCCGACGATTCATGGGCGGCACCGCCGCGGCGCTGGGCGTCCTCGGCCTGAGCCCGCAAACGGCGCTCGGGAGCGGGCTGCGGCCTCCCCCGAAGGGTCTGGCCCCGCTCGATCCATATGACGACCTCGCCAAGCTCTCCTCCAACGAGAACCCGTATGGGCCGTCGGAGAAGATGATGGAGGCGATGCAGGGAGCCTGGAAGTACTCGAACCGGTACGGCTACCCCGACGGCGACATCCTCGAGAAGATCGCGGAGCAGCACGGCGTCGGGACGGACCATGTCATGATCAACGCGGGCTCCGGCGAGACCCTGCGCGCGGCGGGCCTCGCGTTCCTCCGTCACGAAGAGAAGGTCGTCGGCGTGTCGCCTACGTACCTGACCGTCTACCAGGTCGCATCCGGCATCGACGCCGATGTGATCGCGCGTCCGCTCCTGCCCGACCACACCCAGGACATCGACGACCTGATCGCGGTCACGAACCGCAACTATCGGGATGTCGGGATGGTCTACATCGTCAATCCCAACAATCCCACCGGCGTCGTCGTGCCCGATGACGACATCCGCCGCCTGCTCGACGGGATCCCCGAGGACATCCCCGTCCTCATCGACGAAGCCTACCACCACTTCGTCGAGGACCCGGGTTACGCTTCGGCCATCCCCTACATCAAGGAAGGCCGGAAGGTGCTGGTGACGCGAACCTTCTCGAAGATCTACGGGATGGCGGGCCTGCGTCTCGGCTACGGGATCGCGCCGCCGGACATGATCGACCAGATGCGGGGCTACGCCACCGGCAGCGTCAACGCGCTCGTCAAGTGGGGCGGGGTCGCGGCACTGCAGGACCACGAGTCCGAACGGTGGGTCAGGGAGACCACGATCGCCCTGCGCAACCAGACGGTATCGGAGCTGCAGGGACAGGGGTTCAAGGTGCTTCCGTCCGAGACCAACTTCTTCATGGTCCACACGGGACGTCCGGCTGCGGAGGTGAGGGCCGAGTTCCGCAAGTATGATGTGGCCGTGGGTCGAGATTTTCCGCCGATGCTCGACCATCTGCGGGTCTCGGTCGGGACGGAAGACGAGATGAAGCGCTTCATGACGGCATGGAACGAGATCTTCCCCGATGGCATGACCGCGGCGGACAGCAACAGCCGCTCGTAGCCGGCAGCGGTGGGAGCCGCCGGCTGGTGTCGAGCCAGCCGGAAGCCGTAGCGACAGGGGGGGCGCGACCGCACGGTCGGCCCCCCGTTGCTTTGTCGGTCCTTGGTTCCGTAGGGGCTTCCGTTACGGAACGAGGACGGACTCGCGCTTCCTGAGCAGGAACAGACCCTCGCCCCAACTCGACACCGCGATCACCCCGCTCTCGAAGAACGGGTAGTTGCTCCACGTGCCGCCGAACGCCGTCGCGTCGTCATCGTGCGGGACCGTGTCGAAGAACGCCACCTCGACCGGATTTTCCGGGTCCCGGATGTCGAGGATCCGGAGTCCGCTCAGCAGGTTGGACTGGTAGAGAAAATCGCCGCGCACGTACTGGTTGTGGTCGATCGAACGCGTTTCCGCGAAGTACTCCGACGCGAGCACGGGATCGTCAAGTTCCGCCACGTCCCATACGAGCGTCCGCGTGTTTGCCACGGTCCCCGACTCTTCGTCGAGTTCGTCGCCCATGAAGAAGTACCGGTGGTCGTCCGTCAGCCAGCCCTGGTGGGCCGCCACGTACCCGGGATAGTCCATCTTCGCCAGCGCGACCGGCTGGTCCTTGTCCGTGATGTCGGAGATCCCGAGCGCATTGACCGACGCGTGGAAGCAGATCTCGCGCCCGACGAAGTTCTCGTCGGGTCCATGATAGACCACGCACTGTGCGTCGTGGGTGTAGCCGCCCCCCAGGAAGCCGCCGGTGTTCGGGTCCGCGAAGCAGCCTGCGAAGCGGGGGTTCAGGGGATCGCGGATGTCGATCATGTGGAGGCCTCCGCCGCACGCTTCCCCGCCCCCGCTGCTGCCCACGGCGTGGGCGAACCCGGTCGCCTCGTTGATGACGATGTTGTGCGAGCTGAACACGCCGTCGTAGTGGGCGCTCTCCTCGAACAGAACGGGGGGATCGCGAACCTCCCGCAGCTGGGTGAGATCGAAGATCTGGACTCCGTGCGCGCCCGCCCCGTCCGCGACGATGTACGCGTGGTCGGCGTAGGTCTTGATGTCGCGCCACAGGTTCTCGACCGCCCCCTCGGTGAGAGGCAACTCCCCCACATACACCGGCGCGTTGGGGTTGGTGATGTCGACGAAGGAGGTGCCGTTGGACTTGCCGAGCAGCGCGTACTCACGTCCGGTCTGCGGGTCGGTCCAGCCCCAGATGTCGTTCGCGATCGACGCCGGTCCCGCGCCTAGTTGGTCGAGCGGAAGGAAGGCCACGAGATCCACTTCCGCGCACGCGTAGTCGAGCGCGGTCCCCTCCTCGCAACTCACGGTCTCGCCCGACACGGCGGTCATGCTCGGTCGCTCCGGATCGCGCAGCGTGGACGACATCTCCCAGTCGGCGGCCAGGGAGGAACGCTCGAACACCGCGGCCGCGCCGAGCCGGAGGTCCGCCTGTCCCGCCCCGATGACGGCGAGGTCGCCAGCCACGGCAAAGCTGGAGCCGAACGACGCGCCCGGACCGAAGGGCGGCTCGTCGAAGGTCTGGACGAGTTGAAACGACGCGGCATCGAAGGCGTAGGCGGCTCCGGCGGCCGAGGCCGTGCGAGGCGCACCGACCCACAGTGTCCCGTCGGCCACGGTTAGCGCGGCCCCGAAGCCCGCGGCCTCCGATCCCGCCGGGGGGGTCAGAACTCGGGCCGGGGACGACGTGCCATCAGGGTCGAACGCGGCCACCGTGCCACCGCCGGCGCGACCAGACGCGCCCACGAAGAGCGTCGTCCCGTCGAACGCGAGCGAGGCACCCAGCCGATCGCCCGGGAGGCCGTCGTCCAACGTGAAGGATCCGGTATGCCGCCAGTCGTCGCCCGACTCTTCGTAGAGATGGACGGCGCCCCGGTTTTCGTTCGTACCGGGGGCCCCCACGAACAGCCTGCCCTCGGCGGCGGCCAGAGCGGCACCGAATCTGTCGGAACCTTCCGCTTCAGGAGCTGTCGACACGCCCCGAAACAGCCGCGCTTCGTCCCGCACCGTCGAAGAGATATGGACGCCGCCGGGCTGCGGCGGCGCGGGCTGACCGAAGCGCGTCAGGTCGCCCAGTCCGCCGGGTGCGCCGATAAAGACGGTTTCGCCGGCGATCGCGATCGCGCTTCCAGCACCCGCACGTTGTCCCTCCGCGATGAAGAACCTGCTTCGCTCGACCCAGGAGTCGGAATAACGTTGGAAGAAGTGGGCTGCGCCCTGCATGCCGATCGCGCCAGGCGCCCCGATGACCAACCAGTCGCCGGACCAGGCGATGCTGGCCCCGAACTGGTCACCCACTTCGCTGACCATCGGCCTCAGGACGTTCGCGATGCTCCAGTCCCCCGCTTCGTCGCGGCGGTAAACGTACACACCGCCCGGCTCGGGGTAGGTGGCGAGCCGGAGTTCGGCGCCGGTGCGCGACACGAGAACGTCCTCGCCGACGAGGGCGATCGAAGCCGCGAAGCCCGAGGCCGGAAGTGCCGCCGCGCCCGCTGCCGGCGGCAACGTCTGCGCCGACGCGACCTGGGGTGCCGCAAACAAACCGCAGATCAGAAGCGGGAGCCTTCTCTTACGCATCGTTACCTCCAAGGAATGATCGGCGATCAACCGGCGCGGGCGCCCGCCAGCGGGTTCACGCCGGCCAGCGCGGCGCCGACGAAAGGCAGTGCCAGCACCCACAGCCTGAGACCGAGCGGGCCGGCACCGTCCGCCGCGACGCCCTCGAGGGCGAGCAGCGCCAGCCCGGCACAGGCCACGGCCGCGCCCCCTGCGAGCAGCCAGCCCGGACGAGTGCGCCCCCCGCCCCCGCTGCGCTCGAAGCGCCCGAAGGCGAGCACGCACGGGACCAGCGCCACCGCGTAAACCGCGAGCCACAGCGGCCGGACGGCCCACCATCCTCCGGTGCCGGGGTCGACGCCGAGGCCCACGTCCCCCAGCAGGAACGCCGCGCCGACGACCAGCGTGGCGGCCGTCAGGTGCCACAGGAAGACCGTCATGATCATCCCGTTCACGAGCACGGTAGCCGTCCACGGCACCGCGCGATCCAGCCAGCGCCGCATCGGGCCCTCGATCGAGAGGAGCAGCCCGGTGTGTACCAGCGCCAACGCCAGCATGGGCAACTTCGGCGGCAGAGAGTTGCTGATCTCATCGCCCGGTACGCTCACCATGCTGACCGGATACGGGCCGAGCGTCACCATCGCCACCAGCGCCGCGCCTCCGAGGGCGGCCCACGCCGCACCCCTGCGGAGTCCCGCTGTGTACCCGTCGCGCCACGCGTAACCCAACTGATGGACGGCGACCCAGATGAAGGCGTAGTTGGCCCAGCCCACAACGGTCAGGTCGGCGGCGAGGAAAAGCACGTCGTCGAGGATCGCAGCGGCGACGAGCACCCAGAAGGAGAGCAGCCCGTACCGACGCCAGGCCGCGTACGTCAGAGGCACGACGAGCACGACCAGGATGTAGACGGCGAGGAACCAGATCGGGATCAGCGCCATCTGCGACAGGCCGCCCACCAGCGTCGCCTCCGTGCCCCCGAATCCCATGCCGACGCCGAGCAGCACCCACACCGCGAGGAGCGCCAGGACCGGACCGAGCAGGCGCCGGAGCCGCGCCTCCAGCCACTCCGCGTAGCTCTTGCCTTTGTCGCTGGCCGACTGCCACGACACGCCGTTCGAGTAGCCGCCGACCAGGAAGAAGATCGGCATCACCTGAAAAACCCACGTGAGCCAGCGCGTCCACGGCTGGTACTCGAGCACGTTCGAGAGCGTGATCTCGCCCCCGCCCGTGTACGGTGCCGCCACGATCCAGTGTCCGATCACCACGGCGCCGATCGAGAGGGCGCGCAGGAAGTCCACGTAACGGTTGCGCGAGGCCGGCGTCTGCGCCGCCACCGCCGCCGCCCGCGACCAGAGGCCGGTCACGGCACACACACCCCGGCGCGGCCCACAACTCGGCTCACGGCAGACCCAGCGCGACGTACTCGGCCGGATGCTCGCTGCCCCCGACCGCGACCACGATGTACTGCTTCCCCTCGTGCAGGTACGTCATCGGCCCGCCCGTCGTCCCGGAGGGAAGTTCCGTCTCCCACACCACGTCTCCCGTCGCCTTGTCATAGGCGCGGAAGGTCGTCCCCCAGTGCGTGCCCGGCGTCCCGATGACCGCGTCGCTCCCCTCGCCGATGAAGAGCAGCGATCCCGTGACGAGCGGCGCCGGCCGGTTCGCGTTCCCGAGCGGGGGAAGATCCAGACCCTCCAGGAGCGGATGGTCGTTGGGACCGTCGCCGTTGGCGGCCATCCAGAGGTGCTCGCCGCGGTTCATGTCGATCGCCGTGATCCGTCCCCAGGGCGGCTTCACCAGCGGCAGCCCGTCGATCTCGGCGCGGGGCCATCCGCCCTGCGTCCCGTACTCCATCTCGTCCGGCTCGGAGATCTCGGACAAACTCCAGACGTTCGGCAACGTGTGCGACACCGCGTAGTAGACGCCCGTCTCGGGGTCGAAGGCGCCGGTGTTCCAGTTCCCCGCCCCCCATGCGCCGGGGATGACGTAGGTCCCGATCTTCCCTTCCACCGTGCCCTTCTGGATCGGCGGGGTGAAGAGCGGTCCCATGATGAGCGAGTCGGCCAGCGCGAGCGCCCGCTCGCGGATCTCGGGCGTGAAGTCGATCACGTCTTCCGGCGTGACCCCCTGGCGGTCGAACGCGGCCGGCCGGCTCGGGATCGGCTGCGTGGGAGAGGTGGCCTCGCCGGGCACCTCCGACTGCGGCACCTCGACCTCCTCGATCGGCCACACCGGCTCACCCGTCCGGCGGTCGAAGGTGTAGAGGAAGGCCGTCTTGCTCGCCTGCATCACCGCGTCGACCGCGCGCCCATCCACGTGGATCCGGCCCAGCACAGGCGGGCCCACCGTGTCGTACTCCCAGATGTCGTGGTGCACCATCTGGTAGTGCCACACCCGCTCACCCGTCGCCGCGTCGAGCGCCACCAGACTGTTCGAGAACAGGTTGTCGCCGGGCCGGTGCCCCCCGTAGTAGGCGGAAGTCGGCGCCGAGAGCGGCACGTAGACGTAGCCCAGTTCGTCGTCCGCGCTCAGGCAGCACCACGATCCCAGGTCTCCCGACTCCGCGAGCGACCCGTCGCCCCAGGTGTCCGCCCCGAACTCGTCCGCTTCCGGAATCACATGGAACGTCCACACGAGGCGGCCCGTGCGGGCGTCAAAGCCGCGCACGTCCTCCCGGACGCTTCCCCGCCACTCCGTGCCCCCATCCCCCGCCCCGTCCACGGTCCCCGCCACAACGATGACGTCGCCCACCACGATCGGCCCCGAACTCCAGCCGAACCGTCCCCCGGCCGGAAGTTCGAGGTCCACCCGCCCGCCGTCTCCGAACGACGCGATGGGTTCCCCAGTCCGCGCATCGAGCGCGTGCATCGAAGGGCCGCGCACCGAGATGATCCGGCCGGCGGATTCGCCGTCTCCGCCATCGCCACCGGCGCCATCGTCCCCATCGCTCAGGCTGGAGCCGCGCCAGTAGGCGACGCCGCGGAAGCTCCGCCCGCGCGCGTCCTCCTCGGACTCCGGTCGCTGGATCCAGCGCGTCTCGCCCGTCCCCGGATCGAAGGCCTCGACGAGCCCGACGCCATTGGGCGCATACAGCGTCCCGTCGACGAGGACGGGCGTCCCGCGCAGGTAGCTGTTGGCGTTCAGGTCCGGGAACTCGGCCGTCAGCGCCACGTCGACCGCGGGCCGTCGCCACAGGACCTGCACCGCCGCCACGCTCTGGCGGTCGATCTGCGTGAGAGGCGAATACCGGTTGAAAGAGTTCTGCCCTCCGTAGTACGTCCACTCATCGCTCGGCGGCGGCAGCCTGTCGGCTCCACCGTCCGCGCACGCCGAGAACACGAGCGCCGCGAACACGCCAAGTCTCCGCCGCCTGGTTCGCATGGATCCCTCCGTCCTTGCCGTGTTGATCCGGCGTTGTCGGCCAACCGGTATCTCTGTTCTACCAAGATCGTTCGAGAACTTGCTGCGCGGGAGGGGTAACTGGTTTGGTCCAGCTCAGGGAAATATGGTACAGGATATCTGTACCAGTGATACCGAACAGAATGAGGGAGTCGGAGATGATTCGGGAGACCACCTACACCGGGGCCCGCAAGAACCTCGCCACGCTCATGGATCAGGTCACCGACACGCACGAACCGATCCTGATTCGGCGTCGAGGCAAGGCGCCGGTCGCGCTGATCGCGGCGGAAGACCTCAGTTCGTGGATGGAGACGGCATACCTGCTCCGTTCGCCGAAGAACGCCCAGAGACTCAGGGAAGCCATCGCCCAGGACGAGAGCGGGCAGGTAGAAATGATTGACGTTGACGAACTGGCCAAGCGGCTGGGCCTTGAAGAGGGGTGAAGACTCGCGGCATCGGAACGCGGTCTTCACCCTGCGGTGTTTGAAAGACCTCGAGTATTGGACTCGCAAGAACCCCAGGCGGGCATCTCGGGTGTTCAAGCTGATTCGGGCCACCCTGAGGGATCCGTTCGGCGGCGTGGGTAAGCCCGAGCCTCTACGAGGCGAACTCAGCGGGCGATGGTCCCGCCGGATCGACAGCGAACACCGACTCATCTACCGAGTCACGGATAGCCAAGTCCGCTTCCTCACCGCGCGCAATCACTACTGACCCCCCGCCAAGGCGTTCTTGCGGGCAGGGACCACTTGGATCGCATCACGCTCGAGCGGGGCAAGAGAGGCGGGAAACCGTGCACACCACCCGCAGGATGCCGTCCATAGCGCCTCGGCGGCCGTGGTGGTGTGTGACCGTGGTCGACGGTAAGCCCGGTTCAGACGTCCGGGTGGTTGCCGGTCCCCGGCCCCGTTCGGCTTTCCCCGCACTGGTCCAGCAACTGCTCGGCTTCGGATTTCGCTTGCGCCGTCGGACCTAGTTCGGTTGGAGACAGGTTTCTCCGCGAGGCCCTCACCGAGATCGTATCGTCCGATGCGTCGTCTTCCGTGCCTGAGGTCACGTAGTTCACGAGCAGGACATCAGTGGTCCGCGATCTTGATGACCAACGCGTGGGTCGTGCGGGACGTTCCGCCCGCACGAACCCGAGTGAACGGTCGCCGGCCGTGATCATGTATCCGAGACGCTGCAACGTCACGAGCACGCAGTCGATCCCACCAGCTGGCACACTTGCCGGACGTGTCATGATCCGGGGTCGTCCCGCACTACAGGCCACCGTCGCGGTCAGGGCAATGAACAGCACGGCACGGCGTCTCATCGAGCGTCTCCAGGTCCGAAGTCCGGCTGGCTCGGCCAGTCAAGGGCCCGGCCACCATCGAGATGACGCTCGGAGGCGTGCCAGCGTCACCCCCCGGACGAGACACAGGATTCCGTTACCGCCCGGAGCCGATCGGTCGGTCTACGGCACCAGGGGGCTGTAGGCGGCCGAACTCGTACTCCGGGGGCGGCTCGGCGCCGAGGAGGTGGCGGACGAAATAGTCGCAGCGCTCACCTGAAGGGGGGAAGTACCGAGACCACCACTCAGCGAGAGCGCACGGTCGTTCGCGGGCCGCCACGACCAGCATCGCTATCGCTCGAACTCCTCGAACCCCTCACGTACTCCGTACGCCTGAGCCAGACACAAGCGATCGATCAGATCGAGAGCCTTGTCTCCCCACTTATCCCCCTGATGCTGCTGGTAGGTGCGGAACACCAGTTCCGCCACATCCATCGCTTCTCCTGCCGCCCGGGTGCTGATGTCTTCTGCACTCCCATCGAAGTGATCGAGAAACCGCTCACACACCAAACACGTCACGCCGGGCAATCGACTACGTGCCCGTTTCAGGGCGTCAAGGATCTCGGGGGCACTCCGCAGGAACCCCCGGCTCTCGACGAACTCCCCGATCAGCTCCTCATACCCCTCGAATCCACGGTCCTCGAACTGCCGGAAACAGGTCGCTGCTCGCTGCCTCACAGTTTTGTCTTCGTCATCGAACAGGACCGTCAGGTGTGGTTCGCACCAGTCGCGATACGCTGATGCTGCGACGTTCCGGGACGCGACCTCGGCGATTCCTCCCCGATGGTCGACACTGCCTTGCATCGACTCCGCGACCAGATCGTCTGCATCACGGCCATACAGGACTGCCAGCCCTGCCAATTGTGCTCCGGCTTTCTGAGCATCCACCGAGTCGGACCGTATCATCCTCTCGACGAATCCGCGCACTTCCTCGAATTGCTCCGGCAGTTGCGACGCGAGGAATCTCAGGAAGTGGGGCGTTGCAAGCACGACGGCGTCCACGCACTCCACGCGGGACATCAGTTGGATACCACACACGGCATCGTGGGCCCCAACCGCAGCTATCACCCGCCCGACGCAGGCGACTACCCCCAAGTGCTGCTCACGCAGCATCGCGTCGATAGCCGTTTCGAATCTGCTGAAATTGTCTGCATCCCGTGCAATTAACCTTGCCACGGCCTCCGCCGCTCTCCCCCGCGTTGTGTTGATTCCGGACGTGTATATTCTGTCGAAACCACTCGCCTTCAGTTGATTCGTCGCCTCTCGTACATCTGACGAGTCCGGGTGGGGGTGTTGCGTGGCCAGCCAACTCAGAATCTCAACCGCTTCGTCCGATGGGGGATCCGAGAGATTTCGCAGCACATCGGCGATAGCAGAACCGACATTGAAATCCTCTCGTGCGTCCGCAAAGGCCTTCGCGCACACGGCAAGCTTCACGTCGTCCGCTACCGCACGCTCGGTGCCGTCCAGCCCTCGGAGGATTCCTGACAGATATACCGGATTGGCGTCCTCGGGCAGTCTTGATGCGAGTCTTCCGAAGCGTTTCGGATCTTCCTTTGTCCGTCGCTCAAGCTCACGGGACAACTGGAGCGCCCCGCCTACGAACTCGTCTCCCTTGGCAAACCCATGTCCACGCCCTTCGTATTTCCTAATCGCCTTCAGCCATTGCTCATCCGTCATCTTGTCCACGGCTTGAGGAGGGATCGGAGAGCCCACGAAACCGCTCCGAACTCCTCTTGGCTTTCCAGACGGTTCTTTAAATTTCCTCTCCAGCTCGCCGAGCCGCCTTTTCACTTTCAGGCTCCGCAGTCCGTCGGGAATCGATGACAGCAGGTCGAATTCGGCGAGTCCCCGGGAACGCCGACCCTCTGGGGTGCGTTCCCATGCAGGCACGTAGCTCATGATCGCGTCCTCCAAGCGTCGCAACTCTGCCACCGAACAACGCTCTGCTAAGGCTTCTACGGTCTCCCGGGCGAACCATTGGGGACCATCGTCGGGCCCACACTCAAATCGCCACGGTTCTTCGACGAACAGATCGATGGCGTCTTTCCAATAATGCCGGGCACCGCCTCTGTAGAGCGCGAGCAGCATGTAGTTGCTGATCTGCGTATTCCGCCGGCGGAGGTCATCCAGAATAGCGTCAGGTACCGATCCCTCCGACGCCCACTCGCTCACCGCATCCGCCAATGCGGTCACGACCGCATCTTCCACGGTTGGATGCTCCCCCCACGGCAAGTAGCACCAGATCCTGTCCCGGCGAGGTATCTCGCCTTCGTAGGCGACCGAGTCGGAAAGTTCAAGTACCGGTGGCAGGACAAGTTCGGCGAACTTGTTGGGGGCCGCCTCCGCCGCCGCCTCGATCTCGTCGCCGCCCCCAAGGCTGCCTCCCAGCAAACGACTGCCCGTGGTGTGGGTGCCTGCGGCAACAACCGCTCGCACTGCAGATCGCAGAGCGGCGGCAATCAACTCCGCCATCCACTCCGGCCGGCCTTTGCCCACGCGATACCAGAACGTCCGGAGCATCCCCGGTACGCCGCGCCCACCGCCGAGCTCATCCAGCGTCACCGCATCAACGTATCGAAGAATCCCTTCGAACGTTTCGCGGCTCATGTCGCCTCCGGCCATGGCGATTCGACCTTGGATGTGGATCGACCGCTCGCCGTTCTCCTCGTGCTTCTCGCCCAGTAGCGTACCGAGCCGCTGTCCGAACCGGCTCTGGTCGCGGCTCATTGCGACGAACAAGTCGTTCTCGAGTTTGGGATGGCGCCAACCCAGCCAGTCGTCAACGAGGCCGTGGCTGTCCAGGTACGCCAACCATTCCGTGCTCGGGAGCAACCTCCGCCAGGCCAATCGAGCGAAGTCGTGCGCGCATTGGTCGCCCCGTTGATACGCAGTGAGCAGCGGTGCGACGTGCTCTTCCCACGCCTCCCACTCGCCGTCCAACGGATCCGGGACCTCGGCAAGCCAGGACAAGGCGAGATCCTTGATGTGCGGCCTTATCTCGGGGTCACCCAGCAGCTCGCCAAGTTGTCCCACATAGCGGTCACGATCAGCGTCTCGCAGATAGGTCAGCGTCTGGCGAACCTGGGCTCGTCGAAACAGGTCCTGGCCCGCGTTCTTCAGGAACGCAGTGAGCGTCATACCTCGCCGGACGAAGAGACGGGCGAAGACGTAATCGAGTAGGCTCTCGTGGGCGAAGCTGAGTGTCCCCCTATCCCGTACAAGGACTCCTTCGGAAACAAGACCTGCCAGATACGCAGGGTCCACGTCGTCGAGGTGTTCAGCAGCTACCGCCAGACGTTGTGTCGCAGTCATGCGCTCACAGAGAATCCCCATGACCGCCATCCACTCGTCTGATTGCACGTCTGCACGACCACGAACCGCGAGCCGCTTCACCTCCCAGTATCGATCAAAGAGTTCCTTGACGGTGGCAAAGCCTGGAGGGGAGGAGCCGTCCGGGCTGATTTCGAGGAAAAGAGCCAGATTCTGAGGCACGCCTAGGAGGTTCAACTGCCTGGGTTGCAGCGCATGCGGAACGTGACCTGCCTCAGCCAGGATGCTCTCGAGTTCATCTTGATCGAACTCCTCGACCGTCGCCGTGGTGGCGGATGGAGCCATGAGTGACCGGAGGCCTGAGTCGTGCGCCAGGTCGAATTCCCGGCAGACGAACACCACGTGGACGGGTGGCGTAGCCGACAGGCTCTGGACGTCTTGGAGCAGGCGCTCAACGAGATCGAACGCGTCGGCAGTTCGGCCTGAAGCAGTACCGAGGGCATCGAGCTGATCGATTACAAGCACGGCGGGACGATTGGCACCCCGAGCCGCTGCTTGTAGCGTCAAGGCCGGCGCGTGGATATCAAATTCGAGATAGGTCGCCAGCTCGCGCATTGTCGCCACGCTCGAAAGGCGGTCCATGCGAAATGCCAGCACCGGAATCTCCGATTCGCGAAACCGGTCGATGATATCAACCACGCAGGCCGTCTTGCCGATACCGGCTTTACCTGTGATCGCATACTGGTGCGGTTCGTCGCATCGCCGGAGTTGATCGACGATATCCCCTATCTGCTTTCGAGCTCGCACGTGACCGAGAATCAGCCTGCGACGAGCATCCTGGAGATATCGATCCGTTGCGGCGCGAATGAGTTGCGTGGCCGTCCGGGGATCAGCTGACGGCTGCAAGCTGAGGCCGCGTTTCGAGAGGCAGCGCAGGAGGGAGTCGCGCGTGATCGTCTTGTGCACCGAATCGTCAACGATGCTTCGTAACGCATCGCTCGCGACCTCCGTGGTGCCACCGGTTAGGAGCAACTGCACTGCCCACCGAATTCCCTCACGGAGGATCCACTCGTCGCTCGTCTGCACCCTGATGCGCCGCAGAAACTCGTGTGCCGTTGAGGCGTTGCACCGCCAGATTTCCCGGAGTCGCTTGAACGGCTTGGCGCGGCTGTCGGCCTTCAGAAATCCTCGTTCGAATTCTTCCTGCGACGCTGCGTTGCGAGCGGAATCGGCAAGATCGCGGAGCTCGGGCGCATCGCTACCCGACACGAAGACAAAGGTGTCGGGACTGTCAGTAAGCTGGTGGCACACGGCTTCGAGCAGGCCATCACGACGAAGTTGAGCGAGAGTCCAAGCGCCTTGGGGGTGGCTACGTTTCGCTTGGTGGAACTCGCGGACACCGTCGACCGTCACCACGAATTCCATCTTGTCCATCCCGGGAGGTTCGAACCGGATGTGCGTCGCTTCTCCGGTCAGCAGGCGAAGAAGCTGACGGACCGCCCAGTAAGCTTCGTAGCGGTTGCCCAGCTTGCTGGCGGGGCCTCCTGGCAAGGGCATATGACTTTCTCCGGTGTTGGCGCTGCAGCGATCGCGAAGAGACCGTAGGCCGCGTTCGGCTGGGGGTCAAAGCTGCAGGTATCGACCCGCGGACGACGCTCTCGGGGAGAGATGTTGCCGGGCGAGGGTGGAGAGTGCGAATCTTCGTCCGGCCACCACAGATCGGGCGCGACCCGGTATCGAAAGCCTCGGGCGAGGTGCCTCATCGATGTCGACGAACTCGCCAAGCGACTCGGCCTTGCGTAACCACGACTCACAGACGGTCCCGCTGGATGGCAACCGCTCATCTCCTCGCGCGGAGGTTTAGCACCCGGAGTGGCGACAGAGCCGGTCCTGATGCGTCCGCTGCTGGCCATGTATCGCCCGCCGATGGTACGCACGTACTCGGCCGGAATACCTCGGCTGCGCTGCCGTCGACCTCGTAGAACCCGGTATCGATCAAGGCTCCGATCGTAACGGAACTGATCGGCTGCGAGGTTCCGGCCATGGAGACCGGACCATGAGCTTCGTTGCACATCACGCCACTACGCCAGAAGCTCTGACCGCTCGTTACGACGAGCCTTGGATGTCCGGTGCCTCCGAGTGCCTGAAAGGCTCCTGTAGCCTCCAGGCCCGTGAAAACGGCACCCGCAGAATCCGACGAGACGTGTGCACTCCAAGCCGGCATGCTGGAGACCTGGAGGACACCCAGTGCAAACGCGACGTTCCGACTCGCTTGGGAGTAGACCTGTGGCGGTACGAGCCAGTGTTCTGGATTGTATCTGTCGCTGTGAACTGTTCTGAACGAAGCCCTCCATGGCTCACCGTCGCATAGAATGAGCTGGCCTCCGGCTTCGTCAAAATCATCAACGTACTCGACCTCGACCAATACTCCCTGATCGGGTGGTCCTAGGAGGCATGGTGTTCGCTGGATGTCGACGACGATGCTCGTCCACCGACAGACGGCGGACCGATAGTAGTCATCGAACATGGGATCGTTGTTCACGAACCTTAGATCGACGATGGAATTCGCAGTCTCGCACTCTGGAATTGAGTAGCCGGCGAAGCTCTCAACGACTGTAACGGCACCCAGATCGACAGAAAAGCGCTCTTCGTTAATCTGGAAGCCGAACCTCAGGATGTCGAATCCCAGGTCTTGTCCGAAGATGCTAACGCTGTAGCAACCAGGAGATGAGGGGCCACGGATACAGACCTGATCATCTGACCGCAAATTGAGGAAACGATACTCACCAGAATCGTCGGTTACCCTCTCCTGTACTCCCCCACCACGAAGCCGAACCGTGAACCCAGCCGCCGGCTCGCCGTCCAGGAGGACTCGACCGACAGCTTCCCCCAGCGTGACCAGCGCTGAGGAGGCATGTAGGCCGTTAGATGTCACGCCGATATTGGCTTCCCCTGTGGACCTCACCTGCACCCACCCTCGTTGATCGACGGTTGCAACGGCGAGGTTGCTGGACTCCCATAGGAACGTGGCACCTGTAATGGCGGCACCAGCGCCGTCACGCAGCGTTGCGGTCAGCTGGAGTGAGTCACCAACTGACATCGGGTTCGGCAGAACCGTCAAAACGATGGAAGCAGGCAGCTGTTCCACGACCACAATAGTTGAAGCGTCGGTTGCACCAGCAGCTACCGTGATCAACGCGACGCCGTTGCCGACTGAAGTGGTGAGCCCGGTCGAATCCACTGTCGCCACCGACGTGTCGCTCGAACTCCAGTTGAAGACCGCCCCTGTCACCGGGTGGCCGTTCGCGTCCCAAGCCTCGGCCAACAGCCGCACCGTATCCCCCAGCGCCACGAGTTCGACCACCGATGGCGTCACAACCACGGAATCCGTGGACTGCCGCACCGACACCCGTGCTTCGCGCGCTACCGTCCCGGCGCGCGCCGTGACGCCCGCCGTGCCCACGCCGGCCGCCGTGACGAGCCCAGCGGCATCCACGGTTACCACGGCCGTGTCCCCGCTCGACCAGGACACCCCCACCCCCGGCATCACGCGGCCCGCTTGGTCGCGCACCTCGGCCGACAACCGCACGGTGTCCCCGAGCGCGGTCAATTCGGCTGTCGCGGGGGTCACCGTCACCAAGCTGAGCTGGGGGGGCGGGGACGGCAGCGGAGGAGTCGGCCACGTCGAGGAGTCCCCGCAGGAGAGGCCCACGAGCAGGACGAACAGAAGGACGGCCCGGTCTCGCCGCCGGATCGCGCATTCGCTGCCTTCCAAACGTTCGTTCCGCACGTTCACGGCAGTCCACCTTTCCTAGGGTGCTGTGGGCTTTAGAATGGTTGCTAACTGGATCGCCGAGTAAGGTGCGGGTTCGTGACAGAGAATCCACACTCTACTCGTCGGTGGATCCAGAGAACGTGCCAAAGAATGCGAAGTTGATGCCCGCAGGGCGAGCGGCTTACGCCCTGGATGGAGACCGCCTACCTCATCCGTCCCCGGAGAACGCCTGGCACCTCCGCAAGGCTATGGCATCCCTTGACCTCGTCGAGGTGAATTCAGCGACGCCAACGAACTCACCAAACGACTCGGTCTGGCGTAGCGACTGATCGAAGCACGTTCCCGCGGGAAGCCTCACAAGCGGACCAAGCTGCTACTTCCGCTCGTAAACGAACGGATCAACGAGAGCGGCGCGGAACTGCCAGATTGGCGCCAGGCTCTCGTCCGTCGGCGGCTCATCGCGATACCAAGGCTGGTCGTAGAGCCATTGAAGCAGGTTGCGGTAATGCTCGGGCTTCCCGAGGGTCGAAGAGCTCTTCCCTGAAAGCGCTCCAAAGCCCTCCTTGGACGCGCTGTTCAGCGACAGCAGCCGGTCCGGTCGCGCGAGCGTCAGCAGCAGCGTCGCCGTCCCGTATCCCACGTAGTCGATGTTGGTCAACTCCTTCATCCCGGTAGCGGCGATGTCCGGAAATGCCCCATCGTCAGCCTTCACAACCCGCTCGAGGATGGATCGGATCTTGGTCTCGTGGTGGAGCACGGCCGGCCAATGGCGGCGACCCATACGTCCCATCAGCCCCCACCAATTCGAATCCGCGCGATGCGCCCCACCCTTCAACTGGGTCCGGGACTCGGGATCAAGATGCGACCAACTCGTTTCGCCAAGCAGCAGTTTCCGGCGGTGGGATATCACCCTCATGTAGCTCCGAACCCGGGGATCGAAGATTTCCCATTCTTCGTCCCGCAACATCTCTTCGCACTTCTTTCAGAGCTTGTCGGTATTTCGCGAAAGTCAGGGGACGATGAGCGTCGTCGAGAAGCTCGATCCGGCGAGAAGCCGATCCCGAAACGAACTCCTGGATGTCGGGATGAGGCGGGTTCCGCTTCCAGTGTTCCGTGTACCGCCGGATCACGTCCCTGACCGGGGGATCCGTGGCGCAGCGATCCCACCGTTCTTGGAACCAGGCGGCCAGCGCGTCGGCCCTCTCCCCTGGATCCATTTCCACGATGATCTCTTCATTCGCCTTGGCGTGACCTCCGAACCCCATGTTCGTGAAGTTGGCACTCCCGACCCACGCGTGAGACGCTACGAGCTCGTTCTTGTGCCGTCGGAACAGGTACAGCTTAGGGTGGAACAGACGGCTCCCGTCCGCGATGATCCTGAGGTCGCCATCTGTGATTCTATACAGCTCCTTCAAGGCATCCGGGCGCGTCGCGTTCCCCGCTATGCCGACGATGGCGCGGACTTTCACACCTCCATGCTTCCTCCTCGTGGCGTCCGCCAACAGTCGCAAGTGCTCCCCACCGGTGGCCCAGGCCGTGGCAATGTCAACATGGGTATGAGTCTTCAGAAGATCCTTTAAGCGGTCATGCAAGTTCTCGCCACGGAGTATCATGTCGCTCCTCTACTGTTCAAGAAGATCTTGGTTGGGGTGCGTACGGCGTTCGGGACCAGGCCGGCTCGCGTCTCGTCAAACGCTCGCCAGTCGATGCTTGAACACGTTCCCGCGGGAACGTCCCTCTCTCGAGGCCCGCAGAAGATGGTCGAGTGACGATCTACGGCACCAGCGGCTGGAGGCGGCCGAACTCGTACTCGGGGGGCGGCTCGGCGCCCATCAGGTGTCGGACGAAGTAGTCCCAGCGGCGGCGCATCATGTAGGGCTCGTTGCCGAAGCCGTGGCTGCGGTTGGGGAAGAGCAGGAGGTCGAAGTCCTTGTTGGCGGCGATGAGCGCGTCCACGACCAGCATCGTGTTCGAGTGCGGGACGTTCGTGTCCATCGTGCCGTGCGCGATGAGGAGCTTCCCCTTCAGGTTCTCCGCCACGAGCTGGTTCGCCTGGTTGTCGTAGTTCGTGACCCCGTCGGCGTACGCCTCGAGCAGCCCCTGGTACTTCTCGCCCCAGTCGTCCTCGTAGTTCCGGTTGTCGTGGTTCCCCGCCTGGGAGACGGCGACCTTGTAGAAGTCGGGGTAGCGCAGGATCCCGGAGGTGGAGGCGAAGCCGCCGCCGGAGTGGCCGTAGATCCCGACCCGGTCGATGTCGATCCAGGGGTGGCGCTCCGCCAGTTGGCGGATGCCGGCGATCTGATCGGGGAGGCCGTTGTCGCCCATGTTGCCGTAGTAGGCGTCCTGGAACGTCTTCGACCGCCTCGGCGTCCCCATCGCGTCGAGTTCGATGACCACGAACCCGAGTTCGGCCAGCGACTGCAGGTCGCGGTGCGCGGCGCGGAAGCTCCGGCTCCCCACGCTCCCGCTCTGCGGCCCCGGATACAGGTAGTTGATCACCGGGTACTTGGCGGCCGGATCGAGGTTCGAGGGACGGAACATCAGCCCGTACAGATCCGTCTCGCCGTCGCGCGCCTTCACCGTGAAGGGGATGGGCGGCTGCCAACCGCTGCGCTCCAGGCGCGAGATGTCGGCCCGCTCGACGGTCCGCAGCACTTCGCCGTCCATGTCCCGGACGACGGTCACCGGCGGGATCGTGGGCGTCGAGTACTGGTCGACGAACGTCTCGCCGTCGGGCGCGAGCCACGTCACGTGGTTCGCGCTATCCGGCGTGAGCAGCGCGAGATCGCCCCCGTCCAGCGCCGCGCGGTAAAGATACGCGAAGTAGGGATCGCCCGGCTCACGCCCGTTCCCCATGAAGAGGATCTCCCCCGCCTCCTCGTCCACGCGGAGGACGCGCTCCACGTTCCAGGCGCCCGACGTCACCTGCCGCTTCAGTTCTCCGCTGGTCGCGTCGTACAGGTAGAGGTGCCCCCAGTCGTCCCGCTGCGAATACCAGAGGATTTCGTCGGAGGCGGAGAGATAGCGCCAGTTGGCGTGGGACTCGAAGAACGTCTCCACGACCTCCTCGAACAGGTCGCGGACCGCGCCCGTGCTCGTGTCCGCGCTGCGGACGAGCGCCCGCTTGTGGTCGCGCGAACTCGAGACGAAGACGAGACGTGAGCCGTCGGCGCTCCACTCGACATCGGAGAACGTCCCGCGGCACGCCACGTGGTCACACACGGTGGAGCGGTGCTGGTCCGGGGGCATGTCCAGGCGGACGGCGTGGCTCCCCCCCGGCGCTTCCGTGTCGATCACCACCCGGTGGATCCGGAAGATCACCGAGTCCTCCGGGAGCGGGTAGCGCCACGCCTCGAGTTCGGGGTGCCCGACCTCGGTCGTGACCATGTACATCATCCCCACCCCGCGGCCGTCGTGCTGGAAGGTGGCGATGCGGCGCGAGTCGGGAGACCACTTGAGCACGGGACGGTCGCTCTTCACCCAGCCCGCGTTGTTCGTCGCGTAGCCGAAGTCCTCGATTCCGTCTTCGGTGAGTTGCTCCGTCTCCCCCGTGGCCAGGTCACGGAGCCACAGGTTGTGGTCGCGGATGAAGGCCGCCTTCGTCCCATCGGGCGACGCGATGTCGAAGCGACGGACCGGCGTGGGCTCGGGCGACGGGACCGCCTCGCAGCGGTCGGAGTCGAGCCCGCAGGCATACGTCTCCCCTTCGACCTCGACCTCGAAGCGGACCGACCCGGCCTCCGGAGCGAGATCTCCCAATGGGAGCGCGAAGGCCGTGTACTCCTCGCCGGTCGCCGCAGCGAGCGCGGCGGCCATGCGCGCATGGTCGAAGGCGCGCTCCCGCGTCCCCGCGGCCGGATCGATGATGACGTACTCGGTGCCACCCTCGAACCGGTTCCGATACCAGAACCGCCCGTCGTCCAGCCAAACGGGGAGGACGGAAGCCCCGAGTACGAGCGGGCTCGTGTGGTTCGCGAGCCGCCCTTCCGCCCGTGCGTAGTCCGCCTCCGTCAGGGCATCGGGAGCCTCCTGGGCGAACGCCGGCGACATCGGCGAGAGAACGGCGGCGACCAGCAACGCGGCGTTGGCTATGCGGCTCATGGTTACTGTCCTGTCAGGCGACCTGGATCCTCGGGCGGTGCGAGGCCGCAAGATGCCGGCGGTCCACCGCGCCGGCCACCGCCCTCCCGCGAGGTGCCCCGTGGCGCGCCGGGAAGGTATTTCAGGGGCGGTCCCCGGCGCGGTCCGCGCGACTGGCCGATGCCGTCCGGGGAGTCGACCCGGAGAGCGTCCCGCACTTCCCCACCCGCCGGCTGCCGGAATAGGGGTCACCGCCCCGGAGGAGCATCCTCGACCGCAGTCCTGCTTGCTGTTGCCAGGACATGAGTAATATGGTATGAACTGTGTTGTTCCATGACGGCAAGAGGTACCATTATAGAGGTTATCCCATGACCCAAGCGGTGAACAGCCCGGCGGGTGATACCGTTCAGAGCGAGCTGGTGGCGATCGACGCCGCCGGCCGGTTGGTCGTGCCCGGGAAATTCCGGAAGGCCCTCGGAATCCGCGGACCACAGCAGCTGCTGGTTGGACTGGAGGGGAACACCCTCAGGGTGAGCACGACCGATGGAGTCATCCGTCGCTATCAGGAGCTCGCCAGGCGCAGGAAGCGGACGGCCGGCAGCGTTGTGGATGCGTTCATCGCGGAGCGGCGTAGAGAGGCTGCCGAGGAGTGAGGCTCCCTTCGGCGCTGCTGGACGCATCGGCGCTCCTGGCTCTCGTTTTCGAGGAGAAAGGGGCAACCCGGGTGTGGGATGCCGTGCGGCGGGGCGCGGCGATCTCGGCCGTAAACGCCGCCGAGGTGGCCTCCCGCCTCGGCGGTGAAGGTTGGACGCGGGAGGAGGTCGAGGGCTTCTTCGAAGAGTCCAGCATCGAGGTCGTGCCGTTTGACAGGCCCGCGGCACTTCTGAGCGGGTCGTATCGGCAGCCGACCCGGCATCTCGGTTTGAGCCTGGGCGACAGGGCCTGCCTGGCCACCGCACGCCAACTCGGCCTCGCGGCACTCACCGCCGACCGCGCCTGGGCCGAACTGGAACTGGACGGCGTCCGCGTCATCTGTATTCGCTGAACACGAGGTAGGGCCCCTCTGTCCTACCGGTCGGCTTCCACCAGGTCGTAGAGGGCCACGGTGGGGATGTCGAACGCGTCGCGTTGCAGGATGAGCACCCAATCAAGGCCCGCGTCGAGGAGGACGGAGCCGCCGGGCATCACGAGGCGCCGCAGCCACACGCCGTCGCGGTCCAGGAGGTGCAGTTCCTCCCCGGGCGCCCGCCAGCGGTACGCCCTGATCCATATGCTGCCGTCGGGCAGTGCGAGGAGGGATTCGTAGGCGGGGAAACGCTCGGGCAGGTACGCCCGCACCTCTGGCCAGAATTCCCGTTCGAAGCGGCTGCGCTCCTCATTGGGGTCCCGGGTCAGGAGATAGTCCCACCAGTAGTCGCGGTAGCGATCCACCTGCTCGTCGGTGACCGCGAGGTCGGGGCCGGACCAGCGGGCGATGCGAGTGACCCGGCCCGTCCAGTCCAGATGCTGCAGTTCGTAGTCGTCGGCCGTCCCGTACCACGCGCCCCCATCCACGGCCGCGAAGACCATGTCCCGTCCCCAGTAGCTGGGTCGGGCACTGGTCCGCGAAATGCGAGTGCGCTCGACTCCCGGAATCCCGGTGCGCAGGACGGTCTCGCCGTCATCAAGGGCGTACCTCAGGGACATGCGCCAGCGCCAGGATTCGCCCACGGCCCGGTCCAGAACGCTTCCCTGGTCTTCCGGCCACGGGGTGAAGACGAGGCCCCGATCGGGCGAGCAGGCGGGTTCCCCGTACGGACGCACGCCGATCGAGTTGAGGGCCCGCGTGTCGACGACGTTCCCGTCGAGATCCAGTTGGGTGATACGGTCCTGGACCCAGTCGAAGACCGTGATCGCCGCGCCCGGACAATCCCGGAGTAGGCGCAGACCCCGGTACTCTCCGGGACCGTCACCCTCCCGGCCGCTCGTCCACAGGTGCCGCCCATCCGCGTCGTACCTGCGGACGTTGTGGCTCTGCTCGTCCACGACGACGATACTGCCATCATCCAGACGGACCGCGCCCGCCACGTCTCCGAAGATGTACTCGAGCGGACCGTCGAGCGCGCCGATGCGAACGAGCGGCGCCTCGGCCAGCGTCAGATCCGGTTCACGGGGCGCCGCGCTCTCGACAACCTCCTGGGCCCCGAGGGGCGCAGCCACGAGAGCTGCCAGAGTGAGCATCGAAACCATCAGTCGCTCTCCTCCGGGTTTAGCCGCCATACTGCAGCGATGCCGGGATCGGTGGGGGAAACCGCAAGTCACGTCGGATCAATCCGGGGTGTCACGATCAGGATGAGCACGGGCTCCTCTGCGGAGCGGCGAGTCGATCCCAACACCACCCGCTGACCGTCGCGGATCGTGACCGACGCTTCGAGAAGGGACCAGCGTGAAAACACGTCGGTGAGGGTCACCTTGGCACGGACAGTCCTCGCGGATCGGCGGGCACTGACCTCCGCCTGGATCGCCAAGGGTGTCTCGGAATCGTCAGCGAAGATTCTCTGGGACCCGGTGCCGCCAACGGTGACGTTTGAGGTCCGCGCCAGGCCGATGTTCAGTATCGAAGTCGACAGGAGCCGGTATCCCTGGAAGTTGAAGAGCTTCCTGAGTTCGGCCACGACATCGCTGATCTCGGGGTCGTCATCGGTGAAACCGTCCGCCTCGACCAAGTGAAAGATGAGCTGCACGTTCTGGACGGTCTCCGCGGCATCCTCGCGCTCCTGCGCGCTCGCGACGCCGGGATGGAGGCCGAAGGCCAACGGCATGATCAAGGCATATCGGATACTTCGTTTCACGTACTCGATCATCAGTCACTCTCCTCCGGGCTGAGCAGCCATACCACGGCGATGTCAGGGTCATTCGTGGGGAAGACCACGAACGGCCTGTCGGCCTCCACATCCATTTCACTCACCATGCTCCGTGGCGGGGGCGTGAGAGGGCCGCTGCCTTCTTCGATGACTCCGCCGGGCAACAGGATCAGGGCCGCCACGACCGCGGCCGCCGCGAGTGGCCCCACGGTCCACCTGCGCCAAGCAGGTCGCCGGTGCATGGGCGTGGCGTGCTCCTGCGGCACGGCGGGCAGGCTTTCGCTCAGCTGGTCCGCCAACGCCGACAGGACGGCGTGCATGTTCCGTTCGTCCCGGGCGATTCGCTCGGCGTCCTGTTCAGCCATCGTTCCCCCTGGTTTCCGTCTCCCCGGGCTGCGCCAACATCTCTTTCCGCATCCTGCGTCTGGCTCGAAGGAGGTGTACCCGCAGCGTGTTCGGGTTCATCTCCAACAGTTGAGCCGCCTCCGAGGGTTTCAGTCCCTGTAGCGCCACCAGATCGAAGACTTCCCGCTGCGCCGTGGGCAGCTCCATCAGAAGCGTCCGAATCAGTCGCAGCGTCCTCTTCATCTCGATCTCCTCCAGCGGATCCGCCAGTTGCGGCGTCCGGGCCTCGGCCAACCACTCCGCCTTCTCGGCCAGCCGTTGCTCCTGCCGCTTCGCTCGCTGGTGATCCAGGCTCGCGTTCCGCGTAATCCGGTAGACCCAACTCGTAACCCTGGCACGGCCATCGAAGCTCGCGATCGAGTTCAGCGTCTTCATCAGGACGAGCTGAGCGACATCCTCCGCGTCATCCGGATCGCCGGTCATGACCAGGGCCCACCGGCATACCAGTGGACGGAGAACGCCCGACAGCCTCTCGAGCGCCCCTCGCTCTCCCTGTCTGGCCCCTTCGACCAGCTCCAGGATCTCTCGGTCGGAGAGCATGGCGCTCTCGGCCCCTTCCCCCTCGGGTGGTTTCGAGAAGTGAGACGCGGGCAGCGGGCGGAGCGTTTACCTGGCGTGCCGTCGTGAGAACTCCGCCGCGATCAGGTAAGGTCGGATGGATCGATCTTGCGGCAAGACAGGAGAGGGCCCTGGAGCAGCGACCGGGTCATTTCGTCGTCATCCGCCGGTTTCGACCAGGTCGTAGAGGGCGACGGTCGGGACGCCCAGTTCGTCGCGCTGGCGCAGGAGCACCCAGTCCCGGCCCGCGTCGAGGACGACGCCGCTCGGGAGCGTAAGGCGGCGAAGCCAGGCGCCGTTTGCATCGAGGAGGTGCAGTTCCTCGCCCGGCGCGAGCCACGCGTGGGTCTTGACCCAGAAGGCACCCTCCGGCAGCGCAATCAGAGCTTCGTACGCGGGGAAGCGCTCCGGAAGCTGATCCCGGATGTCCGGCCAGACCTCCCGCTCGAAGTTCCGCCGGGCTTCGGCGTCGTCGTACTGCGCCAGCCAGCCTTCCCGATAGCTGTCGACGCGGTCGTTCGTCACCGTGAGGTCGGGGCCGGCCCAGCGGGCGACCCGGATGACCCGGCCCGTCCAGTCCAGATGCTCGAGTTCGTAGTCGTCGGCCGTCCCGTACCACACGCCGGCGCCTGCGGGCGCGAACACCATGTCGCGCCCCCACCAGCGCGGACCGCTGGCCCCCGCCTGGATGAAAAACCGTTCTGCGCCCGGGATCCCCGAGCGGAGGGTGACGACGCTATCGCCCTCGACGGACTCGAGGGCCGTGTGCCATCGGTAGAGGTCCCCCTCGGCCAGGTCTTCCTCGTAGCTCGCACCCATGTCGTCGGGCCACGGCGTGTACACCAGGCGGCCGTCAGGCGCACAGAGGGGGTCGTTGTAAGGGCGGACGCCGGCCGCAAGGAGCGAACGCGTCGCGAGTACGTTGCCATCGAGATCCAGTTCGGTGATGCGGCCCAGGCTCCAGTCAAAGACGGTGAGCGGCGCCTCGCGGCAGTTCCTGAGGAGCCGGAGCCCCTCGTACTCCCCCGGTCCCTCGCCCGACCGCCCGCTGGTCCACATGTGCCGCCCGTTCGCGTCGAATCTGCGGACGTTGCCGCTCTGTTCGTCCGCCACGACGATGCTTCCGTCCGCGAGGCGGACCGCGCCCGTCACGTTGCCGAAGATGTATTCGACCGGACCATCCACGATCCCGATCCGCACCAGCGGTTCGTCCGCCAGCCTCAGGTCGGGGTCACGGGGTGCCCGGCTCTCGACGATTTCCTGCCCGCTGGCGGGTGCGGCGATGAGGGCCGTGACAACGAACACGGCGTGCCTGCCGAGGGTGATCAACGGATCGTCTCCTTGCCTCGCGATGTGCACGGGAGGCGCCCGGAGATCGCCCGGAACTTCCTCCGTTCGCACCGGAGACACGACATCGTGCCGCAGAGTTGTCAGACGCGTGGATTCGACGCCTGGCCTCAGCCGCCTGGCCGGGGCTCGATACGCGAGCGGAACCAGTCGGCGATGGATTCCTCGTCCAGCTTGCCGGACGCAAGAGCCCACATCCTCTCCACGACTTCCTCTTCAGGCGCCACGAGGTCCAGGCCGTTGAGGCCGAGAAAGATGACCGCGGTGAGGAACGAGATACGCTTGTTCCCGTCGCGGAACGGGTGGCCGGAGCAGATTCCGAAGGTGTAGCAGGCGGCCAGACGCGACAGATCCGACTCCGGATCGTACGTCCATCTCTGCCGCGCCCGGGCCAGGGCCGCCTCGAGGGCGTCCTCGTCGCGAAGGCCGATCAGGCCGCCGTGTTCGCGCACCTGGTCGAGTTGGACCGCCTCAACGACGAGCCGGGGAACCCAACGCGGCTCCGGTCGCGTCACTTCGCGAGTTCTCTCAACGCCCTCCGGTACCGCTTCTGAGCCTCGACCGCGATGGCCAGCCCCTCATCTACCTCCGCATCGTAGGGGCTCAACAGGATCCCGTTCGCCGTCTCGACGGCGAGCACTTCATCGCCCGCCTCGAGGTGGAGGCGTTGGGCCATGTCCCGTGGGAGCGTGGCCCCTACGGACCCGCCCATGCGCCGCAGCTTCACGCTTCGAACCATGAATCCCCTCCAAGTAGCATCTCAATGCTACGCTAGTGGGGGGGCATCGTTCGCGCAATGCGAAGGTCGTATGATTGAGACGGACTACACTTTACCCATGGTACCGAGGTTCAGATGCGTTCCCTTCCCGTCGCCCTCGTCCTTCCCGCCGCGGTGCTCGCGATGCCACCGCAGGCGCCGCTCGCCGCGCAGCAGCGGCCGCTCACGTTCATGGACGTGCAGGAGATGAAGCGCGCCGGCTCGTGGACACCGAGCCCGGACGGGGCGTGGATGCTCTACACCGTCACGACCCCCGACTGGGAGGAAGCCGAGTCCCAGACCGACATCCACCTCGTGTCGCTGGACGAAGGCCTCTCGTCGAGTCGGCAACTCACCTACACGGAGGACAAGAACGAAACGAGCCCGACCTGGGGTCCGGACGGGTCGTTCTTCCTCTTCTCCTCCAACCGGGATGGGGACGAGAACCAGCTCTACATGATGCGGCACGACGGGGGCGAGGCCCGGAAGATCACGGACGCGGAGGAGGGCGTCTCGGGGTTCGCCTTCAGTCCGGACGGGCGCTGGCTCGTCTATCGCTCCGGAGAGTCGAACCAGGAGCAGCTCTACCGGCTGCCGGCCGATGACTTGGCGGGGGCCGAGCCGGAGCAGCTCACAGACGGGGAGGCCGGCGTCGACCAGTGGGACTTCTCACCCGACGGAAGCCGCGTCTACTTCGCGCGCCCCGACGCGTTCGATGAGGACGAGGAGAAGCGGCGCGAGGAGGGCTTCACGGTCGACGTCCGGAACGCGGTTACCCCTCTCTCGAGCCTGTGGAGCGTCGAGATCGAGACGGCGGCCGAGCGGCGCGAGACCGACAACTCCTCATACAGCGTGAACAGTTTCACCATCTCCGATGACGGGCGCTGGATCGGCATCACGGGCGGTTCGACGAAGCGTTACGAGCGCAACATCACGGGGCAGCGGCTGTACGCGGACCTCTATCTCATGGAAATGGCGACGGGCGATATCGAGCGCCTGACCGACAACTACGAGGTCGGCGAGGGCGGGCTCAGCTTCTCCCCCGATGGCCGCTGGATCGCCTTCTCGGCGCCGGACGAGATGGCGCGCTACTCCATGACCGACAACCGCGTGTACATCCGCGAGGTCGGCGATCGCGGGGGCGCCTTCCGGAAGCTGGGCGCGGACTTCGACCAGAGTTCGAGCGTCGGGTTCTGGTCGGAGGATTCGAACACGATCTACTTCAACGCCGGCGTGAAGGTGACGACGCAACTCCACGCCCTCGACGTGGAGACGGGCTCGGTGCGGCAGCTCACGGAGGAGCGGGCGGCGCTCTCGGTGTCCGAGGATGACGACACCGGCACAATCCTCATCAACTATAGCGACCCGAAGACCCCGCCCACCGTGTTCACCGCGGCGAGCGTGGACGACGTACCGGACCGCTCGGCGTGGACGCAACTCGTGGACGTGAACCCGCACGTGCGGGAGATCGCCCTCGGAGAGGAAACCGAGATCAACTGGCAGTCATCGGATGGGAAGATGGTCGGGGGGGTCCTCGTCTATCCCGTCGGCTACGAGGAGGGGACGCGCTATCCGCTCATCGTCACGATCCACGGGGGGCCGGCGTCGGCGGATGTCCTGCGCTTCAACGGCGGCTACAGCGCGCAGGTGTACGCGGGGGCGGGCTACGCCGTGCTCAAGCCCAACTACCGCGGCTCGCGCAACTACGGAAACGCGCACCGCACGGACATCGTGGGCGACTACTTCACGATGGGCTACGAGGACATCATGACGGGCGTGGACCACCTGATCGACGAGGGGATCGTGGACGGCGACCGCATGGGGGCGCTGGGCTGGAGCGCGGGCGGCCACTGGTCCAACTGGATCCTCACGCAGACGGACCGCTTCAAGGCGATCAGTTCGGGCGCGGGGACGATGAACTGGATCAGCATGTACGCGCAGAGCGACGTGCAGCGGAACCGGCAGTTCTACGTCGGCGACGGCTTCCTGTACGAGGACTTCGACACCTACTTCGACCAGTCCCCGCTCAAGTACATCACGAACGCGGTCACGCCGACCATGGTCCACGTGGTGGAGGGGGATCCGCGCGTGCCGAGCCCGCAGTCGGTCGAACTCCACATGGCGCTCAAGAAGCTCGGCGTGCCAACCGAACTGTTCATGTACCCGGGGCGCAGCCACGGCATCCCGGATCCGCGCAACCGGCTGGTCAAGGCGGTGAGCGAGATGGCGTGGATGGACTACTACGTGCGCGGGATCGGCGAGAACTTCCAGTGGCGGCAGGTGCTCGAGACGCTGGAAGCCGAGGAGGGCCCCATCGTGGTCTCGGAGCGCTAGCCTGAGGTCTCCCATGAAAAGGAGGGAATGCTGAGCCGCTTGATCTGGGCGGCGGTCCGGATTGCGACCGCCGTCGCCCTCGTCGTCGTGCCCTTCGGCTACGCGATCACCGGGGTCCACCAGGATGTGTGGATGGGAGTGGGCTGCGGGCTTGCCATCGGTCTGGGTGTCGGCCTCCGGGGAGGCGCGAAGGGGGGTCCTTGGACGGGCATCCTGATCGGTGCGATGGTCGGGATCGCCACCGCGCTGATTGCCGGCTTGATCCCCGGCAACGGGGTGGGAATTATCGTCCCGCCCGTCCTTGCCCTGGCGGTCGGCTTGATCGACGGGCTCCGCGGGTCATCCCTCTCCCGGTACCGGGACGTGAGCCGGGAGACATTCATCGTATCTGTCCTGCTCGCCGTGGGGCTCCTTCCACTCGTGGATGCACCGGCGGACTTGCGCTTCACCCTCGCCCCCCTCGCGTGCATGCCCTGGATCGCCCTGATCGCCGGCCTCCTCAGCCACCGTCGCGAGGGATGGCGTGACGCCCGTCCTCCCCGACTGCTGGTCCTCGGTGCGGTGGCAACGTTTGCCTTGTTGCTCTTCCTGATGGTGTCCGAAACGATTCGAGAGGTGCCGGGCGTTTCGGTCTTGCGAGTCATCAGTGAGCAGACGCTCAAGCTGGTGGGGGCTACGGCGGCCGCGTTCCTTGTGGGGCGTGCCGCCCTCACCTGGCTCCAGCCGCGGCTTCGCGTGTACGGCAACCTCACCGACTACCTGCGTGAAATGTGGGTTCCGATCGGCGGCTTTGCGGTCGGCTACCTGACGGTCATCGTCCTGTTCGCCGGGTTCTACGGCATGCTGGAGCGCTTCAGCCCGGGCGCGTTCGCCGACGCCGGCGCGGGAATCACCGACTGGCTGTCCTTCGCGTTCTTCACCGCCCTCGCCCAGGACTACGCGACCGTCGCCCCGGCTTCGGTCGGCGCCCGGGCCCTCGTCGGCGTCCACCTGATTCTGTCGGCGGGCTGGGTGGTCGTGTTGTTCGCGGCGGTGATGACTTCCATCGGGCCGAAGCTGGACCGGATCGCGCGGCGCCACGCGGAGGAGGAAGCGTGAGCCGTTTGATCTGGCTGGCGGTCCGGATTGCGGCGGTCGTCGCCCCCGTCGTCGTGACCTTCGGTTACGCGATCACCGGGGGACACACCGACGTCTGGATGGGCGCGGGGTGCGGGCTTGCCGTCGGCTTGGGCGTCGGCCTTCGCGGGGGATCGGGGAGTGGCCCGTGGACCGGCATTCTGATCGGCTCGATGGTCGGGGTCGTCACCGCGCTGTTGGCCGGCGCGCAGTATGTCGGTTGGGGAGTCATCATTCCGCCCCTTGTCCCCCTGGCGGTCGGCTTGATCGGCGGGCTCGACCGGTCGTCCCTCTCCGGGTATCGGGAGGTGAGTCGGGAGACGTTCATCCTGTCCGCCCTGCTGACCTTGGGGTTCATTCCCGCGCTCGTTGCGGGCGACGTCTCTCTGGCGCCGCTGGTGGCGGCGGTCCCGCTCCTGGGCATGCCCTTTACCGCGCTGCTCGTCGGCCTCCTCAGCCACCGCCGCGAGGGATGGCGCGACGCCCGGCCTCCATGGCTGCTGGTCCTCGGTGCGAGTGTGCTGCCTGCCTTGATTGGTGTCCTGTTTGGGTTCGGGGTGATACGGGAAGACATTGGGTTATCGGGCATCGCTTCGGTCTTGTGGATCGTTCTTATGATGACCGTCTCGCTCGTGGCGCTTCCGGCGGCCGGGTTTCTTCTGGGGCGCGCCGCCGCCACCTGGCTCCGTCCGCGGCTTCAGGTGTTGGGCCAGCTCGCCGAGTACCTGCGCATCATGTGGGTCCCCATCGGCGGGTTTGCGGTCGGCTACCTGACGATCATCCTCCTGTTCGCCGGGTTCTACGGAACGCTGGAGCGTTTTCGCCCGGGCGCCTTTGCCGACGCCGGCACGGGGATCACCGACTGGGTGTCCTTCGCGTTCTTCACCGCCCTTGCCCAGGACTACGCGGCCGTCGTCCCGGTCTCGGTCGGTGCCCGGTCGTTGGTCGGCGTGCACCTGATCCTCTCGGTGGGCTGGGCGCTGGTGTTGTTCGCGGCGGTGATGTCCTCCATCGAGCCGAAGCTGGACCGGATCGCGCGGCGACACGCGGACGAAGCGGACGACTGACCAACGTTGCTTCGCCTGTCGGTGTTTCAGGGCCGGCGGAAGCCGCCAAGCCTTGCTGTGTCGGTGCGTGGCGGGACAGTTTTTTGCGACGACACGGTTTTTCCCGGGAAATGAGATGAGAACTGAGATGAGCAAGCGGACCCCCTTGGCGATGTTCGCCGCCGGGCTTCTTCTGTCGATCGCGACTCCGGCGCTGGGCCAGGAGGCGATGCAGTCGGCGTACCACGACTACCGGCTCGTCCCCGTGGTGGAGGACCTCGTCCGCCCCTGGTCGATCGCGTTCCTCCCCAACGGCGAGATGCTGGTCACGGAGAAGGAGGGAAGGCTCCGGGTGGTCCGCGATGGTCTGCTCCTCCCCGAGCCCGTGACGGGTGTGCCCGAGGTCGTGTCGGCGGGACAGGGAGGGCTCCTCGACGTCGTGCCGCACCCCGAATTCGAGGCCAACCGCCTCCTCTACCTCAGCTTCTCGAAGCCGAACGAGACGGAGCGCGGGACCACGGCGGTCATCCGCGGGCGCTACGAGAACGGGGCCCTCACCGACATCGAGGAGATCTTCCTCGCGGTCTCCGAGGGGCGGGGGCACTACGGTTCGCGTCTCGTCTTCGACGGGCAGGGACACCTCTTCATCACGGTGGGAGAGCGCCAGGCGTCGACGCGCGGCGATCTCTACGCCCACCCGGCGCAGGATCCCTCCAACCACCACGGTACCGTCAACCGGGTGTACGAGGACGGCGGGATCCCGGAGGACAACCCCTTCGTCGGCGACCCGAACATCCGGCCGGAGATCTGGAGCTACGGGCACCGTAACCAGCAGGGGATGGTCATCAACCCGGAGACGGGCGACATCTGGGCCACGGAACACGGGCCGCAGGGCGGCGACGAACTCAACCTCGTCCAGCCGGGACTCAACTACGGCTGGCCGGTCGTGGGCTACGGAGTGAACTATGGCTCGGGGACCGCGATCCATGAGGGGACGCACAAGGAGGGGATGGAGCCTCCGGTCCACTTCTGGGTGCCGTCGATCGCGGTTTCCGGACTCCTCCTCTACACGGGCGACCGCTTTCCCCACTGGAAGGGAAACCTGTTCGCGGGCGGGATGGCCGGCGAGCAGCTTGCACGCCTGACGCTCGACGGGCAGGAGGTCATGCGCGAGGAGACGCTCGTCCAGGGTCTCGGTCGCATCCGCGATGTCCGGCAGGGTCCGGACGGGCTGATCTACATCGCCATCGATGGCCGGCGGGGCGAAGCGACCGCGATCCTGCGCATGGAGCCCGTCGAGACGCGCTAGGCGTCAGGCGGCTGCCGGTGCGCGGTAGCCGCTTCGCGACGGGGCTTCAGCCGGGGGCGACGGCCCGCCGGTAGGCTTCCGACAACGCCCGGGTGATTTCGCCCGGGCGTCCGCTCCCCACGGGCCGGCCATCCAGTTCGACGGTGGGGCGTACCTCCGTCGTCGTTCCGGTGAAGAAGATCTCCTCGGCTCCCCGGAGTTCGTCCACCGTGAAGGCGCGCTCCGGGGCGGGGATCCCCAACTCCTCGCACAGTTCGAGCGCGAAGGCGCGGGTCACGCCGTGCAGGATGTGGTTCGTAGCGGGAGCCGTCGTCACCTCGCCGCCGATGACCGCGAACACGTTGTTGTGCGTCCCCTCCAGCACCATCCCCTCGCGGATGAAGATCGCGTCCTCCACCTCGGCCTCCACCGCGGCCTGCTGCGCCAGGACGTTGGGGAGGAGTCCGGTGGTCTTGATGTCGGCGCGCGCCCAGCGCTGGTCGGGGACGGTGATGGCGGCGAAGCCCCGCTCCCAGCGAGCGGGCGTGGTGCGGACGAGTTCCTTCGCGAAGGCGTAGACCGTGGGCGGGACCGGCGCTCTCGGGAAGGCGTGCGTGCGCGGCGCGGCGCCCCGCGTCACCTGCATGTAATAGACGGAGAACTCCGCGTCGAGTAGGTCGTTTCGCGCCATGAGTTCATCGCCCACGTCGCCGAGCGGGGTCACGTCGGCCTCGATGCGGAGCGTGCGCAGACCCCAGGCGAGCCGCGCCAGGTGGCGCTCGATGAGGAAGCAGCAGCCGTTGTAGGCCGGCGCCGCCTCGTAGACGGCATCCGCGAACAGGAATCCGCGGTCCTCCACGGACACGACAGCCTCGCCGATGGGGAGGTAGTCCCCGTTCAAGTAGACGATGATGTGGGCACCGATGTGGGCAACGCCTCCGTGCGCGGGAATCGTCGACGCGTCGGCCCGGCGCCGACCGCCCGGCCCATTAGATGTCCGCACCGGACGCCGGGGGGCAAGGTCAGGCCGGATCTGGTTCGCGCTCTCCAGCCGGGTTAGGGTTCCAGCAGGGGCCCCGGCCCATTCTTTTCTTCCGCACTCGGAGGAGGACTGATGCAGTATTCCCGGCGCTTCAGCGGCGTTCGCGCCGTCGCGTGGCTTGCAGCCGCGGTCATCCTGCCCATGGCGGTGCTTTCGGCGCCGACGGTGGCGGCGCAGGAGGCGAAGACCCTCTCCTACGGCGAGCCGGAGGACGTGGGCATGTCGCGTGCGGTCCTCGAGGGAGCGCTCGGCCTGTACCACGAGGCGGTGGAACGCGGAGATCTCGTGGGGGCTGTCGTCCTCATCGCCCGGAAGGGCCGGATCGTCCTCCACGAAGCGGTCGGGATGCGCGACAAGGAGCGCGGCCTGCCCATGGAACGGAACACGCTGTTCCGCATGGCGTCGAACACCAAGCCGCTGGTCGCCACCGCGATCGCCCAGCTCGCGGAAGAAGGCGAACTCTCGTACGACGACCTCGTCCGCGAATACATGCCCGAGTGGGACAACTATCGGGCGGGCTTCATCACCATCGGCCACCTCCTGTCCCACAGCAGCGGGCTCCGGATCCCCACCCTCTTTCTGCAACCGCTGGGCGACGATCCGACCCTCCAGAGCGAATCGGCCCGCTTCGGCGCGATTGGAGCGGAGGTGACGCCGGGAGAGTCCTACGCCTACAACAACCCCGGCTACAACACGCTCGGGGCGCTGGTCGAGATCGCCTCCGGCCAACTGCTCGAGGATCGGTTGATGGCGAAGGTCTATGGACCGCTGGGGATGGAGGATTCCTACAACCACCGGGCCGAGCACCCTGTGGGCGGCAAGCTCGATCGCATGGGCGCCGTCTACTACCAGCGCGGGCCGGACGGGGATTGGGCTCCCGGCGGCACGCCCGGAGGACCCGTCGCCTTTCCGTTCGCGCGCGCGTCAGGCGGCATGATCTCGACGACCTGGGACTATGCGGTCTTCTCGCAGATGTTCCTCAACGGCGGCGTCTACGACGGCGCCCGAATCCTCGATCCGGAGTCCGTCGAGATGATGACCTCGCCGAAGATCCACATCGCCGGAGAGGGTGAGGACGCGAGCTACTACGCCTACGGCTGGCGGCTTGCGGACGGCACCTTCGGCCATGGCGGCTCAGACGGCACCAACGCGTGGCTCGATCCCGAGCGCGAGATCATCGGGCTCGTGTTCACTCAGACGCCGCGCGGGGACAATCCGCTTGAGCGCTTCCGCGAACTGGTGAACCTCTCGATCGACGGAAACTGACCGGCGGCGCTGCCCGCAGCCCGCTGGATGCTAGAGGTCGCGGTAGCCGACCTCGCCATGCTGGGTCAGGTCGAGACCCTCGAGTTCTTCGTGTTCCTCGACCCTCAGGCCGACCAGGAGATCGACGACCTTCAGGATCACCACACTGACGATGGCGGTGTAGACGACCGTGAATAGTCCGCCGAGGAACTGGACGCCCAGCTGCCGTGGCATGTCGAGGTTCGCCATCGATCCGCCGAACGTGGTGGAGGAGAACACCGCGAGCATGACGATGCCGACGAAACCGCCCACGCCGTGCACGCCCACGACATCCAGCGCGTCATCGTACCGGAACCTGTACTTCAGGGAGGTCGCCGCGACGTAGCCCAGCGTGCCCGCGACGAAGCCTATCGCTATGGCCCCGACCGGTCCCACCGTGCCGGCGGCGGGGGTGATGCCGGCCAGGCCCGCGATCGCTCCCGTCGCGAACCCGAGGGCGCTGGGCTTCCCCACCCTGAGCGTCTCGATCAACATCCACGTGAGCGCGGCCACGCAGGGCGAGATCTGGGTGACGACGACGGCCATCGCCGCCTGTCCGCCCGCGGCCAGGGCGCTGCCCCCGTTGAAACCGAACCAGCCCACCCAGAGCATCGCGGTGCCGATCAGCGTCAGCGTGAGGTTGTGCGGAGGCTCGATTGCATGGGGAAATCCCCGCCTCGCGCCGACCATGACCGCGGCCACGAGAGCGGCCGTACCCGCTGTGATGTGGACGACGGCACCGCCGGCGAAGTCGATGACCCCCAGGTCACCGAGGAAGGAGCCCTCTCCCGCCCAGACCATGTGCGCGATCGGCAGATAGCAGAAGCTGACCCAGAGGGCGGTGAAGAGGAGCATGGCCGAGAACTTCATCCTCTCGGCGAACGCCCCGATGATGAGGCCGGGCGTGATGATCGCGAACGTGAGCTGAAAGGCGAAGAAGAGCACCTCGGGGATCGTTCCCGTCACGCTGTCGGCGCTCACGCCTCTCAGGAACGCCTTGGAGAAGGTCCCCACGAAGGCGTGCAGGCCCGATTCGCCTGCGGCCATGCCGGTGGTGTCGAAGGCAAGACTGTAGCCGAACGCGGTCCATATCAGCGTGACGATCCCGGTGATCGCGAAACACTGGAGGAGCACCGACACGACATTCTTCCTGCGCACGAGGCCGCCATAGAAGAGGGCCAGCCCCGGGAGGGTCATGAACAGGATGAGCGCGGTGGACGTCAGCAGCCACGCGGTATCGCCGGAATCCGCCGTCTGTGCGGCGAGGGGTGCGGCGGCGACGAGAAGCAGCAGGCAGAAAGCGAGAAAGACGGAAAGCGGGAGCGACAGCGGACGGGCGACACTCAACATATTCCCTCCCCATGGGTCGAACCGTATCAGGTCACCTAATCGGGTCGGGGTACTATCCTACTCGCGGACTATCTCCCCCGGCTAGGGCGGAACTTTGTCGAACGGTTTTCACGCCGACGCCCGGCGGCGAAGCCATTCGACGGTGAGCAGGAGCGCGAGCGCGAATACGACCAGGAACGTGGCCACCGCGAGGATCGCGGGGCTGATCTGTTCACGGATCCCGGCCCACATCTGCCGCGGGATCGTCCGCTGCTCCAGCCCGCCCATGAAGAGCACGAC